>CALAKO010000255.1 GCA_937922955.1 uncultured Peptococcaceae bacterium | reverse complement strand
ACCAAAAGCACTGGCAAACCAATCCCAATAAGAATAACCGCAGCTACGTAGTTTTTTGCAAGGATACAGTCCTTCTTTAATAGTTCGAAAATCATGCAGATACATCTTCCTTCATGCGGGAAAGCATGATATCCTCAACCGTTACTCGTTCAAATACGGCATCTGGCAACAATTTTTTCACCTGTTTAACTTGATTCGTAACGCCTGTAAATCCGTATTTCGTTTGCTCCACATTCAAAAACAACTTCTTAAGTCCATCAGGCAATAGCCCTTTCCCTTTCACAAGCCGATGAGTTTCCAACAATATATCTTTATCTTCTTCGAACAGAATTTTACCATTATCAATCATCACTAGCATATCGGCAGCTTTGTCTAAATCGGAAGTGTTATGCGTGGAATAAAAGACAGCTTTTCCACCCTGTGTCATAAATTGTTTTAAGATCTCAATGAACTGCTTTCTAATCATCGGATCGAGACCACTTGTAGGCTCATCCATGATTAACAGCTCTGCATGATGGGACAAGGCCAACGCTAATGAGAATTTCATTTTCATTCCACGTGACAGAGATGAAATGGTTTGATCTGATCTAAGAGAGAAAGCCTCTAAGCAACGTGCATACACTCCGTTGTCCCAATGCGAATAGGACGAAGCAATCAAATTTTTCATCTGAGTCAAAGTTAACTCGTCGTAAAAAACGCCTTCATCAAACACGACACCAATGGCATCCTTGAAGGATTTCTCTGTTTTTGATATATCTTTTCCCTTAAATTTTATAGTACCGGCTTCATGTGAAATCAATTGAAGAATAGAGCGAATCGTTGTGGTCTTTCCTGCCCCATTTGCTCCAATAAAACCTGTGATGCAATCTTCATAAATTGAAAAAGATACGCCATCCAGTTGAAAATTAGGATACGTTTTTGTAAGCCCTTCTACTTCTAAAAGCGGTTGCATATTAAGCCTCCTCGTATAAGATATCCATCATCATATTTAACTCTTCTTTTGTGATTTTAAGCGATTTTGCTGTTTGAATCATATCCTGCATCTTTTGCTCTACAAGTCGACGTTTAGAATCCCGTAACAGTTCAAGATTACTCGGCGAAATGAACGTTCCTACGCCAACTTTACTCGTTACAAATCCCTCATGCTCCAGTTCTTCATAAACTCGTCGAATTGTTAAAACACTTACAGATAGGTCATTCGCAAAAGTACGAATAGACGGAAGAAGGTCACCCTCTACCAATTCTTCTTTTAAAATAGCATCTTTAATTTGATCCTTAATTTGTTGATATAAAGGCAAATCAGAAGTATTGGATATTACAATATTCACAGGGACATCACCTCTAAATTAGTGTGCCGTTTCTTGATGCACATTATATACTATAATCACAACTCTGTCAATTCCCACATGATAAGCCAGATGGCCTTGGCAGAAATCATATTCATTCTATTTTAAAAGCGTCCGTAGCTATACTCACTGCAAAATGCATCTTGTTCATAAAAAAAACAACCGGACAACGGAAGCAGCAACATTATCCACCTTATTATTCTTTCGATTCACACATTGTAGTATTTTTATCCCACGATATTTCTTTCACACCACCACCTCGTATACATTTTCCGGACATAAATACAACATCCCCTAACGTAGAAATCGTTACACTTCCTACATTAAGGGATGTTATGTTTACTTTCGTTTATGAAGCTTGTTCAAACTGACTGTTGTACAGATCGGCATAGAAACCGCCTTGAGCCAGAAGTTCTTCATGAGGGCCGCTCTCAATGATATCCCCATGATTCATCACAAGAATAAGGTCTGCATTCTTGATGGTTGAAAGGCGATGGGCAATAACAAACGATGTGCGATTTTCCATCAGCTTGTCCATGGCTGCCTGAATTTGTTGTTCTGTGCGTGTATCCACCGATGACGTTGCTTCATCCAAAATCAGCATTGGTTTATCGGCAATCATTGCACGCGCAATGGTCAGTTGCTGTTTCTGCCCCTGCGAGAGACTGATTTGATCATTCAAGACAGTATCATAACCTTTTGGCAAGGTGCGAATAAAATGATCCAAGCCAACGGCTTTGCAAGCGGTGATCATTTTTTCATCGCTCACATTTTCCGTGCAATAGATCAGATTTTCACGCAGTGTACCTTCAAACAGCCAGGTATCTTGCAGAACCATGCAAAATTCACTGCGTACCGCTTCTCGTGTCATTTGACTGGTTGGTGTTCCATCAATTCGAATTTCACCGCTTTGCAGGTCATGGAAACGCATTAACAGATTAACCATGGTGGTTTTCCCTGCACCAGTTGGGCCAACAATGGCAATTTTCTGGCCTGGCTTTGCATGAGCAGAAAAATCGTGAATAACTGTTTTGTTTGTATCTTCGTAGCCAAAGCGAACGTGATCAAAATCAACGTAACCTTTCACGTTGTCCAGTTCATTAATTTTTCCTGTCTCATCAGACATTTCTTCAGCTTCCAAGAATTCAAAGACGCGCTCGCCAGCCGCTGCAGCTGATTGAAGCGATTGAACCGCTTGGGCGATCTGTGAAAGCGGTTGCGTAAAGTAACGAACATACATCATAAATGCCACAATGACGCCAAAGCCAATCATGTCGTTGAACGCCATTGCACCGCCAACAACGCAGACTGCCACATAACCAAGATTACCTACAAAGCTCATGACAGGCATCATCATCCCTGCTAATGTTTGAGCGCGGAAACCGCTTTCGCGCAGTTTGTCGTTCATTTCATCAAACGTTTGTTGTGCTGCTTCTTCGCCATTGTAAGCTTTTACCACCGTATGTCCTGTATACATTTCTTCGATGTGCCCATTTAATGCCCCCAAATGTCGCTGCTGACGAGCAAAGTATTTTTGACTGCGGCTCATAATCGCAAACATTACCACGAATCCGAGCAAGCTTGCTAATATCGCCGTAAAGGTCATCCAAACATTTGTGATAAACATCATAAACAAACTGCCCAGCAACAAGATAACAGATGTAATTAAGTTTCCTATGCTTTGGTTTAGGGACTGACTGATCAAATCGACATCGTTCGTTACACGTGAGAGAATGTCCCCTGTGCTTGTACGATTATAAAAGGACATCGGAAGTTTATTAATTTTTCGCGAAATGTCGCTACGCAGTGATCTTGACACACGCTGTGTGACCCCTGCAGTGATCCAGCCCTGAATGGCAGAAAAAGCGTAGCTCATGACATAAAATGCAACCAAGATAAATCCTATATTGCGCACTTTGTCCATATCAATGCCTGGTTTAATCAGACTATATACAGACTCTGGCAGCTCGTCCATGGCTTCAAGAGCATCGCTGCTATTTTCCGGGTCAACATTTTGCATGATTTCTAAGGCTGCACGTTGATCAGCCCCACTGACCGTTACACCATTTATGGTGATGTCACTATATAACGCCTGCTGAACGGAACCTGGCAATTCACTAAAAGCTTGTTGCATCGAAGCCGCGTCGGACTGACTCATTGATGTCAACACTTCCAACGTTTTCTTTTGATCCTCAAGAGAAATCTCCGAGCCATTCACCGTAATTGCCTTCGACGTTCCGCTTGTCAAGTTTGAGGATATTTCTCCGGATACTGTTTGCATATTCTTTGCTACGTTTTCAGATACCGTGTCCGTTAATTCGGTCAGCACTTCAGTGTTTGGCGCCAATCCCTCGGTAATGGTATCTGTCATTTCAGAAAGCTTATCCGGACCAATCAACGTCAACACAGTCCCTGCTGCTGCGCATATCAATGCCACCATAAAGATGGCCAAATATCTACGGCAATAGCCCAACAATTTTTTCCAAGTACCAACAAGATCTTTTGGCTTGCTATGGCCTCGATAATGGCCATGGCCATGCGACGTAGGCTGCGCCTTGTATTCTTTCGTCATTACGCCAATTCCTCCTTTGAAAGCTGAGAAAGTGCAATTTGTTGATACACTTCACACGTCTTTATTAATTCTTCATGTCGACCCATTCCAACGATGCGCCCTTCATCAAGCACAATAATTTTATCTGCATCACGAATCGTGCCAATACGTTGTGCCACGATAAATCTTGTCGCGTCACCACATTCACGATTCAATGTGTCACGAAGAACTCGGTCTGTTTTATAGTCAAGCGCAGAAAAAGAATCATCAAAAATGAAGATTTCAGGCCGTCTCGCTACTGCGCGTGCAATGGATAAACGTTGCTTCTGACCACCAGAGAAATTATCGCCGCCCTGTGCCACACGTCCATCATAACCATCTTCAATTTGTTCAACAAACTCTGCAGCCTGAGCCGTTGCAATCGCGTTTTTGACCACTTCATCAGTAAAATCATCGCGACCATTGTCTCCATAAGCGATATTAGAGCGGACTGTGCCTGCAAAAAGGATGGCTTTCTGTGATACGTAACCAATTTTATTACGCAGCGCCTTTTGGCTGTACTCCCGCACATTAACACCATCAACAAGAACTTCACCCTCAGTAACATCATAGAAACGAGGGATCAAGTTCACAACCGTACTCTTCCCACATCCTGTCGCACCAATAAAGGCAATCGTTTCTCCTTTTTTAGCTGTGAACGAAATATTTTCAAGCACACTATCTTCCGCATCAGGATAAGCAAAGCTTACATTTCTAAACTCAACCTCACCGGTATGGTCACTCTTTCCTTCGGTTAAAGTACCATCATTGATGGATGGTTCTGTTTCTAACACCTCGTTAATACGTTTAGCAGCAACTTGAGCACGAGGTAGAATCATGAATATCATGACAAGCATCATGAAGGACATAACCACTTGAATGGCATATTGTGAAAATACCATCATATCAGAAAAGGTAGCTACTTTTCCTACCATATTCGCATTTTCAATCAGAATGGCGCCAATCCAATAAACAGCCAACGTCAGCCCACTCATAATCATTTGAATGCTTGGCATCAAAAACGCCAACGTACGCTGCGCAAACAACTGCGTCTTGGTCAAAATAGTATTGGCTTCGTCAAATTTATTCTCTTGATAGTCTTCTGCATTATAAGCACGAACGACACGCAGACCGGTTAAATTTTCTCGTGTCACGCGATTCAAATCGTCCGTCAACTGCTGCAATTTGCGAAACTTTGGTGTTGCCAGCAACATACAAATCCCAACAATGACCAAAAGGACAACCACCGCCACGCCTGTCGAAAGGGTCCATTCCCATTCTTTGTTGGCAATTTTGCAAATGGCCCAAACAGCCATAATCGGTGCCATAATCAACATCTGCAAACCAAGTACAATTAACATCTGTACTTGAGTAATATCATTGGTCGAACGAGTAATTAAGCTTGACGTTGAAAAATGACCAATCTCTTCCATTGAAAATGCCTGCACTTTTCGAAACAATTTGCTTCGAAGCGTTGCACTAAAATTTGTTGCAATTCTTGACGCACATACAGCCGTTACAACAGATGCGGCCAAAGCCCCAGCAGCACAAAGCAACATCATGCCACCTGAAGATAAAATTTCTTTCATGGTACTGCCTGGCGTCTGAACATACATTGTAATATCACGCATGTAATCAGGCATTGTCAAATTTAACCAAACTTGTACAACAATAAATGCAATTGCTAAAACCGCTAAAGCCCATTCTTTTTTTGTGAAATTTTTGAGCAATTTAAGCATAGATCCGATCTCCTTTAAATGATAGCCTTTATTATTCTACGAAATGAACTATCGCACCATTTCTAATCCAAAAAATTTTCGAGAATGTCTTGAGAAGGTTTTTCAACAATCTTAATCATTTCTTGAGCCGTCATAACAAATTCTTTTAAACGCGGCATTCCAATCGTATCAATCATTCGCCCAACTTGGCCATAGATTTCCAACCGTAGCTTTTCAACGGTTTCTTCGCCATGATCCGATAAGCGTACCACCGTTGTACGAGCATCCTTTGGGCCGGTTTCTCGAATAATTAAATCTTTAGCTTCCATTTTTTTTAATAAGGCCGCAACTCTGGCCGTGCTGATCTCAAGCTGAGCAGCAATTTGACCTGCTGTTACTAATCCTTCGGTTGTCGAAAGATATCTTAAAACAGCCCCCATGCCTGCTGAAACTTTATCAATTTGTTTTCTTGAATGATGCGGATGAATCGTATGGAACAATTGAATCATCTCTTCTATTTCTTCTTGATTAGCCAAACAACATTTCCTCCTATTCATTTTATCTAACAGGGTTAGATTATAAGACGAACCTGATTTAATGTCAATATTTCCTCTTACTTTGTTACCAATAATTGCAAAGCGACTAATTTTTTTATACAGAATCTACGTGCAACAAAAAATGTCCTGTATAAAGCATTGCCCCTCTTATTGTCAATGCTCTATACAGGACGATTCGTTATTCAATTAGCATCGCAGTGCTCACTGCGGTCTGATTGGTGTTGGCAGTCTCATCATTGCTGCTCCATGGCTGAATTAAAACCAACCCAATAACCAACCCAATGATTAAGCCCAGTACAATAACTGGGAAAACAACTTTTTTCATTGATACAGGTTCATCAACAGCAGCAACGTCTTCTTGATTGTTAACATCGTTTTCATACGTTAAAATTGATTCGGCAGGCTCTCTTTTCTCTTCAACTTTAGTTTCAATTTGAGACTGCTTTTTTTCCGCCTGCTTTGCTTTTAATTCGCTAAGCTTCCCTTTAAATTTTCCAGCAACTGCATTTGCTGCACCCATC
>CALAKO010000254.1 GCA_937922955.1 uncultured Peptococcaceae bacterium | reverse complement strand
TATTGGACCTGTTTAAAATGAAACAAGGCCCTTTGCATTTTTATGACTGATCAGTCGTTGGTGTATGGCAGCAATGCCATGGTTCTTGCACGCTTGATAGCAACGGTCAGTGCGCGCTGATGCTTTGCACAGTTACCAGTGATGCGGCGTGGAAGAATTTTACCACGTTCGGTCATGTATTTTTTCAGACGGTTCGTGTCTTTGTAATCGATATGTTCGACTTTGTCAACACAGAACTGGCAAACTTTCTTGCGTGAACGTCTGTTACGTTCTCTTCTTGCCATGGTTAAACTCCTTTCTCACTTAGAACGGCAGATCTTCATCACTGAAGCTGACTTCAGTGCCGAAAGAGCCAAGAGAATTATCACTTGGCATTGCCTGAGTGAATTGATCGTTTTGACGTTGATAATTCTGATTTTGACCACCGTAATTGCCGCCATAACCATCTCCGCCATTATTGCCGCCACCGCCGAGGAACTCGACACGATCAGCAACAACTTCAGTGACCCAACGACGTTGACCGTCGTTGCCATCAAAACTGCGGATTTGCAGACGCCCTTCTACGGCGATCTGACGGCCTTTGCTCATATACTTAGCAGTGTTTTCAGCCGCTTTGTTCCATACAACAATGTTGATGAAATCAGCGCCGCGTTCACCACTTTGTGAGTTAAACGGACGATCAACAGCAATTCGGAAACTGCACACTGCAGCACCATTCGGTGTATAGCGGAGCTCAGGATCAGCAGTTAAACGACCGATTAAAATGACTTTATTCATACTTTAGGCCCTCTTTCTTTTGACGAGAAAATTATTCGTCGACACGGGTGATCATGTGGCGAAGAAGATTTTCGTCGATCTTCATCAAACGATCTACTTCGTCAACGGCGTTAGCTTCGCCTTTGAAGTTCACTAAAACGTAGAAACCATCGGTGTACTTCTTGTCGATGGTGTAAGCGAGCTTTCTCTTGCCCCATTTGTCAACCTTTTCTACGGTAGCACCTTCGCCTTCGAGGATACCAACATAACGGTCGATAACAGCCTGAGTCTGTTCTTCGCCTACTTCAGTCTTAATGATATAAAGAAGTTCATAATCGCGCATTCTTTGCACCTCCTCCCCCCGGACTAACGGCTCTGCTTTGCAGAGCAGGGATTACAGCAATATATTTTATCAGAACAGCAATGATTCTGCAAGAGGATTTCAGCATTTTTCTTCATAAAACACAAAAAAGCCGTGAATGTCGTCAACACATTCACGGCTTTTGCTAACCAATATAGTCTCTTATTCTGCAACAGCCTGAGCAGCGGTAATGATTGCGAGCTTGTAAGCATCTTCTTCATTGCAGCCGCGGGAAAGGTCGTTGATTGGCTTTGCAAGACCTTGCAGGATTGGCCCAATGGCTTCGAAGCCGCCAAAACGCTGTGCAATTTTGTAGCCAATGTTACCAGCTTCCAAACTTGGGAAGATAAAGGTATTAGCGTGGCCAGCAACCTTGGAACCAGGAGCTTTGCGTTCGCCAACGCTAGCAACAAATGCAGCATCGAACTGTAATTCACCATCAATTGGGAGTTCTGGAGCGAGTTCCTGTGCAATCTTAGTTGCTTCTGCAACTTTTTCGCTTTCAGGGGATACTGCAGAACCTTTGGTGGAGAAGCTCAACAGTGCAACCTTTGGATCGATGTCAAAGGTTTTTGCGGTTTTAGCGCTTTCAACAGCGATTTCGCCCATTGCTTGTGCATCAACAGTGATGTTGATGGCAATGTCGCTGAAGAGGTAACGTTCGTCGCCTTTAAGCATAACCATTGCACCACTGACACGGGAGCAGCCAGGTTTCATCTTTACAATCTGCAGTGCTGGACGAACGGTGTCCCCAGTAGAATGGCAAGCGCCGCTAACCATACCATCTGCTTTGCCGAGGTAGATCAGCATGGTGCCAAAGTAGTTAGGATCACGCAACTGTACACGTGCTTTTTCTTCGGTAGCTTTGCCTTTGCGGCGTTCTACGAACTTTGCAACCATATCGTCGTATTCTGCATAGTTGTCTGGATCGATGATCTGAACACCTTCGATGTCAATGCCGTTTTCCTTTGCAATTGCCTGTACTTTTTCAGGATTGCCCAGGAGAATTGGCACAATCAGTCCATCTTTCTGATGACGCGCTACTGCGCCAAGAATACGAACATCTTCACCTTCTGGAAATACGATTGTCAGATCTTTACCTTTAATGCGGGCTTCAAGTGTTTCCCAAATGTCACTCATTGATTGATTCTCTCCTTTGAAGTGGTAGTATCTAGGATACTTTATATTAATATCATACTACAACTTCCTGCATTATTCAAATTGAATTGTTCAACAAATTCATAGTCGAAATAGTTGCGCTATTTCTTTCTTTTCTACTCTTCAAGGTGATCTTCAATAAATTCAACAACATCAGCGACAGTTTTTAATTCCTGTGCTTCTTTGTCAGAAATTGAGATGTCGTAAGTCTCTTCCACAGCCATGATGAGTTCGACGGTATCGATGGAATCCACACCGAGATCACGCACGAGGTCGGTATCCATATCGATCTTTTCTGCATCACAACTCAAGATATCGGCAAGACTTTCTTTTACCTGATCAAAAACCATTATTCTCCCCCTCCATCCTGTCGTTTAATTGCTTTCGTTGTCTAGTATAGCTTAATTTTGGAACATGTCAATAAAGTTTTAACAAAAACCCTATCGTTATTCCATACTTTTCTGTCTATTAATCACTTCAATGACCGTTGCTCGATGTTCTGCAACACGAAATCGAATGTCATAGCCGCCAAAATCAATACCATACACACGCGAAGGGTCTTTTTGATAATGCGGAATGGGATTTTGCGCCAGCATAGCCAGTGCACCTGCACGCAGATGCTGCGGCAGAACATCAAGCAGCGTTTGTGGAAAATCGACAGCAATTTGTTCATCCAACACATCCTGCGCAAAACCAGCTTTTGCCTCTGGATGACTGTCGGTAAAAGGCAGATAAGGCTTTATATCGTAGATTGGCGTGCCATCCATCATATCAGCGCCATCGACAATCAGCACCATCCCTTCATTCGGAGTTTCTTCGATTCTTAGTAATCGAACAGATGACAACGCCAGCGGATTCGGACGAAAAGGTGAACGGGTAGCAAAGACGCCTCTGCGGACATTACCGCCTAATCGTGGCGGACGAACAGTTGGTGACCAATCGCTTCTAATTGCCTCTGAGAAGGACCATATCAGCCAAAGATACTCATACCCTTCGATACCTCTTAAAGCCTCTTTATTACGAAATTCTGGTTCAAATACGATGCGGCTTTCCAGCTGATTGACGATCCCACTTTGTCGTGGAACGCCAAACTTGCTTTTGTACGCAGTGTGTATGGTTGCAATCACTTTTAAGGTGACGTGCAGCGCATCGGAATGACTCTCCTGTTGTTTCATGATCCCTTCCCTTTCTAAGGATAAACCTAAAAATCGACATTGACTCTTTGAGCCAATGTCGATGCATCACTTTATGCAGAACAATTAATCGTCCTCACTGTCTGCTTTATAGTTTTCAATGATTTCTTGAGCCAATTTGGCAGGGACTTCTTCGTAGCTGTCAAATGCCATATCGAAATTACCACGCCCTTGCGTCATTGCACGCAGCTGCACCCCGTATTCCAGCATTTCAGCATATGGAACACGTGCTTTAACAGTGGTAATTCCATCTTCGCCAGGTTCCATGCCAAGCACTCGGCCACGCTTGGAGCTAATGTCACCGATGATATCGCCCATGTATTCTTCTGGAACCATAACATCTACAGCGTAAATTGGTTCAAGAAGGACCGGTTTGGCTTCTGGAATGCCTTTCTTCAGAGCGAGAGAAGCAGCCACTTTAAATGCCATTTCAGAGGAGTCGACACTATGGAACGTCCCATCTTTCAAGGTCAATTTAATGTTGATCAGCGGATAACCTGCGATGACACCTTTTGCTAAGGTTTCAACCGCACCTTTTTCAACAGCAGGAATAAACTGACGAGGAATAGCACCACCAACGATGGCATCGACAAATTCAAATTCCTGACCATTGGTTGTTGGTTCAATGTCCATTACTACATGACCATATTGACCATGACCACCGCTCTGTTTCTTATGTTTGCCTTCTGCCATCGCTTTGCCACGAATGGTTTCACGATATGGAATATAAACCTTATCAATAATGGCTTTGGCGCCATATTTTCGTTCCATCTTGCTCATAATATGATCAAGATGCACTTCACCCATCGTGGACAACTGCAATTGACCACTTTCAACATCTTTTCTCAGGACGCAAGTTGGATCTTCTTCGGCAATTTTATTGAGGGCCGTACCAAGTTTGTCTTCTTCACCCTTGTTTTCAGCGCGCACCCAAACAGTGTACAACGATGGCTGAAAATCAATAGCCGGATATTTTACTGGGAACTCTTTACTTGCAAGCGTATCACCGGTGCGAACATCATCCAGTTTAGGAATAACAATGATATCACCGGCAGAAGCACTGGTCAATGGTTCTTGACGTTTCCCAATAAGCGTGAACATCTTGGAAATTTTGCCTTCGCTTTCATTGGTTGTATTGTAGAAGCTCATGCCTTCTGTCGCCTTGCCACTGATAACACGAACATAACTTAATTTCCCAGAGAATGGATCCAGACTAGTTTTGAATACAAATGCAGAGAATGGATCGTCGTGGTTCACCAGCAGTTCTTCGCCTGTGTCAATATTAACGGCTTCATTGACACGCTGTGTGGTGTCTGGCATGAACTTGATCAAGCAATCCAAAAGCAAACGACTGCCAATGTGTGATACTGCGCTGCCACACAGAACCGGACATACACGGCCGCCTTTCATACCTTGATAAAGCCCTTCATACATTTCGTCAACCGTGAGAGGCTCCCCTTCAAGATATTTTTCAAGCAACTCGTCACTGCCTTCTGCAGCCGCTTCCATGCACATATCCAATACTTCATCAACACGATCTTTTAAGTCCGCTGGAATATCGCATTCCTGACGTTCTCCATTTACCCATTCATAGGCTTTCATGGTTGGAACATCGATAATTCCACGGAACTCTGCCCCTTCACCAATCGGAACCTGAAGAGGCATGACAGATTTTCCAAACAGCTCACGCATGCGTTCCAGTGAGCCAAAGAAATCCGCATTTTCCATGTCCATTTTATTTACATAAATCAAGCGTGGCAAATGCAGCTTCTTACCGTACTGCCATGCTCGAATAGTGTCGACCTGAATACCCGATTCAGCTGAAATAACAAGCATGAGTCCATCGGCCGCACGCAAAGCTTCACTGACTTCGCCGCTAAATTCAGAATACCCTGGCGTATCAATGAAATTCAGTTTATACCCGTTCCATTCACATGGAGCCATGCCAAGCTGAATTGTAACATTGCGGGTAATTTCTTCTGGTTCGAAGTCGAGAATATGTTTGTTGTCCTTCCCGCGACCAACAGCGTCAACGCCTTTGCACATCAAAAGCATTGACTCAACAAGCGCTGTTTTACCAGCACCATCATGGGACAACACCGCAATGTTACGGATAATGTTGCTGTCATAATCTTTCATAAAAATACCTCCTTACAGCCTCATTGGCAGATAATCCATATTTATAAATATATATTAAT
>CALAKO010000253.1 GCA_937922955.1 uncultured Peptococcaceae bacterium | reverse complement strand
GTCCAACACCAGATAATCGGCACCATCGAGACGGAGCCGCACAGAAGGCGCAAACGCCATTTCCTGCACCGCATCCGCCGACAAACCCGCACAATTGACAACCGCTCGACAGGCAATGCGTTCTCCAGAAGTTTCTAATAGATAGCGCTCTTTGTCACGATGGATGGCTTCCACACGCGTCTTCAACAGAACCTGGCAGCCATTTTCCCGCGCATTGTCGTAGGCAGCAATCGTCAGATGCCAGGGGTTCACCGTGCCAACGCTTGGCGCGTAGAGCGCCGCCGTGACAGACTCCGCAAGCATCGGTTCCAGTTCGCGTGCCTGTGTTCCAGACAAAAGAGCCAGTCCAGGCACTCCTGAGGCCTGCCCTTGCTGAAACTTCTTGCGAAGCACCGCCTGGCCGTTGGGCCCATGGCTCACCATCAAACCGCCGCATCGTTTAAAAGAAATGCCGAGATCGTCGCACAGTTTGGCAAACTGCGCGTTGCTGGCCACCGTCAATTTTGCTTTTAAACTGTCGGGCTGGTTGTCATACCCGGCGTACACGATCGCAGAATTGGCGCGAGAAATGCCCATGCAGACATCATCCGCCGCGTCAATGAGCACCGTGTCCAGCTGCCAGCGCTGCAAATGACGGGCAGCAAAACAGCCCAGCACCCCGGCGCCAATAACCGCAACGTCAACGTGTTTCATCGTCGTCCAATGGTATGATTTCCCCAGGATTTTCGACGGTGTAGCCGCCCATTGCCAGCATCTTTTCTTTGAAGGCCGAACTCTTCAAGGTTTCCAGCAATTGCTGCACGACAGGGGTTTCCCAGGCATGATCCGGAATAATGAGGTCGTATTCTTCAATGCAGATTGGCAAAAATTCCAGGTCGTACAATTTAGCGGCAGAATAAATCCCCATCCCTGCATCGGCACTGCCGTTGGCGATCTGTGCCGCAACCGACGTATGGGTGAGCTCTTCACGTTCGTAGCCGTAAACGGTGGCTGGATCCACCGCATGCTGCTGACACAGGTAATCCATCAAAATGCGCGTTCCGGAACCTTTTTGTCGGTTCACATAGCGCACGCCTTCTTTGGCAATATCAGCAAATCCCTGGATGTTTAATGGATTGTCTTTGGCAATCATCAGGCCCTGTTGACGGCCCACACAACGAATCAAACGAATGCCGCCATTTGGAAAATAATTTTTCAAGAACGACAAGTTGTACTTACCAGTTTCGGTGTCCAGCAGATGGCAGCCGGCTGCGTGGGCTTCGCCGCGACGAATAGCCATAATGCCGCCCATGGAACCAACGTGGGCACTGCTCATATACACCTTATTGTTGGCAATATGCATCATATCCGCCACTTCATCCAGCAATGGGTCGTGGCTGCCGATGACCACCAAGGTGTTCTGGAGCTTCTCCAACGGACTCAAGAGACGAACGCGAACGGATTCTCCCGTTTCGTAGCCTTCGGTTCCCTGCGGCACTTCGAGAATCCCATCGGCCTTCATAAAGGAAGACACCACGCCGCTGCCACGGCTCAATGGAGACGCCGTTAATTTTTCGCCCACATAGCCCATGCGCACGCGAACGAACTCCTGATATTTGAGCCCAGATACCACTGGCCGCGTTAACGTCGCCATGACGTATTGATGGTCGTTTCGGCAAGTATGCAGCCATTGATCCACCAATGGCTTCAACAGTTCTTCAATGACAATGATGCCGGACACCGGATAACCAGGCACCCCGAGAATTGGGACAGCGCCCTTGCAGCCAAGGATGGCCGGTTTTCCCGGTTTGATGGCGATGCCATGGTAAACCACTTCCCCCAGAGAACGAATGACCGATACCGAATAATCTTCTCGTCCTGCGGAAGAACCAGCGTTCAGCAACACCATGTCGCATTCCTGGCAGGCTTTGTCCACCATGTCACGAATGGCATCAAAATTGTCTGGAACAATTGGGTATGTTTTCGCAGAGGCGCCCCATTGTTCCACCATGGCTGAGAAAATTGATGAATTAAATTCAAGAATATCGCCAGGTTTTGGATCGGAACATGGTGACACGATTTCATCACCGGTTGGAATAATGCCAATCACCGGTTTTTTTATGACCTCAACTTCCATCACACCACCGGCGATCATTGCACCAATGGCCGCTGGGGTCACCGGCATATGCGCCGACAGAATCATTTCGCCCGCACAAATGTCTTCGCCGATTTGGCGGATATGCTGCCATGGCGCCGCTGCCGCATAAATGGTGATGCTGTCGTCGTCGTTCTGCACAATGTCTTCAACCATGATGACTGCATCACAGCCTTCCGGAATAGGGTCCCCGGTGTCCACAACAATGTATTGCTGCGCACTCAACACAACCGGCGTCGTTTCGGTGGCGCCGAAGGTGTCTTTCGAATACACCGCAACCCCATCCATGGCACTGGCGGCATAATGCGGCGCACAAATCGCCGCATGAACAGCCGACGCCGTCATGCGCCCGCAGGCATCATGAACAGGAATCACTTCCCGAACGCCCGCAAAGCCATTGCTTTCCAATTTATCCATATAGTCCTTACGTGCCTGTTCCAGCGGCACATTTGTTAAATATTCGAATCCCATACGATCAATCCCCCGCACAAATTGTTACCTGTATTTCAGCACCTTGCGGCAAGCCTTCGCAGTCGCGGTCAATGCAGAAATACCCGTCGCTTTCAGCCAAAGTGGTGATAAGGCCGGACTTTCCACGCACCGGATGCGCCACCCAGCCTTTTTCGTCTCGTTCCAGACGGCAGCATTGATACTGTGCCCGGCCATGGTTGGCGCCAATCTTTTCGCTGGTTCTTGCGGTCACTGTGTACGACTGAACGCGCTGGCCCATCAAACGCGCCAACAGCGGCAGCACAAAAAGCTTTGTAATGAAGTAAGCCGCCACTGGATGCCCTGGAAGGCCCACCAACGGTTTATTACCTGCTTTGCCAAGAATGGTTGGCTTACCAGGCTTTATCGCAATGCCATGCAGCAGCAGCGTTCCATGAGACTCAATGATTCGGCAGGCGGCGTCTTTCACACCAACACTACTTCCGCCAGAAAGGATTACCGCATCGCATTCCTGAAGGGCCTGATCCACTTTTTCTGCCAGCAGCGATTCATCATCGACAACAATGCCGTACTGAACCACGTCCGCACCGAAAGCCGTCAACATGGCTTCCAGCATCACGCTGTTCACATCACGAATCTGTCCTGGACCTGGTTTTTCAGATGGCGGCACCAGCTCGTCGCCAGTAGAAATGACGCCGACACGGCATTTCTTTGCCACCTTAACCTGAACATGACCAATCGCCGCCAGGGCCCCAATATCCTGGGCTCCCAAGAGACGGCCTTTATGCAAAATCACTTTGCCAGGATAGACGTCGTCTCCGCGGAAAATCATGTTTTGCCCCGGCACTGCCGATTTCAAAATACCAACGGTGCCATCGCCATAATCCTCCGTGTATTCGATCATCACGACACCATCCGCGCCAGCTGGCACGGCTCCGCCTGTTGGAACGGCAACGCAGGTTTCTGGAGCCAGCGGTGCTTCCGCCCCTTCCCCCATGAAGATCTCACCGGCCACCGGCAGAATGGCCGGAATGGCTTCTGTGCAGCCAAACGTGTCACGGGCACAGACCGCATAACCATCAACCGTTGAACGGTCAAAATCAGGCACGTATTCCTCGGCCGCAACATCTTCGGCCAGCACGCGGCCAATCGCCTGCGCCAACGGCACCTGTTCTTCGCGATCAGCCAACGGCGAAAACGCCTGATCCATCAGTTCCAAAACCTCAAACGGTGTTTTTACATCTAACATATCAAACTTCCTCCATTATTTTTCCGAGATCACGATAATCATTGCCGGAAAAACGTGTGACTTCTCGCTGAAAAGCCGGCTCATTCAAGATGGTCATAAGCGTCTGCCCCACCTCTGTTTCCAAGAAGGATTTTCGAATCACCAAATCGTACCGCTCTTTCATCAGCGGAATAAAGTCAATGCCCTCAATTTGATGAGAAATCCGTTCTGTTCCAAGCGCAAGGTCGGCTTCTCGTTCTGCAATGGCTGCAGCCACCGTTAAGTGAGATTTGACAATATGGTCGTAGCCACGAAGCGACGACGCTGGAAAGCCCATTTTTTTCAATTGAGTGTCCAATAATATTCGTGCGCTCGAACCCACACGGCGATTCAAAATGGTGACATCTTCCCGCCGTAAGTCGTCCCAGCCATGGATGTCTTTCGGATTTCCTTTCTGAACATAAAAGCCCTGGATGCGATAAGACAAATTCACCAGCACAGCAGGCACGCCAGGCATCAAATGGCGGACATAGGACGCATTATAAGAAGAGCCATCGTATAAATGACAAGCGGCCACCTGCACCTTATTCTGATAGAGCGACAGCAGCCCTTCAAAGCCAGACAGATAGGACCGCGCCGTATTGATATCGCATTGCTGCAAATAATTGGCCAAAATATCCAAAATAACATCCTGCCCGGAAATGATGATATCTGGCTGTTCAATGTCGGGCGGTGTTAACAACGTGGAATGGGTTTCAATTTTTTTGAAGCTGCGCGTATCGTTCTCATGCCGTGAGCGTGCAATGTAGGCGTCCACATCGTCCTGTGTAAAACGAACCTTACGGCCAATTTTATAAGATCGAATTTCTCCACGGCGAATTAAATCATAAATGGTGGATTTGCTAACATGCAGAATATCTGCAACTTCCTGCGTAGAAAGAGATTTATTTTGAGCCATCATCATCACCCTTATTGTATTTCGACTTATAAATATTATTTCTAAACTTATTATACTTTTTTTCTAAATTTCAGACAAGTTAACGGAAATTCGCTGAGTTTCATTTCATATCATTTCATGCTGTTTCACACACGCGATGGATAAAACATAAAAATGTTATATATGAGATGGCACACTTTCGTTCAATTTCGCGCGAACTTCCGACGAACAACTTGTTTGCCCTCGCTTAAATACTATAATTAATAATTAGAAGATTCTATTATTAACGGAAAATTTCTGAGGAGGAATTCATTATGGCTGGTGCATATTATGAAAAAATCGCTCGCATCAATCTCACCACGGGCGACATTACAGTAGAACCTCTTGACCTGGAACTGGCCCATAAATTTATTGGCGGCCGTGGTCTTGGGACAAAAATGCTTTACGACGAAGGAGTCGCAACGGTCGATCCGCTGTCTCCAGAAAACAAACTGATTTATATTACAGGGCCAATGACTGGTGCGGCAGCTCCTTCAACAGGCCGCTACATGGTCGTGACCAAATCCCCTCTGACCGGAATGATCGCATGTTCCAACTCCGGTGGGATTTGGGGGGCAAAGCTCAAATACGCTGGCTGGGATGCCATCATCGTTGAAGGCGAAGCGCCAGAATGGAGCTACATCTCCATCGATGACGACAAAATCGAACTCCACGATGCGTCCGACCTTGTAGGCATGAAGAGTGAAGCCATTGACGATGCCTTAAAAGAACGTCATGGTCAAGATTTCTCGGTTCTCAACATTGGTCCTGCTGGCGAAAAGAAAGTTCTGCTGGCCGCCATTATGAACGACAAAGACCGTGCCGCTGGCCGCAGTGGGGTTGGTGCCGTCATGGGCAGCAAAAAATTGAAAGCCATCGTTGTTCGTGCCACACGTAAAAATCTGGACAACATTGCAGACATTGACGCTCTCAAGGTCGCTACACAAAAAGCAATGGAAGTCATCAAAGCAAATCCTGTAACTGGTTCTGGCCTGCGACAGCTCGGGACAGCCGTTTTGGTCAACATCATCAATAACATTGGCGCGTTCCCAACCAACAACTGGCAGCATTCCTACGCCGAATACGGCGACGATATTTCCGGTGAAACCCTGGCCGACACCTATCTGGTTAAAGCGGGTGCCTGCTACCGCTGCCCAATCGCCTGCGCCCGCGTGGTCAAAGTTGGTGACAAAGTCGTTGGCGGCCCTGAATACGAACCAATTTGGGCTTATGGCGGAAACTGCGGGAACAATGATCTGAACACCATTGATATCTGCAACATGCTCTGCAACGAATACGGGCTGGATGCCATTTCCACGCCTTGCACCATTGCTGCCGCTATGGAACTTTATCAGCGTGGCTACATTACTGAAGAAGAATGCGATGGCTATCCATTGGAATGGGGCAACAAAGAATCCCTCATCGAATGGACCAAACGCATGGGGGACCCAGACTCTGAACTGGCTTGGCTGATGAGCTCCGGTTCCGCTCGTTTGTGCGAACATTATGGGCACCCAGAAATTTCGATGAGTGTCAAGAAGCAGGAAATGCCAGCCTATGACGCACGCGCCATCCAGGGTATTGGTATCACCTATGCAACCTCCAACCGCGGTGGCTGCCATGTTCGTGGCTACATGATTTCCCCTGAAGTGCTTGGACTGCCAGAACAGCTTGACCGTACCGTCACCACAGACAAAGCTGTCTGGGCAAAAACCTTCCAGGATTTAACCGCTGTCATCGATTCCATGGGTCATTGCTTATTCACGTCCTTCGCAATGGGCGCACCAGAATACACCGCGCTGCTCAATGCCGCAACAGGTACAAACTGGAGCGTGGAAGAAGTTCTGGAAATCGGCGATCGCATCTATAATATTGAACGCATGTTCAATAAAGCAGCTGGCATGAAGCCAGAAGACGATCGTCTGCCAAAACGTCTCCTGGAAGAACCTGTTTCCAACGGTCCTTCTGAAGGCATGGTATCTCAGCTTCCATTGACCTTGCCACAGTACTATGAAGCACGTGGCTGGGTGGATGCATTCCCAACCGATGAAACTCTGAAAAAACTTGGTCTTGACGAATGCGTTGGTAAATAAATAAGATAAGAAAGGGAGAGGTTGTTCGAACCTCTCCCTTGTTTTAATGATCAATTGAACGGAGGTGCGGTCATGATTGAAGTTCGTGTGTTTGCAACCCTGCGTCAAGGGCGCGATAAAATTACGATGATGCCTGCTGACGATCTTACCTGTGCCGGAGACATCATCAAAAAATTAGGCATTCCACCGGAAGAGGTGGCGATCCTGCTCATCAACGGCTTCCACAAAAAACCAGTGGATCCTGTTAAAGACGGAGACATCGTCGCACTGTTTCCACCAGTTGGAGGTGGCTGATCATGGATGCACGCTATGCGCGAAACCTTCCAGCATTGAGCGCTGAAGAATGCGCGCTGCTTCAAACGAAAAAAGTGTTGATCGTCGGATGCGGCGGCATCGGCGGCCACCTTATTGACCTGCTCGCACGAATAGGCGTTGGCCACATGCGCCTGGTAGACGGCGACGTCTTCGAAGCGACCAATCTAAATCGCCAGCTTCTCTGCGAGCAATCCTTGCTGGGCAGCAGCAAAGCTCAGGCGGCAGAAGATCGTGTGAAACGCATCAATGACACGATCGTCGTTGAAACCGTCGCTCAGCCTATGACGTCTGAAAACGTAAACGCTCTCCTGGGCGAATGCGACGTGGTTCTGGATGCGCTTGACAGCATCGAGAGCCGCAGAATTTTGGCAAAGGCTGCGTCACAGGCTGGCATTCCCTACGTTTACGGCGCCATCAATGGCTGGGTGGCCCAGGCCGCCATCATTCTTCCTGAAGAAAACACCATCGCTCTCTTGTATCCTCCAACGGCAAAACTCACCGATAAAAGCGTGCTAAGCTTCACCCCTGCATGCTGCGCCTCCATGCAAGCCTCGCTTTGCGTCAAACTGCTTGTAGGCAGGCCTTATCAAAGTCGTGTGCTCTACTATGCGGATCTGTTGAATATGGAATTTGAAACCATTCCCCTTGCGCTCCAGGACTCCGCACAGTAGTCGAAGCACGTCTTCTTCACAAATAAAAAAGCATCGTGACGAACACGATGCTTTTTTATTTTAACGTTTTTAAAGAGTGATCACTTGTGGTTCTGCAGTGAAGGAATAGATGGTAGCGGTGCCCTGTTCAAAATAGAAAACAGTCATTAAGCCATCGTCCACGGTATACATGCTCTGCAGAGACGCAGCGTTGGCATCCATCATGGCTACACGCGCTTCACGGCGCTCATCTTCTTTGACAGTGCCTTCCAAACGCAGCCATGTACCGTCGTGCATGCCACAGATCTCAACCTTTCCATTTTTCTTCATCTGCTGATACACGTCTTTCTGATTGTTGGTAACAATGTATAGCTTGCCTTCAAATTCGCACACTGCGCCAAAAGGACGTACGCGAGGCTGACCGTCTTCGTCGGTGGCCAGATAGAAGGTGCCGCAGGCTTTCAGATAATCCAAAACTTCGTTCATAATGATGAACTCCTTTCAATGATGGGTGATGTTTTTCCTGTTTACACCTCTTATTATATGAGGTATGATTGTTTAAACAAGTACGATATTTTATGATACTGGTATCAAAAAGGAGCGTATCCATGGAAACAAAAAATCTATTTGGCCACTGTCCCTATGTGACCTCTCAAAAAGTGTTGACTGGAAAGTGGTCAATGTATATCCTCTATCTGCTCAGCGACGGGCCGATACGTTTCAACGAATTGCATCGACGCATGCCGGAAGAGATGACACACACCACCTTATCGCGACAATTGAAAACATTGGAAAGCGAAGGTCTGATTGTACGCACGGAATATCAACAAATTCCACCTAGGGTAGAGTATCATTTAAGCCCCATCGGCGAAAAGTTCAAAACAGTTTTGGCAGCACTTGAAACCTGGGGCAACGACTACATCGAATACTTAAACAACAAATAACATTTGGACAGCCGCTCTACAAAAAAAGCATCGTGACGAGCACGATGCTTTTTTATTTGCATTATGGTTGTTTGACACCGCGCATGGTGAGGCTGATGCGGCGGCGTTTAAGATCCACATCCAGCACCTTAACGCGCACAATCTGGCGCACATGCACCACGGTCAGCGGGTCTTTGACGTAACGATCGGCCAGCTTGGAAATGTGCACGAGACCATCTTCATGCAGGCCAATGTCCACAAAGGCGCCAAAGGCAGCAATATTGGTGACGGTGCCTTCCAGCTCCATGCCTGGCTCAAGGTCTTCAATGCTGAGCAGGTCGTGGTGCAGAAGTGGCTGAGGCAGATCGTCGCGTGGATCGCGGCCCGGCTTGGCGAGCGCGTCCAAAATGTCGGCCAAGGTCGCACGGCCAAGATCAAGACGCTCGGCCAGTTCGGCAATCGGCATGGCAGCGCGGGCTTTCTCCGCCAGTTCTGGCGATGGCGCACAATCAAAGAGGGTGGCCATGGCACGCACGTTGGCGTAGCTTTCCGGATGCACCTGCGTGTTATCGAGCGGTTCGTCACCATCGGCGATGCGCAGGAAACCAGCGCATTGTTCGAAGGTCTTCGGCCCCAGCTTTGGCACTTTGAGCAAGGCCTTGCGGGTGCGGAAGCTGCCGTTGTCCTGACGATAGGTGACAATGTTTTTCGCCAGTGCTGGTGTCACACCAGCAACGTGAGAGAGCAGCGACACGCTGGCGGTGTTGAGGTCCACGCCGACGTGATTGACGCAGTCTTCGACGACGCCATCAAGGGCATGGGTGAGCTTTTTCTGATCGATGTCGTGCTGATACTGACCCACACCGATGGAACGCGGATCGATTTTCACCAGCTCAGCCAGCGGGTCCTGCACACGGCGCGCAATGGAAACGGCGCTGCGCAAGGTGGCATCAAGGTCTGGGAATTCTTCCGCAGCCAATGGCGACGCCGAATAGATCGACGCCCCTGCTTCGCTGACAATGTACCAGCCACAGTCGCTGTTGCCTTCGAGCAGCTCAGCAATAAGACGTTCGCTTTCGCGGGACGCGGTGCCATTGCCGATGGCAATCAGCGTCACCTGGTGGTCGTCAATGAGGCGGCGCAAGGTGGTTTTGGCCTTGGCTTCGTTGCCCTTGCCTTTGAACGGATAAACAACCGTTGTTTCCAACACATTGCCGGTGGCATCGACAACGGCCAGCTTGCAGCCATTAGCAAAGCCTGGGTCAAAGCCAAGCACCACGTGCCCGCGCACTGGCGGCTGCAAGAGCAGGTCACGCAGGTTTTTCTGAAAGAGCACGGTGGACTGATCTTCGGCCCATTCGGTGCGCGCCTTACGCACTTCCTTTTCTAAGGAAGGTTTCAGCAATCGGCGCCAAGCATCGCGGCAGGTTTCCTGCAGGCGTTCCTGCCACGCCATGCCTTTGCGGTAACTATGTTTATACAGCAGGTACACCGCCTGTTCTTCGTCGGCTTCCAGACTCACACTCAGTGCTTCGTCGCGTTCGGCGCGGCCAATAGCCAACACGCGATGCGCAGCCATCTTTGCCAATGGTTCGCTGTAATCCAGATAGGTATCGTAGGTGTTGTCCGGCGATTTGCCCACTTTGGTGTGAATGACGCCCTGCCGCGCCAGCTCGTCACGCAAGCGCGCGCGCACATCGGCATCGTCGGCCATTTTTTCGGCGAGGATGTCGCAGGCACCTTGAATGGCCGCCGCAGCGTCAGCCAACTCGTCGCTGGCTTGAGCCAGCTGCTCCGCCAACGCCTCCAGCTCAGCAGCAGCCGTTCCATTCAACCAGGCTTCCGCCAACGGCGCCAAGCCGCGTGCCTCGGCCATGCTGGCGCGGGTCTTGCGTTTCGGACGATACGGACGATATAAGTCGTCCAGTTCCGTCAGCGATTCAGCCGCTGCGATGCGTCCTGCCAAATCGTCGTTCATCTTGCCTTGCTCATCGATGAGACGATGCACATCGGCACGACGCTCCTCTAGTTTGCGCAAAGCGGTCAAGCGATCGCTAAAATTGCGCACCGCCTGATCGTCCAAGTTCCCTGTTTGATCTTTACGGTAGCGAGCGATAAATGGCACCGTCGCTCCTTCGTCTAAAAGCGCCACCGTGTTTTCCACGTGTGTGGCGTCCATATTAAATTCATTTTGCAGTCGTTCATTGATTGTCAATGTCGGACGCTCCTCTCTGTCGTCTCTGCGACGTTGGTTTGCTTCTCCTATTGTATGTCACTATCACCCATAGACGCAAGCTATAAAAAAGGACAAAGAACCGCATCGATTCTTTGTCCACTGTTATTCTCTAGTTATTCCTTGTGCACCTGTCCATAACGGCGAATAAATACCAACGCCAGCATGGCAATGCAGCATTCCGACACCGGCATAGCGGTAAATACGCCCACAAGGCCCAAAGCCATTGGCAGCACCAGCAACATGGCATTGGACAACACCAAGCTGCGCAGCACGGAAACAGTCATCCCCTGACGCTCATGCATGATGGACTGCAGATAATAGGTGGCCAGCACCGTAATGCCCAAAAACAAGAAGAATGGGAAATAGCATCGGAACACCAGCGGCGCCGCTGCCAGCACTTCCGGCGTAGCGGCAATGAACAGCCGCGTGATCTGCGTTGGGAAAAGCTCGCCAATCAATGTGAAAATCACACCCATCACCAACACCGTGGCAAAGGCCAGGCGAAACACCTGCTGCACGCGCTGCATCTGACGCGCGCCATAGTTTGTCGATACCAGAGGCTGCACGGCCTGCCCCACACCGCAAAAAAGCGCCTGGAACAACAGCGAGATGGTGCCCACCACGCCATACACCGACAGCGCCTCCACGCCGCCATAGCGCATGATCTGATTATTAATGATAATGGCAATCAGCACATTGCCCAAATCCAACACGCCGGCCCCAAATCCCAGCACCACAATGCGCCGCATATCCGCAAACAGGCGCTTCGGCCAGACCAACCGCAAATGACACTTGCGACGACGCAGAAAATGCGTCGCCATAATCGCCGCCTGAATCGTTGTACCGGACACCGTAGCAATAGCAGCCCCTTCCATGCCCATGTCAAGCGGGAAGCAGAAATACCAGTCGCCAAAAATATTGAACAAACCTCCTGCCACGACGCCCAATGTCGCCCGTCCCGGCGCACCATCGTTACGCAGAAAAGCGCCCAGAAACGTTGGCAGCACAAACATTGGAAAGAACAGCACCAGCCACTTGCCGTACGCCAACACATATGGCATGTTCGTCGTGTCGGCGCCGAAAAAAGTAAACACCTGCTCATGAAAAATATAGAACAGCGGCCAGCCCACAATAATAATCGCCGCAACCAACATCAAGGCCGCTGTAAAATACGCATTGCCGCGCTCTTCCAGCCCTTCACCCTTGGCGTTGCTCATAAGCACCGCGCCGCCAATGCCGCAAAGAATCGCTAGAAAAATCATCACACAAAAGAACGGATTAAGCACCGCAATCGCCGCCGTCCCCATCGGCCCAACCGCTTGCCCCACAGCAATCGTATCCACAAAGCTGTAGATGGACATGACCATCGCACTGCCCAGCGAAGCCAATAAATATTTACGATACAACGCACGAACGTCCGCTGTCAAAAAATCCATAGTACCCTCCCAGAACTTTTTCCAGAAAACACCGGCTACAACCACCGATGACAGCCTGAGTGTACCATACCATAGGTGCAATGTCAAAAGAAGCTGAGCGCTCTTATTTTAAGAGCGCTCAGCTTCTTTTCTAATATTAATGCTTCGCTCATTAAGGTACTACCGATTCTCCTGCGCCGTCCCACAATTTGACCAAAACGATGCTTCCAAAGACCGAGACTGACCAACACAGTCTGTCCCTGTTTTTACATTTATACTTCACAATCGTCCTTTGGCGTTGCCACTTGTTTAAGCAGCGCTTCGGCACTGACGCCGTAGAGTTTGGCGAGGGCGAGCAAGTTAGCGGTTGAGGGGTCGGCAACACCGTTTTCCCATTTGCTCACAGCCTGGCGGCTGACGCCAAGGCTTTCGGCGACGAATTCCTGTGTCATTTTGCAGCGTGTGCGCTCGGTCCGCAGCACGTCGCCAAGGGAGTGGCGCATTTCTTTCTTTTCTTCGCGCACCTCTTTGCTGCCGATGTATTTTTTCAGCGCTTTGACAATAAGAATGAAAAGATAAACAACCGCGACAAGCGTCGCCAGAAGAATCAACGTGTTGATGATCTCAAATATCCTAAGCATCGTCATAGGTGCATCCCCTTTCCTTGAATTTCTTACCCCTATTCTAGCAAAAAACGCCGGTTGCCTCCATCAACTTCCGCGCAACTTGAATGCGCGCGCGCTGTTTTCCAGCGAATATCCTCTACCGCCAATAAAAACAAGGTGTCCAGTGAACGGTTTTGTCGTTCGTCGGACACCTTGCTGAGATTATACGCCGTAGAAATCCAGAAAGGTTTTCAGCTCGCTGGTTGTTGGTGTTTGCAGGAGATCGTCTCGAGCACCGTGCTCGAGCAGAACGCCCTGGTGAATGTACCAGATGCGGTCGGCAAGGCGCCGCGCCTGCTGGAGGCTGTGCGTAATGAGGATGAGCACACAGCGGTTGTCCTGCACATAGCGCTGAATCATCTTTTCGGAAAGCAGAGTGGTTTCAATGTCCATGGCAGCAGTTGGCTCATCAAGAATGACCACCTCGTATTCTTTCATCATCAGCCGCGCCAATGCCATGCGCGCGGTTTCACCGCCGGAGAGGCGATGAGCCGGTTGATCGGCGAGGTGATCAATGTGCAGGGCCTGCATGAGCCGCTGCGCCTTGTCCTCATCTTTGCCGTTGAGCAGGAGATTGGCTTTGGTGGTCATGCGAAAGGCAAAGTTCTTTTGCGGCATGTAGCCTACGGATGCTGTCGCAAGCACTTTTTTCCGTTGATCGGATTGAATCGTCCCACTGAGCACCTTGGCCAGCGTGGATTTTCCGCAGCCATTGGCGCCGATCACCGCATAGATGGTGCCTGGGACAAGCGTCATGGTTGGAAAATCCAACACGGTTCTGCCGTCGTAGGTTTTCGTAAAAGCTTGACTATTCATCGGCTCATCCTCCTTTGTGCCAATGTGAGGATAATATTGACCAACAGCGATACGCTCATCAGTATGATGCCAAGGGCGATGCCCAGAGAAAAATTTCCGCGATTGGTGTATTGCATGATGGCAGTGGTCATGACGTTGGTTTTCCATGAAATGGCGCCGCCGACCATGGATACCGACACAACTTCAGCAATGGCACGGGCAAATGAAAG
>CALAKO010000252.1 GCA_937922955.1 uncultured Peptococcaceae bacterium | reverse complement strand
GGATCTTTTGTCCGTGCTCGTCACTGCCGGTTAAAAAGAAGGTGTCAATGCCACGCATTTTTTTGTAGCGAGCAGCGGTGTCGGCCAAGACGGTGCTGTACGCATTGCCGATGTGGAGCTTGGCACTTGGATAATAAATAGGGGTTGTAATATAGAAGGTATTGTTGCTCATTGTAAGCCTCCTCTGGTTATTAAAAAACGCCCGCCGAAGCAGACGCGGATGACAAAAATACAGACCGGCTACCGGCCCACCATTAAGTATAGAACGGGGAGGAAAGCTTGTCAATTAATTTACTCCAAACGCTGGAAATGGGCAGGTTTTATAATGAAAAATAATGGTAAAATGGTTGCGATTGCGTTTCTTTCTTTGACGCACTCGGATGAATCCGTTATACTAAAGATATTACAAATATTTCAGGATTAGTGAGGTTTTCAATGGAAAATTTAGATAAAGAAATTCGAGAAAAAATTGAATTTACATTTGCAGACGATGAAGCAGAACGCGATCCTGCGCTGGAGATTCCTGCACAGTATGAAATGTATGTGACAGGTATGGATGATGGCCGTGCTTTGGTGAATGTGGATCTCGCCATTGCAGAAAAAGCACCAATCCCAGCACTGCACTGGCTGATGGGCATTCAGCTGGAATTTCAGGACCCAGATCTCGATGGCTTCTATAAAGAAGAGGAAGAAGAAAAAATTCTTGAAATCCAGAACTACATCATCAAGGTTATGGATGAAGAAGCACGTGCACGTTTTGTTGGCTCTGTGACTTATGCGGGCACACGTATGTTTTATTTTTATGGCCCAGATGTGGAATATCTGGCACCGCTCGTTGGTAAAATCGCATCGGAATACAACGATTACGATTTCAACTATATGAGTGACAACGATGGCGCTTGGCGTTTCTTTTTTGATGCCATTTATCCATCCGACATCGATATGGCTCATATTCGCAATCGCTACATGGTGCAAAATCTCAAAGAAGCCGGCATTGATTTAGACCATGAGTACAGTGTGTACTATTATTTTTATTTCCAAGATGGTGCGACACGTGCTCGAGTGGCTTCAAGCATGCAGATTTTGGGCTATGAAGTGATCGATGACCGCATTTATGAAGAAGCGTTGGAACCAATGAGCCTGGGCTTGAAGCTTTTGGCAAAGCACGATCTTAATCTGTTGACGTTGACTGAAAAAACCTATGACTGCTTTGAAGCCATCGAAGATGGTATTGGTGTCTTTGATGGTTGGGAATTGGCTCCAACAGAAGACACAGACGCTTGGATTTAAGTGAGGCATCCCTATGAGATTAACTGAAGAAGATCAACAGTTTGTTGCCACCTATGATGACCGCGAATATTGGCATCCTTCCGTAACCGCAGACAGCGCCATTTTCCGTGCGCTGGATTGCCCGGAAAATGCGACAAAAAAATATCCGCAACGCAAGCTGGAAGTGTTATTGGTCAAGCGTGGTCGTCCACCGTATAAAGGCGGCTGGGCTCTACCAGGCGGCTTTTTGGAAAAAGGGGAAACATTAAGCGAATGCGCGGCCAGAGAATGTCTGGAAGAAACGGGATTAACGCCGTTGTATCAGGGGGATGTGGCGACGTTTAGCCGAGTGGATCGGGATCCGCGAACACGCGTGATTACTCAGTGTTTTTTGGCTGTGGTGCCTTATGGAGAGATGGGCACGCCAAAAGCTGCTGATGATGCAGACGAAGCAGCCTGGTTTGAAGTGTCGATGAAGACGGAAGCACTGTCGTCAAGTCATTATCGCACGCATTTGACCTTGAAAAACGCTGACGCTGAAATCAGCGGTGCCATTGATCTGATCCAGAATGAGCTTGGCTCTTGGAAACGAGAAGTGTTCGAAGATGCTGACGCACTGGCTTTCGATCATCTGGAAATGATTTGCTGCGCCGTGGAAAGTCTGCGCACCAAGCTTTATCGTTCACCAGTTGCCTTTCATTGGGTGCCAGACACCTTCCGAATTGCAGACCTGCAAGGAATCTTTGAAGCGGTCATTGGCGAAGAATTATTGCGCACAACATTCTTTGAACACATCAAGCCAATGATTGTACGTGCTGAAAATCAGCCGGAGAATGTGGGCGTTTTGGATCAGATGTATCAATACAAACAAAGTTATTGTTTGGAGGATGGATTGTCTGCCATAGAATTGTGGCGGTCCTAAGGGGGTAAAAAGAATGGATGAGCGCAACTTAACGCTGCTGACGGACTTTTATGAATTAACAATGGGGAATGGTTACTTCATAAATGGTTTGGAAGATAAAATCGTGTACTTTGATATGTTTTTCCGCGAAATTCCAGATGGAGGCGGTTTTGTCATTATGGCCGGTCTGGAGCAGCTGATCAACTATCTGAATAACCTTCATTTTACCGATGAAGATATTGAGTATTTGCGTTCTAAAAATCTTTTTGATGAAGGATTTCTGGAGTATCTTCACAATTTTAAATTTGAATGCGATGTTTGGGCGGTGCCGGAAGGTCGACCTGTTTTTCCACATGAACCACTTGTTACGGTACGTGGCCCGGTCATTCAGGCACAGTTTTTGGAAACCATGTTGTTGTTGACCATTAATCATCAGTGTCTCATTGCTACAAAGGCCAATCGCATTGTTCGTGCCGCAAAGGGACGTTCTGTGATGGAATTTGGCTCCCGTCGCGCACAGGGGCCGGATGCAGCCAATTATGGCGCACGTGCCGCTTATATCGGTGGTGTTGCAGGTTCGGCGAACACTTCCACCGACCGCGATTATGGTGTGCCTGCATTGGGAACCATGGCTCACAGCTGGGTTCAGTTGTTCAACGACGAGGAAAAAGCGTTCAGACTGTATGCAGAGGCCTATCCTCATGCCTGCACACTGCTTATTGATACTTATGACGTACTGGGCTCTGGGCTGCCAAATGCCATTAAGGTGTTTAAGGAAGTTGTTGTGCCAAAAGGCTACCGTCCAGCAGGTGTCCGCATTGATAGTGGCGACATTGCTTATTTGTCAAAAAGAGTGCGTGAAGTTCTCGATGCCGAAGGATTTGAGGATTGCGCAGTGGTAGTCAGCGGCGGCCTCGATGAATTCCTCATCCAAGACTTGCTGGTGCAAGGCGCAAAGATTGACAGTTTTGGTGTTGGTGAACGCTTAATTACCTGTAAGAGCGATCCGGTGTTTGGCGGTGTTTATAAAATGGTGGCCGTTGAAGAAGATGGCCTTCTGCAGCCTCGCATCAAAATCAGCGAAAACATTGGTAAAATCACCACTCCTGGTTATAAGATGCCATGGCGTCTCTTTGATCTGGAAACCAACAAAGCCATTGCCGACTTGGTGATGCTGGCGGATGAAACCATTGATGATCAGCGTCCAATTGAGATTTTTGATCCAAATGCTGTGTGGAAACGCAAAACGGTGAAAAACTTCCGTGCAGAAAAACTGCAGGTTCCTGTCTTTATAAAAGGGGAACAGGTTTATCAGAGCCCAAGTGTGGGAGAGATTCGTGAATACTGCAAAAATGAAATCGAGACCCTTTGGGATGAAGTCAAACGTTTTGAAAATCCACATCATTACTATGTGGACTATTCTTCCAGTCTCTGGAGTATGCGTGAACGCATGCTCATGGAACGTCGTCATGTCATTTCGGCCGACGAACATATGATTTTGGAAGAAGCCGTTCAATCTGATATTAAATAATACAGGTCCCTCCTGTTTTGCTTTTGGAGAAACAGGAGGGTCTTTTATTGTAGCAAAGGCGGGTGAATCCATGAGCAATATAGAAGAACAGGTGCCGGCCATTCCTAAAGCCGTACAATGGGCGATGGCATGGTTGATGATGCTGACATCATTGTTTGTGTTCAATGCCATTGCCATTTTGGTCGGGTTGCATGTTTATTCCTTTACACTCCCTTTATGTGTGATATTGAGTTTGGTTGTGTTGTATTGGTTGACGCGCTGGGAACACAGGCCGCTGCCTGTCAAACGCCTTGTTGGAATGGGTGTCGTGTTCATGGTGGCTGTTGTGGTCTTTGGAATGGTGGTTTCTACCGTTTGGGAATATTCTTCCTGGGGACGCGGCTTTTACACTGAAGCGATTGTTCAGCTCGCAGGAGGATGGAACCCGATCTATGATGACGTTGGCGGCGTATCGGAGCTGGTTTATCGTTCTGGCAAATCGCTGTGGTATGTGGATGCCAGTTTGTATGCTTTTTTAGGGCATTATGAAATGGCGAAAGCGCATACGTTGTTGTTTGCGGTGCCAACGTTTCTGCTGACGCAATATGGTTTTCGCCGTTTGCTTGGCGGGCATCGTAAGTTGGCGATTGTTGCAACACTGTTATCTCTTATAAATCCTGTTGCCCTGGCGCAGTTGTTCAGCTTTTATGGCGATGCCGTATTGGCGTATTGCATTCAATGCTTTTTAATTCTGTCCTATCTGATTTTAAATGAAGGGTATCTGCATGGTGATCTGTTAATGGTATTGGCTTTTCTCTGGGCGTTTATTCTTCATAGCCAGTCGGGCGGTATTTGTGCAGCTCTGGTGTTGGGAATTGGATTTTTACTAATAGTGGCAGTATTGTATAAAAAGCAGGCCTTTCGTTGGTTGGTTATTCGCAGCGGCATTGTGGTGCTGTGTGCTTTTGTGATCATAGGCTTCAATCCATTCGTGCAAAACCTTGTTGACACAGGGAATCCGTTTGCGCTTGCTTTTGGAAGCCATGCGGTTGATTTGGTGACGCCTTACATGCCTGTAATATTGGAAGGAAAAACCTGGTTTGGTCGCTTTCTATACAGCATGATGGCTTCGCCAAATGTTGACTCTTTAGGGATCAATGGCCTTTTGCAGCAGTTTACAGCGCTGTTCAACTCTGCTTACGCGCAGCCCGATGTTCGTTTGCGGGGCTTTGGATTTTTTGGCGGTGTGCTTTTGCTTGCTGCGGTCATTTTGTTGATTGTCGCTATCCTGGCTCCACGAAGTCGAAGTTTAGGTGAAAACGCCATATATATAGCGGAACAAGAGGATGAGATAGAAGAAGAGGAAGAAGTGGAAGACTATATTGGCCGCCGCACCGCTCTTCTTTGGCTGACGCTTCCTGTGCTGGTGATGACCCTCTTTACGTCAACAACATGGTGGGCACGAACGGTGGCCGTGCTGTGGTTTTTGATTCCGCTTGCCATTGTGGCCTTGAGTGGGCGGCGTGATGATGGCAAATCTCAAAGTGGGAAATTGCTCCTGATGGTGGCGTTTTTGAACTGCGCGTTGCTGGCTTTTTCGATTTTTCCAGCGGCGCGAATGGAAAGCGAAGCGATAAAAGATTATTGGGAACGCATGACAGTCAGCACGGATTTGCCATCGGATGAGGATGCTCAGCTGCACAATCAATTTGTGACCCAGTACAAAGATTGGAACGACTTGAAAAAAAATGGTGAAAAAGACCGCGAAAAATATGCTATATGGACGAAGATTGAAGGTATTTTTAAGTAGATGAAGGTGAAACGATGAATATTCAAGGGTTACAAAAGCTGACCTTGCTCGATTATCCAGAACATGTTGCTTGTACGATCTTTACTGGAGGCTGTCAGCTGAACTGTCCTTTTTGTCATAACAGCGAACTCATCAGTGGGCCTTTTGGTGAAGGTCTTCAAACTGACAGTGTGCTGTCTTTCCTGAAGAAAAGACAAGGTTTGCTGGATGGTGTTTGTGTCAGCGGCGGAGAACCTTTGTTGCAGCCGGACATTGAAGAGTTTCTGCGAGCCGTGAAAGAACTAGGGTATCGCGTCAAGCTGGATACCAATGGTGGCTTTCCTGAGAAACTGGAACGTCTTGTTCGTGCCGGCCTTGTTGACTACGTAGCCATGGACATCAAAAATACGCCGGAAAAGTATGCGTTGACATGTGGCTTGAACGAATGTGACATGACACCCTATATAGCCAGCGTAAATTTTTTATTGTCGGGTCTTGTTGACTATGAATTTCGCACAACCGTTGTCAGAGAATTTCACACATTTGAAGATATCCTGCAAATCGCAAAATGGCTGAAAGGGGCGCAGCATTACTACTTGCAGTGTTTTGTCGAGCGCGACCAAGTGAGAGATACTTCTCTCTCGGCGTATAATGAAGAGGAGATGAAACGTGTCTGCCAGGCGGCACAAGCTTACCTTTCATGTACGACATTGCGCGGTATATAGTATTATATGCTGGGATAATCGCTGCTAAAGCAACAATATATAGTACCGGACTGTTGACAGTCCGGTTTTTGTTTGTTATCATAGGACTACAACTTTTTGAGAAAATTTGAGAGAGGACTGACATATATGTACCAAGTTGTAAAACGCGATAACAGTGTTGTAGCGTTTGATTTGAAGAAAATTACAGCTGCCATTGAAAAAGCGTTTGATGCATGCCGGAGAGAATATACTGATGATATTATCGATTTGTTGGGATTGCGTGTAACAGCTGATTTCGAACCAAAGATTCATGATCATCTTATTCAGGTGGAAGACATCCAAGATAGTGTTGAAAGTATTCTCAGCCAAAGTGGGTACGCGGATGTAGCGAAAGCATACATTCTCTATCGTAAGCAACATGAAAAACTACGTAATGTGTCCTCAACCATTCTTGACTATAAGGATCTGGTAAATAGCTACGTCAATGTGGAGGACTGGCGCGTTAAGGAAAATTCTACCGTTACCTATTCTGTTGGTGGTTTGATCCTTTCCAATTCTGGAGCCATCACTGCGAACTACTGGTTAAGTGAAATTTATGACGAAGAAATTGCGGATGCACATAGAAACGCCGACATTCATCTTCATGACCTGTCCATGCTGACGGGCTATTGCGCTGGTTGGAGTCTGAAACAATTGATTCGTGAAGGCTTGGGCGGCATTCCTGGTAAAATCACCTCTGCACCGGCGAAACATCTGGCTACTCTTTGCAATCAGATGGTTAACTTCCTCGGCATTATGCAAAATGAATGGGCTGGTGCTCAGGCATTTTCTTCCTTTGATACCTATTTGGCACCTTTTGTCAAGGCCGACAATCTGACTTATGAGCAGACGAAGAAATGCATTGAAAGTTTCATTTATGGGGTCAATACTCCAAGCCGCTGGGGAACCCAGGCACCATTTTCAAACATCACCCTCGACTGGACAGTGCCAGACGACTTGAAAGACCTGCCAGCTATTGTCGGTGGGAAAGACATGGATTTCACCTATGGCGATTGCAAGCGTGAGATGGATATGGTAAACAAAGCCTTTATTGAAGTCATGATCGATGGTGACGCGCAGGGGCGTGGCTTCCAGTATCCAATCCCAACCTATTCCATCACCAAGGATTTCGACTGGTCCAATACCGAAAACAACAGCTTGCTGTTTGAAATGACCGCTAAGTATGGTACACCATATTTTTCAAACTACATCAACAGCGATATGCAGCCAAGCGATGTACGCAGCATGTGCTGCCGCCTGCGTCTCGACTTGCGTGAATTGCGCAAGAAGAGCGGTGGGTTCTTCGGCAGCGGGGAAAGCACTGGTTCCGTGGGGGTTGTAACGATTAACCTGCCACGCATGGCTTACCTGGCCAAAGACGAAGAAGATTTCTATGCGCGTTTGGATCACATGATGGATGTTGCAGCGCGTTCCTTGAAAATCAAAAGAACGGTTATTACAAAACTGTTGGATGCAGGCTTGTATCCATATACAAAGCGCTATTTGGGCAGCTTTGACAATCACTTCTCCACCATCGGCCTGATTGGTATGAATGAAGTAGGGCTTAATGCAAACTGGCTGCGCAAAGATCTGACCCATCCAGAAACTCAGAAATTTGCAAAAGAAGTGTTGACCCATATGAGAGAACGTCTCTCCGATTATCAGGAGAAATACGGAGATCTCTACAATCTGGAAGCGACTCCAGCAGAATCGACCACCTATCGTTTTGCAAAGCACGACCGCAAGCGCTTCCCAGACATCATTACAGCAGCTAAAGAAGGAGATACCCCTTACTACACCAACAGCTCTCACTTGCCAGTTGGTTACACCGAAGACATCTTCTCTGCGCTGGATATTCAGGATGAATTGCAAACGTTGTACACATCCGGTACGGTTTTCCATGCCTTCCTCGGTGAAAAGCTGCCGGATTGGAAAGCAGCAGCCAACCTGGTGCGTAAGATTGCAGAAAACTATGAGCTGCCATACTATACGTTGTCCCCAACCTACTCGGTTTGCAAAGACCATGGGTATATTGCCGGTGAACAGTTTACCTGTCCTTACTGCGGCAATAAGACCGAGGTTTACAGCCGTATTACAGGTTATTATCGACCAGTTCAGAACTGGAACGATGGCAAGACTCAAGAATACAAGGATCGCAAGCTTTATGACATCAGTAAGAGCCGCTTCGTGATGAAGGTGAAGGGAAGCGATCTTGGCATTACCGAAGGGCAGCCAAGCGATGGCTTGGAAAAGGCCGCTGAAGAAAACCTTTTATTTACAACGCACACCTGTCCAAACTGTCAGATTGCGATTCGTGCGCTGGATCAGGCTGGCGTGTCTTATCGCCGTATTTACGCTGAAGATGAGCCAGAGCTGGCAAAACAGTATGGGATTGTCGCTGCACCAACATTGGTGATGGCTGACGGCACCCAGCTGGCAGGGGCATCGAATATTGTAAAATTCACCCGTACAGCGGCACATGCATAAAAGGAGAAAACAATGGACCAGTGTCAAGAAGCCATTGCGTTGGTTCGTTCCACAGGAAAGGCGCTGTTAGAGCGCCTTTCTTCTGTGCCTTTGAACGTGCGGCGCAAAGATAACAATCACCAAAACCTTGTAACAGATTTGGATGTTTGGGTGCAAGATCAACTTCATGTTGGTTTGTCAAAAATAGAACCATCCGCCGGCTTTTTTGCAGAAGAAAAGATCAATCAACAGGTTTCTGGATTGACGTGGTTTGTGGATCCCATCGATGGAACGACAAATTTCATATCAACAGGACGTAATTTTGCCATCTGTGTAGCCCTTTACGAGGGGACTGTGCCCGTTTTTGGCATTGTTTATGATGTTGTCGCAGATGTTTGCTATCACGCCAAAAGTGGTGGCCCTGCCTTCGCCAATGAACGCCCACTGCCTCATCGGCAGCCTGTGGCATTGGAAGACAGCCTCTTTGATGCAAGCCTGACGACCATGAATAGCTTGTCTAAACGTGCCGGCAAGCCGCTCTATCATTTAAGCTGCGCAACACGCGGCCATCGAGCAATGGGCTCGGCAAGTTTGGCCATGTGTCATATTGCAGAAGGGACATTGGATGCCTATATTTCGTATCGTCTTTATCCATGGGACTATGCTGCCAGCGGCGTTATTTTGCAAGCCTGCGGTGGCGTCTATGGGGCCCTTTATCAAGAACCATTATTTACGCTGGAAAAAGCTGCAGTGCTATGCTGTGGCGACAAGCAGTTAGAGAGCCAGCTCGCGCCATTTTTACGAGGCGAGGATGAGTTGGAGTGCCTGACGAAACACTGATAATTCCCTTTTAAGGTTTACATGCAGCACGCCCCACACATTTCTCTATTGAGTGATGTGTGGGGCGTTGTGTTTGTTTGGTGAATTTTAAATGATATGCTATAATAAAAATGTTGAACAATTATAGGTAGGTGGAGTTATGGATTCATTTATGGTTATATTGGAGCAGCTTGTAGCGTTCTTTTTAATGATGATGGTTGGTTACCTTGCAGCAAAAAAACGAGTAACGACCAGAGAATTTCTTGATCGTATGGCGTCATTGATCATGAAGCTGTTGCTGCCTATTATGATTTTTGCAAACATGATGAACGGGACCAGCCGTGCCCAGCTCGCTGCGGATTTGCCCGCTCTATTCATGGTTATGGCGATTTATGGTTCGTTAATTGTTATTTTTGCCATTATCGCAAAAATGCTTCGCATGCCAAAAGACCGTGCGCAAATTTTTCAGGCGGTGTTTGTTTTCGGTAATGTGGGCTTTATAGGACTTCCGCTCATGCTTAGCGTCAGCCCTCTGCACGGTGGTATTTACAGTGCGTTGGTGAGCATTGTTGATCAAAGTTTGTTTTGGACGTATGGGCTTTATCTGACCACGCCGACAGGAAAAAGCACACATTTTGACTGGAAAAACTTTATAAATCCTGCAGTATGCGGCATTGTTCTGGCGATTGTCTTATTGCTTTTGGACGTGAAGGTACCAGATATTTTGGAAAATGGTCTTCTAAAAATTGGTAGTGCGGCAACACCAATGTCGCTCATCTATATGGGTGGTTTGTTGTGTTTTTGCAATTGGACACCGGTATTGCGTCAAAAGGAATTGTACATTGGCATTGCGGTGAAAATGCTTATTTTTCCAATCCTGTTTTTCACTGTGGCGTCCCAATTTGTTAGCAACACAGACATGACCCATACTCTGTCCATTGTGGCTGGTTTGCCGACAATGGTTGCGGTAGCCATGTTTGCCCAATCGACTCGTAAAGAAGGCGATTATGCCCTTGGTACCGTTCTTGCCACCACCGTTGCCAGCCTGGTGACGCTGAGCATTGTTGCCTATTTTATTTTCTAAATTCCGAGACCGCCGTGTGCGGTCCTTTTTTATGGCCGGAACAAACCTGCCTGGAGAGGATATTGACAGCACAGTGAAAACCCGGTAAAAATAGAATATCATCACAAATAAAGCCTGCTAATAAAAAGTCAAGCATTAAGTAAAAAAATTTAATAATCTAACACAGGTTGAAAATAAGCAAGCAAATAAGACCATCGCTTTGCGCTGGTCTGAAAAATATATGGTGAAATGTTAGCTTTCCTGGTGCTTTTCCAATGAGGTAAGGTACTCTTTTACTCGCCCGTAGTAAATGCGAAGGAATTTATTGGCGCCAGCTGTCATGTAGACCAGGTAAGGCTTGCCTTCTGTACGTTTCTTATCCATGAAGGCATACACGGGATCATCTGCCGGGGAACGCTTAATCAGTCCGTCCATGATTAGGAAAAGTGTTTTGCGTAAGTGAGGAGATCCTTTCTTTGAAGTAGGAACGCTTTTTTGGACATACTGACCGGAATCGTTTTTTCCGGGGTCAACCCCGGCGAAAGCCGTAAGTGCGCCCCTGTGTGAAAAGCGCGTGACATCACCGATCTCGGCCATGAGCTGAGGACCAAGCGTTGATCCCACGCCTTCCATCGCCATAACGATTGGGTATTCCGGAAGCGTAGAGGCAAGCTGATCCATCTTAATCCGCAGTTCTTCCACAGTCTGAGAAACAGCGTTTAGCATAGAAACAGACTGTCGGATGAGTAACTTCGTCGTCTCATTTTTAGGAAACATTGCGATCAGATCTTCAGAAAAAGCATAGATCTGGTGTGCTTTCTCAGCGTTGAAGTTGTAGCCTCTGCGCTTACACCAGTTCTGGTAATGAGCAGTAAAAGCCTTCAGCGACTTACCACGCACACAGTCCACATGCCAGTAAGTGTAGATGAAATCTACCCATTTCTGGCTGCCGTCACATCGTACAGGACTTGTGAAAAAATCATTAGCTCCCGGAAAAGACTGATCAAGCAGAGCAATGAGATTATTCTTCATCGCCGTCTTTTGATCCATATAAAAGCCAAACTGACGATTCATAGTTTTGAGTTGGGTACGTGTTTTATCCATAACACTATATTGGTGCAGATTTTCCCAATTGGCAAGAGTAAATTTGGCAAGTTTTTTTGAATCAGCTTTGTCTGTTTTGGGAGAACGGAGCGTACCATCGTTATAATACTTGGTCAGGAGCGGATTGACCGCACAGACAAAGAGCCCAGCATCAGAGAGGCAGGAAGCAATAGGCTCGTAGTATCTGCCAGTGTGCTCCATACATACTTTCGTATCACCTTCGAGAGATTGAATCTGAAGGATGAGAGCAGAGATAGCTGACCTGGTATGGGGAATATCGCGAGGCTTCATGAGAATAACATCACCTGGTTTACGGATGGTGACAGTGCTTTTACCTTTAGAAACGTCGATACCAACAGCGTTCATAACAAAAAACTCCTTTAACAGAGAATTAGCGAAAGGTCAATACCAGCATGACTCATTGCCTGTTCAATCTACTGGAGGGTTCACACGAACGACGAATAGTTCAACCTGCGTAAAACGAATGTTGCGAATGAGGGGCTGGTTGGCTGACTTTTTTTCGGACGTGAAATCCAAGGAGGGAGCGGCCAGACCTAAAGCCACCATCATTCTAACAACTTAAGCAACAAGATGGAAAATTTCTTACAGGATATTTCCTGTAGGAGGTATTAACCATAATTTTATTGTAGTAGGAGGGAGCGATTCCATGCGTTTTGCAATTTGCGACGACGAGCCAGAACACATCAACATATTGCAGGATCATTTTAACAAACGGCCGGAGCTGGCCATTTCGCACGACGCTTACACGAGTGGCGAAGCACTTCTTGCCGCCTATAACAATGGTGCGCGTTACGATGCGCTTTTTATTGATATGGAAATGGGTGTAATGAACGGCATCGACACCGCCAATGCTGTCCGTACGCTGGACGATAAGGCGATCATCATTTATGTGACCAGCCATACACGTTACATGAAAAAAGCTTTTGGTTATAATGTATTGGATTTTGTAGAAAAAGCCAACCTCGACACTGATCTGCCGCACGCCATTGACACTGTTGTCCGCGAGCTTGCGCGTCGACGGCTCAGCCTCAGCATTGATGACAATAAAAAGACAGTACATCTTTACTACGACGAGATTTTTTACATCGAGAGTAATAGCCATTATATGGTGTTTCATACTAGGGAAAGCGTTTATCGAACCCGTTGCTCCCTGTCTCAGCTTGAAACCACGCTTTCGCCGGGCATCTTTGCCCGTGCCCACAAAAGCTATCTTGTCAATCTTGAACACGTTCGCGCAGTGAACGCCACCGACATCACCCTACGCGCGAAAAACATGCCGCATATTCCACTGGGTGAAAAATATAAGCAGGCATTTCGCCAATCCTGGCAGAGCTATCTTGAAAGGAAGGTGGGCCTATGAGCGTGTATGAACTGTCTAATATATTGTCAGCGTTTGCAGATGCGTTGGCATATTTTATAATGTTTGAGGCTTTTTTACAACGTAGGTTAAATTTTCGACCGATTTTCTATTTTTTAGGATTTTGCGCGCTTACTGTCTTAATTCTTCTATGTAATCATTTTTTGATTTTTAGTCCTTTTAATGTGTTGGGCATGCCATTTTTAGCACTAGTTGTTTCATCGCTATATAATGGAAAGATCAGAAATAGATTGATTGCTGTTACACTCAGTGTATTAATAGGATTTTCAACAGAAGTGATAATCCTTTCTATTATGACGTATATCTTGAATGAAACAAGTGAGACAATCGTTCAAATTTTAGATTATCGTTTATTTGGTGTTTTTTCTTCAAAATTGTTAGAGTTGGTTATATGTAATGTGATTCGTGTGCGCAGAAAGAGAACAGAGTTTAACTTAGACTACTGGTTGATTTTCCTATTGCTGTTTTTTTGTTATATTACAATTACTTACATTATGTTTGATTTATCTTATGCATTGAATGCTACAACATATAATGAGCAAGTTGTTACATGTTCTTTTTTTCTCTTTTTAGGGATTACTTTTAGCCTGTTTCTTTACGAACGTCAGATAATGCAGAGTAAAGCAATTCATGAAAAAGAACAATACGAACAGCATTTGAAACTTCAGCTCAAACATTTGGATGACCTGCTGGCAAAACAAAAAGAACTACGAAAATTCAAGCACGACATCGTCAATCAGATGGAAGGCTTGCGTGGCTATTTGCAAGTGGGGGATGTCGTTGGTGGATTGCAGCATCTTGAAGGATTGACAGACCATTTGGCGGTGATCACGCCAGTTTTTAATACAGGCAACGTGTCATTGGATGCGACGCTGAGTGCGAAGAAAACGTTGGCAGAAAGTCAGGGTATTTATTTTAGCGCCAGATTAAATGTGGAGGAAAATTTGCCAATTGCGCCGGAGGACATCTGCACGATTTTTGGCAACGCGTTGGATAACGCCATTGAAGCTTGTCTGCTTCTGGATGAT
>CALAKO010000251.1 GCA_937922955.1 uncultured Peptococcaceae bacterium | reverse complement strand
CGTACCTTGGTGAAGAAGAGGCCTACAATGTCGTCGTTCGAAATCCAAACGCCATTATTGAAGATTTTGAGGACATTGTGCCGGTACCAACAGTGCTGCATGCGCCAAAAATTGAAGGGGCCGAAGAACAGATTGAACAGCTGACGTTGGAAAAAGCGCATCGCATGTATGGCAATCCATTGCCGGAGCTGATCCAGAAGCGCATCGATAAAGAGCTGAAGTCCATCATCGGCAATGGCTATGCGGTGCTTTATCTGATTGCCCACAAACTGGTTAAGAACTCAAACGACAACGGTTATGTCGTTGGTTCTCGTGGGTCTGTCGGTTCTTCCGTTGTGGCATACTTTACAAACATCACAGAGGTTAACGCGCTGCCGGCGCATTATCGCTGCCCACACTGTCAATACAGTCAATTTGATGAGACTGGCGAATATGGCGCTGGGGTGGATATGCCGGATGCCAACTGTCCAGTTTGTGGAACAAAGCTGGAAAAAGATGGCTTTGATATTCCATTTGAAATCTTCCTTGGTTTCAAAGGGGACAAGATTCCGGATATAGACTTGAACTTCTCTGGCGATTACCAGAGCGGAGCGCATGCCTACACCGAAGAACTTTTCGGCAAAGATAACGTGTTTCGTGCAGGAACGTTGGCAACAGTGGCAGAAAAGACGGCGTATGGTTATGTGCGCAAATTCTTCGATGAAATACACGAGAAAAAACGCGAGGCAGAAATCAATCGCTTGAAACTTGGCTGCACAGGGGTTAAACGCACCACTGGACAGCATCCGGGCGGTTTGGTTGTTGTACCAAAAGGCGTGGATGTTCACGACTTTACACCACTGCAGCGCCCTGCTGATGATGTGAAGACAGAGACGGTTACGACTCATTTCGATTACCATAAAATTGACCAGGGTTTGGTTAAGCTTGATATTCTTGGCCACGATGATCCGACCGTTATCAAAATGCTTGGCGACCTTACCGGCATAGATCCAACCACCGTGCCGTTGGATGATCAGGCGACGCTGTCGCTGTTCTCATCGACCGATGCGCTGGAGGTCACGCCAGAGCGGTTGAATTCGCCGGTTGCCACTTACGGCATTCCGGAATTCAACACCAGCTTTGTGCGCAAAATGCTGGAAGATACCATGCCGCAATCGTTTTCTGATCTGCTCCGAATTTCCGGCTTCTCGCACGGGACGGATGTGTGGCTGAACAACGCACAGGATCTCATCGTCAATAAAATTGCGCCTGTTTCGCAGACCATCTCAACCCGTGATGACATCATGCTCTTTTTGATCCAGCGTGGAATGGAAGAAAGCGTGGCTTTCAAAATCATGGAAGGCGTGCGAAAAGGGCGTGGCTTAAAAGAGGACCAGGAAGAAGCCATGCACGCCAGCAACATTCCGCAATGGTTCATTGATTCCTGTAAAAAAATCAAATATCTTTTCCCGAAAGCGCATGCCGTTGCCTATGTCATGATGGCCTTCCGTATTGCATGGTTTAAAATCAATCAGCCGCTGGCTTTCTACGCAAGTTACTTTTCCGTGCGTGGTATCGATGATTTTGATATCTCAATCATCCAGGAAGGCGAAGAGGCTGTGCGAAAAGCCATTATGGATCTTTATGCACAAGGCAACGCACTCAGTGCAAAAGATAAAAGTAAGATTACTGTTTTGGAAGTGGCGTTGGAGCTTTATACTCGTGGTTTCCGTGTAATGCCGGTCAGCTTGGAAGAATCTTCTGCAACAAAATTTATTATAAAAGAGGATGAAAAAGCCCTGTTGCCGCCGCTTATTGCCATCGATGGCCTCGGTGC
>CALAKO010000250.1 GCA_937922955.1 uncultured Peptococcaceae bacterium | reverse complement strand
TGTAAATGGCAGCCTGGCGAGATCTTCCAATTTCTCAAGGCGTTCCGGCAAATGGTCGCTGCCATGCGCACGCATACGAGAGAGCACATGATTGAGCTTTGCCAGCTGAAGCTGCTCCAAAACGGCTCGATCCAAAACATCCAGCCCTTCCTGAGCCATGATATAGGTATCAATATTTGAGCGTTTCATCGTCTATACAAGGCCTTTCCCTCAACATTGGTCAAATTGTACGCACAAAATGGCACCATGCCATATGCGCTGTCAATCTCACAAATATAACAGCGCTGCAACCGCTGAAGGTCCAAATTCCACGCATCCTGAAACACCATGCCAGAGACGGTGAAGGTGCTTTCTACAATTTTTTTCAAAAATGCATCCAACGAGGCCGTGTCACTGTCGTTGTCACAACAGAACACTTTGCCGCTCCATTGCTGGGCGACGCTCTCCCGTGTTTCACTGCTTTGACAGCAGCAGGAGCCCTGGCGTTTCGGCAGTGCCTTCAAAGTGGACTCTTTGCATGTATAGCTGGCATGAAAAGAGCAATAAGGACTTTCAGCGCCGCCGCCGGAAAAATCGCTGGCTTTCAATATGCCTTTGGTCTGTTCTTCGAGGCATCTCAAAACGCCGGGAATGGTCAGCCGCCCCTGGTTGGGATCCATATTGTTGCGGCCGAAAAACGACATTGGCTGAATGTGCACGCCACGCACATGTGGGGCATGTTCAAGCGCAAATTGAACAATCTCTCCCAGCGCGTGATCATTAACACCCTTTGCCACTGTTGGCACCAAAACCACAGGCAGACCAGCGCGCTTGCAATTTTCAATGGCCTGTAGTTTCAATGCCTTGAGCGCACGTCCGCGCATAACACGGTAAATCTCATCATCCAGGCCATCAAACTGCAAAAACACCGTCGACACCCCAGCCGCCGCCAATTCATCGGCATAACCTGCTTCCTCTGCCAAACGCACCCCATTGGTATTCAGCTGAAAAAAATCAAACCCTTTTTCTCGGCCCAAGGCAACGATTTCTGCCAAATCATTGCGCACCGTTGGTTCTCCGCCTGAAAGCTGAATATTATATGGTCCTCCATGCGCCATCAGATAATCATATTGATGAGCAATTTCTTCCAGCGAAAGATCGGCTCCTGGTTCTTCTCCGGCAGAAGCAAAGCACACTGGACACGCCAAATTGCAGCGTTTCGTCAGCTCTAACAGCACACAGCAGGCTGCCTGCTTATGATTGCTGCACAAACCGCAGTCATTTGGGCAGCCATTTTGCGCTTGTTTTGCAAACGGCAGCACCGGCGGCTTATGACAGTCCTGCGCCGACCATTCGGCATAGCTTTCAGCGTCGCCTTCCCAAATAAGCGTGCGCCATTGTCCATGCTCAGGGCAGGATTTTTCCATATAAATAAAGCCATCTTCTCCAACCACTTTATCGGCAGAAATCGTGCGCAAACATACCGGGCACACGCTGGTGGTTTTTCCAATTACATACGACATCCAGCCACGCTCCTCTCTGTCCAGCAGCACCATTTACAGCAGCGAATTTTCATCTAAGAGCTCCAAGCAATACTCAAACGTCGCCGTCATAATGATTGGACACCGCTGGATTTTGTTGCGATTGTCGCCGTCCAAAATCTGATAACACTCAACACCACCGTATTCAGCCGTATACTCTTTAAACCACTCTGTGAACCGCATGACCATATCACGATACCCATCATACGCAGTTTCATCGTCTGCCCCTTTAGCGGCAAAATAAGAAAGCAGACACGCTCCGCCAGTCAGACAACCACAGGTGCTGCCACTGCCGCCGATGCCGCCATTCAAACCTGCCAAAGCACGAATGAGATCTGGATTGGTTTTCCCTTCAGCGTCAAGCACAAGGCGCGTTAAAATCTGCGCACAATCGTAGCCCTTCTCGTAAAGAGAAAGCATATCATCTAAATAATCACTCATCGTTCTACACCCTTTCACAAATCATAAGAATATACGAAAGGCCTTTTCCTGTTGGCACATTCTCTTCTTTCCACAATGCTTCCAAATAGTAAGCTTTCCATTCTTCACTGAGATCCTCAATATGACGACAAGCAAAACCTGCAGCACGCACATCATTCAAAAGCGCAACCACATCGCTGCACACATCCGAAAATACCAGCTTTCCGCCTTTTTTGAGCATGCGTGCAGCTTCCCGAAGCGCCGCAGGCACATCGCCGCTCTGATAGAAGCTGCATTCACTGATAATGCCATCGAAGCTTGCGTCAGTAAAAGGCGCATGCAGATAATCCCCGCAAGTAACGTCCTCTGCCGGATTCAAATCAATGCCCTTTGCTGCAAAGCCCATCTCTCGCAGCAGCCGCACCGTTTGGCCGTCGCCAGCTCCCATATCAAGCACACGCGCACCTTTTGGCAAAAAAGAGAGCTCCATAAGATAGCGGCTGTGCGCCTCGCCGCCAACATGCCCCTTCATTTGTCCTCCAGGGCTTTTTCAACAGAAAGCACCTTGCCTAGCGCCAATTCTTCCGGCACATAAACAAAACCACAAACCGGACACACCGGCAGCTCTACAGGGAAGCCATTATCAAGATAGGTAAACTTAGCTTTCCCTTTTTCAAGCGGCACCCCGCATTTTTTACACATAAGCTTGCCTTCAGGGTCAACGGTATAATAATTTTTCTCTGTCATAATAGCCTCCTTTATCCGCGCACCGCAATTCCCATACGATGGCTGTATGCGCCTACAACAAGATAACCATTATCGATTTCTTTATATTTTACCCACACTGTGACATTGCCTAGACGCGCACGGGTAATAGAAATGCCCGTTTCTTCATCAAGCACCGCTTCATCTGTCTCACGAAGCTCCGTAAGCACCTGTGCCACATCACTTTTGAGAATCATGCGATCATCCATAATCTGCAGCGCCTCTGATGTATATTGAATATCAAAAGGAACATTCATAAATGCAAATTTCTCCTTCCACAGCTCACTAAGAAGCTGCTGTTTCAACCCAAGACGGTTATAGCGCTTTTGACTGATATCCGGACAGTGGTCAGCGCTGGTACCATAGACGAGCTCCAAAATATGCATTGATTCCCTGCCTTCACGCGCAAAACGATCGCGGCAGGCCATGCAGTAAGTCAGATAAGGCGCATCAGAACGCGACAGACACATCTCTGTCATTTCTTCCGCCACCTCACGGTTGGTGTACTGTGTTAAGCCGCCATAGCCACAACATGGCGCACGATCCCGATCATATTCCGTCGGCACAATTTCACATTGCAATTGCTGTGCAAGATGCCGAATGGCGTTTTGCGTGACAGCGTCGCCTCTCGCACCGCAGCTATCATGAAGCGCCACCTGTCGCGGCATACCTTGACCAGCCGCGCTTTTTGGCAGACCAATCTCCTCAAGCACTTGCCAAATGCCAACCGTTGCCCCTGCATCGAAATCATCCAAGGTTTTTTGACAAGTTGGGCACGCACAAATAATGGTAGGATTGCCCAGCTTTTTCAGGCTGTCCTTTAACATCGCCTTCGTTTCTTCAAACATTTCCGTTCTCCCGGCCCAATCTGCAATGACACCGCAGCAGCCAAGAATCAAGGCAACGCCGCCGTCCAATCGAGCGCACAGATCATAATAGGCTGCACGCACCGTTGCTGGCGCTATGGCTGTAGCCTGACACCCTGGAAAGAACACATACTTACACGTGTCATAGCCAACTTCCGACCGCGCCAGAAACGCCTCTTCGTTAGAAAACATCATATCCATCAAGGCAAACTCATGCGGCGCAAGGGGCATCTTTCCTGTTTCCACCATATTCTGCCGTGCCAGATGACATACTTCGGCCATATCGAAGCCATTTGGACACACCACCTTGCACTGACCGCATAAACTGCAGGCATTGATCGGCTTATTCATCACATGATCGCCCATAATAATCGACACATTGTTATAGATTTCGCGCAGGAGAATCCGCGGAAATTTATTGTAATGCCGCAGATACGGACAAGCCTTAATGCATTCATCACAATGGCATTGGATACAGCGCGATGCCTCCCGCACTGCCTCCTCCTTGCTGTACGCCCCAGTACAAGGCACCTGACTGGAAGCCGCAATGCCGTCAAGCGATGTATAAAGACGTGTTGACACAGCCCCCTCATCGCCACGTGTATTAGACGGATGCAGCTTTTGCGCAAGGCGGTCCACCGTCAGCGCCGCTTTTTTTGCTCCAAAGGCACTGTCCAAGACGCCATCGGCAGCGCCGCATACAAGCGAGTGCGTTTCCAAATACATAAGCGCCTGATCCGGTGCTGCGCCAGGCACGCATGCCCGCACAACATCCATACTGGCACACACCACATCTTGCGTTTGTTGAAGCGATTCCAGCAAAGCCGGCTGCAACTGCTCTTTAAAATGAAATTGAACCTCCATTTTATTGAGCGTTTCCAAAGTATGCTGAACCGTATCCGCGCTTACAGAAGCGGTTCCGACAGACAGCCACTCGTTGATGTCATTTTCCGAGCAATAAACCGACAACGGATAATTTTTCTTGGCCAATTCCCCAACAAGGAAAAGCACAAACATCCCACTGCCGACAATTGCCACACTCTTCTTCTTTTTCATGCGTAAGCCACCGCGTGTTTTTGCCGAGCTTCCATAGGCAGTGATTGCCTGCTCCAGCCGTTTGATGGCAATGCCTTCTCCCAGTTCATTGAGTTTGCAGCCTTTTTCACACGGCGCCTCGCACCCTTCTGCCAATAAATGAGGAAACGGCATATTCTTTTCATAAAGTGCATAGGCCTTATCAAAATCGCCCTCAGCGAGAGCAGCCAGGATTGCTTTCATATCGAGCTTCAACGGACAGGCAGCATTACAATAGGCAGGCTCTTCATGAATACAACGATGTTCGCGAACAGCCAGTTCATCTTTTGAAAACATTTGTTTTTGTTGGTATACATGGGTTGACGCACGTTCATCAATCGCCATTGAAAACGCCCCCTTTTATCAAAAAATAAAGCGAAAGAGGCGGTCTCCCGCCTCTTTAAGTGTATCACAGTTTTATGATCAATAGAACGCTTAGTTCAATGCATCCAGCGCAGCTTTAACAACGCCAGGCGTTGCAGGCACCTGAGTAATACGTGCGCCAGTAGCATTATAGATGGCATTAAGAATAGCAGGGTGCGGCGCATCCAGTGGCGCTTCACCACAGCCAGCAGCACCGTATGGGCCGTTTGGACGTGGTGTCTGCACATAATGCAGCTCAATATCATCCGGAACATCTTTTGGATAAGGAATACCGCACTTCAGCAAGGTGGTGTGTTTATCCAGATCCTCGAAGTTTTCAGACAGAGCCAGACCAATCCCTTGTGCCAAGCCGCCATAGAAGCTCCCATCAACAAGAAGCTGGTTCATAATGGTACCAACGTCAGCAACGCAGGTGAATTTTTCTACCGTTACTTTACCAGTTTCGGTATCGACGCAAACTTCTGGCAGGAAGAGCGTGTACATATAAACACTGAAAGGATCACCCTGAGCAGTTGCCTGGTCGATAGGACGATCTGCGCACGCAGTCGCAACCCACTGTCCCAGTACCTTGGTTTCAATGCCATCGGCAACCATTTCATCATAGGTACGATAGGTGCCATCGTCCTTCTTCATGGCAGCGAGAAGGTTTTCAGCTGCGAGACGGCAGGCATTACCTGTCATAACCTGAGAACGAGAGCCGCCTGCAGGGCCGGAGTTAGGCGTAACCTTGGTGTCATTCATGACAAGGCGAATCTGTTCTGGTTTAATCCCAGCCTGACGCAAAACTTCATGCGAGCTGACCAATGTACCCATATCAGCACCCTGGCCGTGATCTTCCCAGGAAACATACATTGTCACTGTGCCATCTGGATTCAGTTCTGCATAAGCCTGTGAGCTGTCTACACCGTCGAGCCCACTGCCATAAACCCCACTGGCCACACCAATACCGTATTTGTAGCGGCCATCCGAAGTAGCATTCTTTTCAGCCACACGTTTCTTGCCTGCTTCATAGAGTGGACGTGCCACTTTATACATTTCTTCAAGGCAGTAAACGTCTGGTTCATAGCCTGTAGGAATGGTGGAATGTTCGGATTCTTTATAGCAGTTCAGCTCACGAATATCAAATGGGTCCATGCCCATATGTGCTGCCAGCACATCCATTGCAATTTCAGAACCCATGAAGGACTGTGGTGAGCCATAACCACGGAAAGCAGATCCCCAAGCATGGTTGGTAAACACAGTCTGGCTCTTATTGCGAATGGTAGGAATGTGGTAACCAGCACCAACAAACTGGCTGAGACGATGTGTCAACAGGTCACCGAATTCAGAATATGGACCATGGTCAATGTAGTTGTCGCCCCATAGACCAAGGAGCTTCCCGTTTTCATCGGCTGCTAATTTAATATGCATAAAACCAGGAGAACGCTTGCCAGTATAGGTGATATTCTGATACATATTAAACACCAGAGATACCGGACGCTGGCAAACCAATGCTGCAACCCCTAAAACGGCTTCGTTTGTTGGGGAGAATTTGTAACCAAATGTCCCGCCAGTATGGTTCTGCACGAGGCGCAGTTTTTCCATTGGGATACCAATCCCATCAGCAATCATTGGCATATGCAAATGCAGCCCAATAGATTTCGAATGTATGGTCAGCATGCCATCTTCATCAATATAAGCATAGCCACAGTCTGGTTCAAGATGCAAATGTGGCTGGCGTGAGCAGTAGGATTCAACTTCAATAACATTTGGTGCAGAATCGAAATCAAAATCCGGCCCCTTGATGCAGTTTGTTTCATAATAAGCATTTGGCGTACCAGGATGGATTTCAATTGCATCTTCAGCGATGGCATCCATTGCATTCATATAGGCAGGCAATTCTTCAATATCTACCTTTACAGCAGCGGCAGCAGCACGAGCATGTTCTTCGGTATCTGCTGCAACAATGGCAATGGCGTCACCAAATTGGAAAATCTTTTCATCGCAGAGAATTGGACGATCCCAACCATCACACTTGTTGTTAAGCGGCAGCATGACAAGACCATTGATTCGGTTTTTGCCAGGGACGTCTTTTGCCGTAATAACCTTGAAAACGCCAGGCATTTTTTCTGCTTCGGATGTATCAACGCCTTTCAGCAATGCATGGCTGACTTCAGCCTGAACAAGTGCAAGTCGTAAAGTATCCTTAGGCATCTTCAACGCATCATCTGCCCCAAAGTCCCAAGTCCCTGTAACTTTTTGTGCCGCAGATGGACGAATATATTTTGTACCTACGATGGAATCGCCTGTTGGTTTAAATACGAGGTCTTCTTTAGAAATTTCGCCGCGAATAACACGCGCTGCATCCATAACCGCGTCAACAAGTGGCTTATAACCTGTGCATCGGCACAAATTGCGATTCTGCTGGAACCAGTCACGCACTTCTTCACGAGTTGGGTTTGGATTATTATCCAAGAGCACTTTTGAAGTCATGATGAACCCTGGCGAACAGAAACCGCACTGTGCGCAGCCATGTGCCATCCAGGCAACCTGCAGCGGATGCATGTCGCTCAATGTGCCAATCCCTTCAATGGTTGTAATTTCAGCGTTGTCAGGCAAGCGAGATAACTTGGTAATGCAGGCACGAGTAACCTTGCCATCTACAATGACATTACAAGCACCGCAATGACCCTGACCGCAGCCAATCTTACAACCTGTTAACAGGAGACGTTCACGCAAAAAGCTGGCTAATGTTTCGCCGTCTTCAACCACTACCTGCCGTGACACGCCATTGACAATAAATGTACGTTTAATCATCTTAATAGTCCCTCCTCTTATTTTTCAGCGTTCAGTTAGTTGATCCATTCTCTAAATTGGTGTGATTGCCACAATCGTCATGATCAGGGCCTTTACCGGTGAGATCCTTCATGCGCGTAAGCCCTCGGGCACTGTAGAACACCAGTTGTGACAAACTGCCATCTAAATTCTCACCTGATAATCGCAGAAAATTGGCATTTTCATAGTAAGAAATAGGCAGCTCTCGTCTAAATATTTCACCGGTTGCACTATCACGCACCTCAACAGTAACAACATCTGCACGAATTTCAAAAATCTGCTTTTCCGTAATCCCACCTTCTTTCAGAAATGCATGAATCTTCTTTTAATAAAATAGTATGCCTTACACCTGCATTCCGTCAACTTATATCCATTTAACAGTCGAAATAGAACGGATCATTCCATACCCTGAAAAAGCCGATATTATCCCGTATAGACAAGCTGATATAAAAAGTCTCAAAATTATAAAAATATCTATTTGATTTATTCATGTATTGTATATATATGCAAGTTGTAGTAAAATAACAGTCGAACAGAATACTTGGTATATTTCGTAAAATATTGAATAAGGGAGGAATTAAAATGAAAAAGAAATTGTTTTCACTGATGCTTATGGGTGCTATGCTTTGCGGTGTTTTAGCTGGCTGTGGCAATGATACAACCACAAGCGATGCGGCCGGTTCTGCAAGCAGCGAAAAACAGCAAACAGACCTGATCGTTTTTGCCGCCGCTTCCATGACAGAAACGCTCACTGAGCTGAGCAATGCTTACATGGAAGAACACCCAGATGTCAACATTTTCCTTAATTTTGACTCTTCCGGAACATTAAAGACACAGATTCAGGAAGGCGCAGATTGTGATGTATTCATTTCTGCCGGCCAATTGCAAATGGATCAACTGGATGCAAATGCAGACCCATCTGTCAACACTGAAGGCTTAGACTTTGTGCTTGAAGGCAGCCGCTTTAATATCTTAGAAAACAAAGTGGCGCTCGCTGTGCCTGACGACAATGCCAAAGATATTCAATCATACGATGATATGAAGGCAGGACTTGAAAACGGCACCATTATGCTTGCAATGGGCAATAGCGACGTCCCTGTTGGCCAGTACACACAGAAAATCCTCACCTATCTCGGCCTGGATGAAGCGGCACTGGCCAATGCCGGAAACATCACCTATGGATCTAACGTTAAAGAAGTCACCACGCAGGTAAGCGAAGCAGCGGTGGACTGCGGAATCATCTATCAAACAGATGCTTATTCTGCCGGACTGACAATTGTTGATACTGCTACTCCAGAAATGTGCGGACAAGTTATTTATCCTGCCGCCGTTCTCAATGTATCTAAAAACCCTGATATTGCAAAAGATTATTTAAATTTCCTTATCTCTGATGAAGCTGACGCGGTATTTGAAGAAGTAGGCTTTACCGCTATCAACGAATAATCTGTTCATACGAATCATTTTAGCTTGAAGGGAGGATGTGCATCATGGATTGGTACCCATTATGGAACTCGTTACGTATTGCGGCCATAAGTACGGTGATAAGATTTTTTCTCGGTATTTTCTCAGCGTACTATATTGCCAAAGCACCACGGGCGATTAAAGGGGTGCTTGACGTGGTGCTCACCCTCCCTTTAGTTTTGCCGCCAACTGTTGTCGGCTACTTGCTTTTGCGTGTGCTCGGTCCCAATCGCATTATTGGGTCGTTTGTTTTAGATGTTTTTGGCATCAAGATGACCATGACATGGTGGTCGGCCATTTTTGCCACCACCGTGGTCATCTTTCCGCTCATGTATCGCACTGCGCGCGGCGCCTTTGAATCTTTCGACGAAAATCTGGCTTACGCCGGGCAAACATTGGGATTATCAAACACCTACATTTTCTGGCACATTCGCATGCCCTATTGCAAGCAAGGCATTTTAGCCGGTACGGTGTTGGCTTTTGCACGCGCTTTAGGCGAATATGGTGCTACAAGCATGATCGCTGGATATACTCCAGGGCGTACTGCAACCATATCGACAACAGTTTATCAATTGTGGCGCACCAACAACGATGTACTCGCCTTTAAATGGGTGCTTGTCAATTTGGCGATTTCATTTGTGGTCCTTTTGGCGGTCAATCTATTGGAAAAAAATCAAAACCGTCCAAAAGGACATCGGCGCAGATGGGGGGAATCATAAGTGACCATTCGCTTTGATGTAAAAAAGGACTTTGGCGACTTTTGCTTGGATCTTCGTCTTCAGGCCGGCAATGAAGTCATGGGCTTACTTGGTGCATCGGGCTGCGGCAAAAGCATGACGTTAAAATCCATCGCCGGAGTCAAAAAGCCGGACAGTGGGCGCATTGTTTTAGATGATAAAGTATTATTCGACAGCCAAGCGCGCATCAATCTCGCCCCTCAAGAACGCCGTGTAGGTTTTCTTTTCCAAAATTACGCGCTGTTTCCACAAATGACGGTGCTTGACAATATTCGAATGGGCGCACGCCGCGAAAAGAATACTGTATTAAAAGAAAAAAAGGTTGCAGAGATTATGGAGCGATTCGAGATCACCGACCTTGCGAATCGTTATCCTTCACAGATTTCCGGCGGTCAGCAGCAACGCACCGCTTTGGCGCGCATTCTGGTGTCTGATCCAGAGATTTTATTGTTAGACGAGCCATTTTCAGCCTTAGATACGCATCTGCGATTTCGTTTGGAGCGAGAACTGCGAGAGATTGCACGAAATTTCGGCAAAACAGTTTTTCTGGTATCCCACGATAAAGACGAAACGTTTCGTTTTTGAAAAAAAAGAAAACTTATAAATATAACTTA
>CALAKO010000249.1 GCA_937922955.1 uncultured Peptococcaceae bacterium | reverse complement strand
GGCGAGACGGTGACGGTGGATCTTTCCAGCGGCAGCACCAAGCTGGACAAAGAAGTGTTTGAAACCCTTGCAGGCAAGGAAGTGACCCTGGTGGTTGACCTGGGCGACGGTGTGTCCTGGACGGTGAACGGCACGGACATTCCTGAGGATGCTGACTTCACCGACATCGACATGGGCGTGACGATGAACAGCGACGGCATTCCGGTGGACATCATCAACGCCATCACTGGCGAGCACGGCAGTGTGCAGGTAGAATTGGCGCACAACGGTGCCTTTGGCTTCACCATGACCCTGACCGCCCCATTGGGCGCAGAGAACGCCGGTCTTTGGGCGAACTTGTATCATTTCAAGGTGAATGACGGCGAAGCCGGCAGAGAAGGTCCCCTGGGGGACAACGAGGACGCCAACGCCATGACCTTTGAAACGGCGGCGGAAATCGGCGACGATGGCAGCGTGTCTCTGGCGTTCAGCCACGCCAGCCAGTACGCCATCGTCATCGACGACCACAACCATGGCGTTGTGGAACTGCCATTCACCGATGTGAGCGAGGGCGACTGGTTCTACGACCCGGTCTGCTTCGTCTTCGAAAATGGCCTCATGACCGGCACCTCGGCAACCACCTTTGAGCCAAACACGTCGCTTAGCCGCGCCATGCTCGTGGCTGTGCTCCATCGTCTCGAAGGCAGCCCAGCGGCCAGCGCTGGCGACTTCACCGACGTGGCCGACGGCGACTGGTACGCCCAGGCTGTGAACTGGGCAGCCAGCGTCGGTGTCGTCAACGGCTTCGACGACGGCACCTTCCAGCCAAACACCGCCATCACCCGCGAACAACTCGCCGCCATCCTGCGCAACTACGCGCAGTACAAGGGGATGGATGTGAGCACCAGCGGCGACCTCAGCACCTACACCGATGCCGCCAACGTCAGCAACTGGGCGAAAGAGTCCGTTGAATGGGTGGTTGGCAGTGGTCTGATTGGAGGCTACGAGGACAGCACCCTGCGTCCACAAGGCACCACAACCAGAGCAGAAGTGGCGAGTGTATTGCAGCGGTATCTCGCAAACTAATAATGACGACGACGACGCGCTCTCAAAGGATGGAGAAAACGTGATGGAAGCATAGACAAAAAAGTGTCGAAAAGGCATTAGCCGACATGCGCTAGTCCCGAAGGGACGCGAGATCGCGGTGCTAACAATTTTCAGCAACGTGGCTTTGAGAAATGAACGCTGTCAATGCCTTCCTGCGTTGCTCCGAGCTAGTCCTGAAAGGACGCGAGCTCAGGTGGCTGCCATTTTGCAGCGTTATCTCTCTGAGTAATGGAAGCTGACAAATTAATCAAGCTTTTCTCCGAGCTACGACGCGAAGCTAGTCCAGAGGAGTCCCGAAGGGATTGCAGAGATATCTCGCAAACTAACAATGAAAACGAATGATAACCTCCTTTCTCAATCACCCTGCGTACGATGCGCAGGGTGATTTTTTTGTGGAGAGCGGCGGCTCTGGGAACAGTATAAGCCAAACGCGAGTGACATGATGCGCCATCTTGCGTGGGCGATTTTTGCGGCGGGGAGGATTGCCAAGCGTGGAGCGGGCGGGTATTATTAAAGAAAGAGCGTTCGCGCTGGGCGGCGCTGCAACCGGGATCAGAAAAGGAGCGACCATCATGAAACAAAGTCACATCTGCCCAAAATGCCAGAGCACCGACATCATCCATGTGCCGGGCAAGGCTGGGGCTTATGGCGCAGGCAACAACATTCAGCTGGGCTGGACGAATTTTTCGGCGGTGCTGGTGCATCGCTATGTGTGCGGCCGCTGCGGCTATTCGGAAGAGTGGATCGACAAGGCGGATCTGCGGGCCTTGAAGGACAAGTTCCAATGAGCCGCGACGGGCTGCGCCCGAGCACGGCGACGCTGGCCTATTACGAGCGCTGCGCCGAGGAGTTTGTGGCGCAGACGCAGGCGGCGGACATGCGCGTGCTGCACGAGGCGTTTCTGACGCGCGTGCGCCCTGGGGGCCGCCTTCTCGACCTGGGCTGTGGCTCGGGCCGCGACAGCAAGGCCTTTCTGGAGCGGGGCTATGAGGTGGTGGCGGTGGACGGCGCGCCAGCGCTGTGCGAGCGGGCGGCGGCCTATCTGGGGCAGGAGGTGGTCTGTGCGAGGTTTGAGGACTACGAGCCCGACGGCATCTTCGACGGCATCTGGGCCTGCGCCTCGCTGCTGCACCTGACCACGCCGGAGATCGTGCAGGTGCTGCGCAGACTGGCGCCGCACCTGAGCCCCGGCGGCTGCTTCTACGCCTCGTTCAAATACGGCAGCACGAGCGGCGAGCGCGGCGGCCGCTATTTCACCGATCTCACCGAGGATGGCCTGCGTGCCCTGCTCGCCCAAGTGCCCGAGCTGCACCTGGCTGCCACCAGCCTCACCCAGGACACCCGCCATCGCAGCCAGCCCTGGCTCAACGCCTACCTCGTGCGCTAAAACACCGCCCCCGTTTCTGCAGGCCGCAGAGGCGGGGGCGGTGGTGTTTTGCGAGGCTTTGCCTCATGAATGGCACAGCGGTGGAAAAGGAGTGGTGTGTTTGCAGGCGACAACGAGAGCGATTTGAGTGGAATATGCGCGAGCAATCTGGTAAAATCAAGAAAGTGATTAGCTTAAACTAACCGTAAAGGGTGAAAAGAATGAAAAATTATCTCTTCTCAATTTGCTGGATTTTCGGAGGAATCATTTGGAGCCTGGCGGCGTGGAGCTTCTATTCGGAGGGCAGAGAAGGGCTGGCACTTGCTCAGTGTGTGTGTGCGGTTTTGTTTTTTATTCATGGCGTAAAAGGCTGCATCAATCGTGGATAGCCGTAGGGGGGGAGGAGCGTGCTTGCGATGGACGCACATTTTGGCGATGCACTCTCCCGCATACGGGGTTCGAATCCCCTTATCTCCAGCAACAGGACACCACCTTTTCCTGCTTGGCAGCAGTGAGAGGGTGGTGTTTTTTTGCGGTGGTCGTTGCCTTTGCTGACGGACGACGGCAAATTTTTCTGTTTTGCCGAAGAAAATCGATGAAAAATCAAATAATTAAAAAATTTAGTGGTGCAGCGTGCGGATGTCCTATATAATAAAAGCATACAACAAGGAACGAATGTTTCTAGCGAAGGTCGATGATTAAGAGGGGGAGGCATCGTAGAACAACGAAACAACCGACCTGCATTGGTTTGGCTGAAGGCACACGTTCGGCGGGACGGTGACGGACGCGCACGACAATACCGACGTTGGCCTTGAGCAAAACGGTGTTCATGCACAATGGCGCAGTGCCGTCCTGGTGAGCAGCGATTAGGAGAGAGCAAACAGGGGGATTTTTAGAAAAGGGGCGGAAACTATGAGAAAAAAACTACTAACTGTTGTATTAATGGCCGTTTTATCGCTCAACTTTATTGTTCCGGCTTCTGCGGCGGCACCTGCTGCGTCGAACAACACAGCGTCGAACGGCATCGCCATTATGTTCAATGATCAGCAGCTCGATTGCGATCAGCCGCCTGTCATCATCAATGGCAGAACGCTGGTGCCGCTGCGTGTTATTTTTGAGGCTCTTGGTGCCAATGTGTCGTGGGAAAATGGTGTGATTGTCAGCAGCAAAGGCAATGATACCATTGTCATGACGATTGGCAGCAAGCAGGTGTACAAAAATGGCGACATTTATGAGAGCGAGGTGGCGCCGCAGATTATTAACTCAAGAACCATGGTGCCGGTTCGCATCGTTGCGGAATCCTTTAACTGCCAGGTGGAATGGTACGGCGATGCGGATGTGGTCTATATTATGGACAGCACCTATTCGACCGATGCATGGAAAGAGGCCTATATTGACTATATCAACGACAAACTGAATTACTGGGCAACAAATTTTGGTAGTCAGTCATCAAAATATTACCATTATAAATTGGTCGACGTGAACGGTGACGCCATTCCCGAGCTGTACAGCGGCTTTGGATGCACCGCCCAGGGAGATACCTTATGCACATACAGCAACGGGCATGTTGTTGAACAATGGATGTGGATCGGCGGCTTCCGCTATGTTGAAGGCCAAAATATTTTTAGCTCCACTGGTGGCAATATGGGCTATTATTATAACGAAATTCGAACCATTCAAGACGGAGCGATGCCGCTTGTTGATTACTTTACCTATGAAATGCTGGCCGGTGGATACCCAACGCCAAGTTACCAATATTATTGGAACGACATGCCAATTTCAGAAGCGGACTATCACAATCGCTTGAGCCAATATTTTGATGAAGATCAATTGTTGAGTCCGTATGATAACACCGTATTCGATTCCGATACCGGGCGATATGTCGGCAATGGATTGTGCGATGTTCAGGAGATTGTTCAGGCAATTATCACGTACTAGAGCGAAGAAAAGCCCCACCGTCTGCGGACGGTGGGGCTTTTTCGTTGCAAAAAGGAAGGGCGCCTGCATGTTGTTGCAGGCGCCCATGTATATGGCTGGGAAGGAAATCCAAATATTAAAGATTGGTGGCAGTTTGAAAACCTAGGCTTGTTGTATGGTTAAAGTGTGTTATAATAGGAGTGTCTTTTTGCATGGGATGTGCAAAAAGTGGATTGAAAATATTATAGAGTGTACTTTGTAAAGACGTCTCGCCTCTTCGAGAGGCGAGAAAACGGACCAGGTGTATGCCGCAGGTTCGCAAAAAGCCTATGAGTGATGACTCGCTCATAGGCTTTTTTATTTTATGCTGTTGACAAAAATTAAGTAAACTCTATAATAGAAGACAAAGGAGGTGCGTGAACATGTTCTTGGCGCATCAACGTGTGTTGGAAGATGGCCGTGTTGAGCGGCAGGCGTTGGCGGATCATTGCCGGAATACGGCGGTGTATGCGCGTGATTGTCTGGCGGCGTGTGGTCTTGGTCAGGTGGGTTATCTGGCAGGGCTGCTCCACGATATGGGGAAGTACAAGGACGCCTTTCAGGCGTATCTGGCGGCGGGCGATGCGACGAAGCGGGGGTCCGTGAATCACTCTTTTGCAGGCTGCCGCTATGTGCTGCAGACGTTTCATGGCGCGCAGGCAGCGTCGGTCGATGATTTGACGGCAGAGGTGGTGGCCTACGCCATTGGCGCGCATCATGGGCTTTTTGATGCACTTTCGCTGGACGATGCGTTGGGCTTTGACCATCGGCTGCAAAAAGAAGGCATTGGCTATGCAGAGAGCGTGGAGAATTTTTTGACGGACTGCGCCGGCGAGGAGGACGTGGCGGCGCTGTTTCAACAGGCGAATGCTGAAATTGCGGCTCACCTGGCTACGTTTTCGGCGATGCAGCAGCGCAGCGAGGACCCAGAAGGCGACGAGACCCATGTGTATTTCGGCCTTTTGGCGCGGTTGGTGCTGTCGGCGGTGATCGATGGCGACCGCAGCGACACGGCAGCGTTTATGAATGGTGAGGCGTTTCAGACGGTTGCGCCGCTAGACGCCGATGTCTGGGCGCAGCGCCTGGCATATATGGAAAAAAAGCTGGCGGCCTTTGCGCAGGTCACGCCGATTCAGCGCGCACGCACGGATATTTCGGCGCAGTGCCGCGCGGGAGCGGACAAGGATAGCGGCGTGTATCGCCTCAATGTGCCAACCGGCGGCGGTAAAACGCTGAGCGCGCTGCGCTATGCGCTGGCTCATGCGAAACAATGGCGGAAAGAACGAATTATTTTTGTGACGCCGCTGCTGGCGATTCTTGACCAAAACGCGGCCATTGTGCGGGACTATATCGGTGACGATGGGCTGATTTTGGAGCATCATTCCAATGTGATTGTGGAGCAGACTCAGAAGGACGCCCTGGACCCGCGCGAGCTGGCCATGGAAAACTGGCAGAAGCCGGTCATCATCACCACCATGGTGCAGCTGCTGAATACGCTGTTTAAGGGACAGACGAGCAACGTGCGCCGGTTTCACGCGCTGAGCAACGCGGTGGTTGTGATCGACGAGGTGCAGAGCGTGCCGATGAATAAATTGTCGCTGTTTAATATGGCGGTCAATTTTCTTTCGCAACTGTGCGGCACGACTTTTCTCTTGTGTTCGGCGACGCAGCCTTGCTTCGAAAAAGCGGCGCACCCAATGCTGGACACGGTGGGCGATGTGGTGCCTTATCAGAAGGAGCTCTGGCGCGCCTTTGCACGCACTGAGATGATTGACGCTGGTGCCAAACGCCTGGATGAGCTGCCGGATTATGTGGCGGCCTTGACGGCCCAGGCGCCAAGCGTGCTGGTGGTGTGCAACAAAAAAGCGCAAGCGGCGCAGTTGTATCAGGCCTTGAAGGACAGGGGCGCCGAGGTGTTTCATCTTTCGGCGGCTATGTGCAAGGCCCATCGTGCGCAAACTCTGGAGGCGCTTTATGCAGCGCTGAAGGAGGGGCGCCGACGCGTGGTCTGTGTGTCGACGCAGGTGATCGAAGCAGGCGTGGACATTTCCTTTGCTTGTGTGGTGCGCCTTTTGGCTGGGATGGACCATGTGGTGCAGGCAGCCGGTCGCTGCAACCGCAACGGCGAACGCGCGGCGCTGGCACCGGTCTATGTGATCGAATGCAGCGACGAACACTTAGGGAAGCTGCCGGATATTCAGCGCGAGAAGGTTGCCTGCAGAGACTTGCTGGCGGCGTTTCGCGCGGCGCCGGACGACTTTGACGGCCAGCTGAGTTCCGAGGGCGCCATTCAGTGGTACTATCAAAAGCTTTACAGCTTGGTGCAGGCCGAAGGCGGAAACGTGCAGGACGGCATCCTTCCTGATGGCAACGACACCTTATTTTCGCTCTTGGGCAGCAACCGCAAGCATCTTTCTTCGGTCAATGGGCGCTATTTTCTGAATCAGGCGTTTAAAACCGCCGGCGCCTATTTCCAGGTTTTTGCGGAAGACACGGTGGATGTGGTCGTTCCTTTTGGCGAAGGGGCAGCGCTGATCGCCGAGCTGGAGCACGAAGCCCAGCCAAGCCCGGCCTATCTCAGGGCGTGGAGCGAGCGTGCCAAGCCCTACACCGCCGCGCTCTATGCCTATCAGCGCGAGCGGCTGAGCGCCCTTGTGCGCGAGGTGCATGGTGTGCTGGTGCTGTCCGAGGCGGCCTATGACGACTGCCTGGGGGTTCTGGAAAGCAATGAACAACCTTTTTTGGAGGTGTGACGATGAAAAATACCATTTATCCCAATATTGTTGAGTTTGAGGTGACGGGCGACTATGGGCTGTTTTCCGACCCAATGCTGCGCATTGGCGGTGAAAAATCAACCTATCAGGTGCCCACATACGAAGCCCTCAAAGGCATGTTGATGTCGGTGTATTGGAAGCCGACGTTGATATGGATCATTGATGCGGTGCGCATCATGAATCCGATTCAGACAGAGGTCAAGGGCATGCGTCCGATCAAATACAGCGGGGGCAACGATTTGGCCTACTACACTTATTTGAAAGATTGCCGTTATCAGGTGCGTGCCCATTTCGAGTGGAACGAGAACCGGCCGGAGCTGGCCCAGGACCGCAACGAAAACAAGCACCACGAGATGGCTAAGCGCATGATTCGCAAGGGCGGGCGGCGCGATGTCTTTCTCGGCACGCGCGAGTGTCAGGGCTATGTGACGCCGTGCGTGTTTGGCGAAGGCGAGGGCGCCTACGACGATTTGCAGGAGCTGGCCTTTGGCCTGATGGTGCATGGCATCACCTATCCTGATGAGGCCTATTCTGAGGACACCCAGGGCAAGATGACCATTCGCTACTGGCAGCCGGTCATGAAAAAAGGAGTCATCACCTTCCCGCGGCCGGAAGACTGCCCTCTGCAGCGAGCGGTGCGCGAAATGACGATGAAGCCTTTCGGCCAGGAACACGGCAATTTCTGCGGTCTGGGTGAATTTGAGGAGGTGCAGTGATGGGACTTTTGCAGCAAGCGGTCGCAACCTACGACGATTTGCAGGCTCAAGGCTATGTGGGCCAGCTGAGGGACGGCCAGACGGTGCTGGCGCCGGTGTCGCACATGATCACGCGCGCCGATTTGGAGATTACCCTGGACAAGGACGGACACTTTGTTTCCGGGTGCACGGTGGACAGGGACGAGCCAAAGATCATCATTCCTGTGACGGAAAGCTCATCGGGCCGCACGAGCGGCGTCTGTGCCCATCCTTTGTGCGACCAGCTGGGCTATGTGGCACCGTATAACGAGAAAAAACATGCGGCGTATTTGGACCAGTTGGAACAATGGGCGGCGTCGCCTTACACCCATCCCACAGTGCAGGCGGTGCTGGCCTATGTGAAAGGCGGCACCATTCTGAGCGATTTGGCCAATGCCGGCGTCATCGAGCTGAAGGACAACCACCAGCCGAAAGACGAAAAGCTTCTGGTGCGCTGGCGCGTGCAAAACAGCGACACCAATGACGCCTGCTGGACCGATCCGACGTTGTTTCAGGCGTTCATCCATTTTTATGAGAGCTTGTCGGACAACGCGCCAAAAACGGTCTGCATGATCACCGGTCAACAGGCCCGCGCGGCGATGCAGCATCCGAAAGGCATCGTTTCAGTCTATGGGAACGCAAAATTGATCTCGGCCAACGATGCCACAGGGTTCACCTACCGCGGGCGATTCAGCGAGCCAGAGCAGGCAGCGTCGATCAGCTACGAGGCGTCACAAAAGGCGCACAGTGCTCTGCGCTGGCTCATTGAAAATCAGGGCGAAACCGTTGGCGGCCGCACCTTTATCTGCTGGAACCCAAAGACGAAAAAATTGCCGAACACCCTCAAGTCGCTGTTGTCTGGTGTTGATGCGGTCATCGCTACCCCAGAAGACTACAGCAAGCAACTGCGGGATACGCTGTCCGGCTGGCAGACCACCCTGGCACCGACCGATGGCGTTGTAATTGCTGCCTTTGACGCTGCCACCAGCGGGCGATTGGCGATGACCTATTACAACGAGCTGCGCAGTTCGGACTTTTTGCAGCGGCTTTACGACTGGGACAACACCTGCGCTTGGGAAAACAACCAGTTTGGCATTCAGTCGCCAGCGCTGTGGCAGATTGTGCAGTGTGCCTTTGGCACCCAGCAGGGCGAGCGTTTGAAAACCGACGACCGTGTGCTGCGCCAGCAGATGCAGCGGCTGTTGGCCTGCCGCCTGAATCGGGCAAAAATGCCAACGGACATCCTGCGCGCCCTGGTGCAGCGGGCGTCGATGCCTCAAGCCTACGACTGGCGGGTGTGGCGGCAGATTTTGTTTGTGGCCTGTGCCGTGGTGAGAAAACATCGCAGCGATATGAAGGAGGAATGGAGCATGGCTTTAGACATTGAAAAAGCAGACAGAAGTTATCAGTTCGGGCGTTTGCTGGCCGTACTGGAAAAAATAGAGAAAGACACCTATTCAAAGGACGATACCCGCGAGACCAACGCCATTCGGCTCTTGTCAATCTATGTGCGGAGACCGTTTCAAACCTTTCAAACCATCTATGAACGGGTACGGGTGCCGTATTATTCAAAATTGCCTTATGGAGCGAGAACCAGATATGAAAAACTTCTTGAAGAAATTCTTGGCCACATTGCCGGCTTGGGCCTGAGCGACGAGGCGTTGAACCGCCCACTGAAAGAAACTTATTTGATGGGCTATTATTTGCAGCAGCAGGCACTTTATCAACCACAATCAGAAAAAACGGAGGAATAATCATGACACAGTTACAGCATAAAATTGATTTTGTTGCTCTTTTAAGCGTAGACCGCGCCAACGCCAACGGCGACCCTCTCAATGGCAACCGTCCTCGCACCGACTACAATGGCTTTGGTGAAATGTCCGATGTCTGCATCAAGCGCAAACTGCGCAACCGTATGCAGGATCTCGGCCAGGCCGTGTTTGTACAGACAGCGGATCGCTGCGACGACGGCTTTGGCAGCCTCAGCGAACGCGCGTCGGCCACGCTGAAAGGCGTCAAAGACCCGGACGAATACGCCAAGACGGCTTGTGAAACCTGGCTGGATGTGCGCACCTTTGGGCAGGTTTTTGCTTTCAAGGATAATAAAGGCGTGTCCATCGGCGTGCGCGGGCCGGTGTCCATTCATCAGGCGGTGAGCGTGTCGCCGGTGGATGTTGAATCGATGCAAATCACCAAGAGCGTCAACGGCGAAAAGAGCGCCAAAGGCCAGCGCACTTCCGACACCATGGGCATGAAGCATTTTGTGCGCTTCGGTGTGTACCTGCTCAAAGGCTCCATCAACGTGCAGCTCGCTGAAAAAACAGGCTTCTCCCAGGAAGACGCTGACATTGTCAAAGAATGCCTGCGCACCTTGTTTGTCAACGATGCCTCCTCGGCGCGGCCGGAAGGCTCCATGGAAGTTCAGCGCCTGTATTGGTGGGAGCACAACTGCAAGGATGGCCAATACTCCTCCGCCAAGGTGCACCGCTCGGTGAAGGTGACGCCAAAAGACGGCGTGCAGATTCCAGAACGCTTTGACGACTACGATGTGGAATTGGAACCACTGCCAGGCCTTGAAGCGGAGATCATCGATGGCCTATGATGAGGCCGACTGCCTGCAGCTGTCCGGTTTGCAGCACTTTGTATTCTGCCGCCGCCAATGGGCGCTGATCCACCTCGAACAGCAGTGGACAGAAAATCTCCGCACCATGGATGGGCGCATTGTGCACCAGCGCGCGCACGACGCCGCAC
>CALAKO010000248.1 GCA_937922955.1 uncultured Peptococcaceae bacterium | reverse complement strand
CGGTTCCTGTCGTTACCAAGGTCCTTGTATTCCAACCGATTTCTGAGATGAGCCAGAAAAAAGCTGCTGCTGTGGCAAGGTGGATGCGTCGTGCGCGAATGGCGCTCAGGCACCAGCGAGAAAAGGCATTGTTGTGCTGGGCACAGGGTGTGCAAAATGCCATGCTCTGGAACAGGTTGTGCGCGAGGCTGCTGCTGAATTGGGATTGGCTGAAGAGGTGTCTTATGTAACGGACATTGCTCAGATTGCGGCGTATGGCGTTATGACCACGCCGGCGCTAGTGGTGGATGGGAAAGTGGTATCTACTGGAAAGGTAATGAAAAAGGCTGATATAATTCCTTTGCTAAAGCAGATTGGAGGAACCGATAAATGAGAATGTTAGCCGAGTTTTGTCCTGAATTTGTTGCTAAAATGGATGAATGGGACGCTTTATTTAAGGAGATGCGTCCCATTGATGAAAAAAACTATCAGTTTATTTGTTTTGCTCTTTCGATCAAAGGACGCAGTGAGCCGTGTGTAAAAAAGCATTTTAAAGGTGCATTGGAAGCTGGAGCGACTGTAGAAGAACTAAGCTATATTTTAGCGCTGACCATGCGTGAAGCAGCAGGTGCAGATGACTGTTGGACACACAATATTATTGGAGATTGGAAAGAGATTATTGCTGGAAATATTAAGTGTGACTGTGATGAATAACCAAATAGTATTTGAAAAGAAACCTAAAGTTGCGTTTGTGTGCGTACACAATTCTTGCCGCAGCCAGATTGCGGAAGCATTAGGAACGCTGCTGGCAGCGGATGTGTTTGAAAGTTATTCAGCAGGCACGGAAACTGTGCCGCAGATCAATCCCGATGCGGTGCGTTTGATGCTGGAAAAGTATGGTGTGGACATGCGTGCTACGCAGCACAGCAAGCTGCTGACAGAGATTCCTGCGGTGGACGTGGTGGTGACGATGGGCTGTAATGTGCAGTGCCCGCAGCTGCCATGCCGTCATCGTGAGGACTGGGGGCTGGAGGATCCGACGGGCGCAAGCGACGAGGTATTTCTGGGCACCATCGATGCCATTCACAATAAGGTACTTGATCTGAAGGCGCGGCTGCAAGCTGGTCTGATCGTAGAATGAGCGACATCTTACCCGTTGAGACGTGACGCATCATGTGCTATGCTGTCTGAGAATGAAACACTATTGTCAGGGGGCTATATTATGGAGCATGGATTGAATTCAAATCGCATCAAAGAGCGTTTCACGTTTCGCAGCATTTTGCCGGAGGAGATGGAGCAGGCGGTGGAAATTGAAACCACCTGTTTTCCACCTCATGAAGCCTGCAAGCCAGAGATCATGCGTGCGCGTGTGGCCGTAGCGCCGGAATGGTTTCTGGTGGCAGTGGATCGTGCGACGGGAAAAATTGCTGGCTTTATCGATGGGCTGGCAACGAATGATGAGACACTGCGCGATGCCATCTATACCGATGCTGCCTTGCATAATCCTGAGGGCTGTAACGTTATGATTCTGGGCGTGAATGTGTTGCCGGATTATCGCCGCCAAGGCTTGGCACGAGAGATGATGGCACAGTATCTCCAGCGCGAGCGGGCGCGAGGCACCAAGCGTGTGGTGCTCACTTGTTTGGCGCACCGTGTGGAGATGTATCGCTTCTTTGGATTCAACGAGATCGGCGCCTCGGATTCGACCTGGGGCGATGAAGAGTGGATTGAGATGGATGTGCGTTTGAACGACAAATAAAAAATGTGGGCTGCAAGCATGCAGTCCACATTTTTTTAGCGGTTGTTGACCATTTCTGGCATCATGTCGTGCCAGGCCAGGCGCTGGGCCGCGGTGGTTTCCCATTTGGTGCCCGCTTTGCCGTGGTTGCAGTATGGGTCGATGGAGAGACCGCCGCGAGGCAGAAATTTTCCCCACACTTCGATGTACTTTGGATCAAGCAGACGCACCAGGTCGTTCATGATGATGTTGATGCAGTCTTCGTGGAAGTCGCCGTGGTTGCGGAAGGAGAAGAGGTAGAGTTTGAGGCTTTTGCTTTCCACGAGCTTTTGATCCGGCACATAAGAGATGTAGATGGTGGCAAAATCCGGCTGACCGGTGATTGGGCAGAGACTGGTGAATTCTGGGCAGTTGAATTTGACAAAGTAGTCGTTTTCCGGATGTTTGTTATCGAAGGATTCGAGAATGTCCGGGGTGTAATCGGTGTGATAGGTGACGTTTTGATTGCCGAGCAGGGTCAGATTTTCGTTTTCTCTGGACATGGGAAGGCTCCTTTCTTAGTCAGCGAGGGCAGGATCGGTAACACCATTGGCGGCAAAGGCGGCTGCGCGGTCGATGCAGGTGCCGCATTTGCCGCAAGGCTTATTGCCACCTTCGTAGCAGGACCAGGTTAACTCGTAAGGCACGTTAAGCCGGAGGCCAAGAGCAACGATGTCGGACTTGTTTTTGTTGACGAACGGTGCTTCGATGCGCAGCTGATGGCCGGAGCCCTCATAAATGGCGGTGTTCATGGCGTTGTTGAACACTAAGGAACAGTCGGGATAGGCGAAGCCAGCGGCATCGTCGGCGTGAGCGCCATAGTAGATGACTTCGCAATCGCGGCTCAGCGCGATGCTGGCAGCGGCGGAGAGAAAGAGTCCGTTGCGGAATGGCACATAGGTGCTGACCGGCGTTTCACCGCCGGTTTTTTCGATTTGCTCAGCGTAGCTTTCTTCGGGAATGTCTTCGGTGGACTGTTGCAGGAGTGAGCAGTTGCTGTATTGGAAGATGAGACCGAGGTCAAGAAAGAGTTGTTCCACGCCGTAATGGCGGGCAACGGCCTTGGCAGCTTCAATCTCTTTGCTGTGTTTTTGACCGTAGGAAATGGATAATGCAAGGACGTGGTCTTTGCCGTATTTTTCAATGGCGAGGGCCAGGGCGGTGGTGGAATCGACCCCGCCGCTGGTGAGTACAAGTGTGTTTTTCATAGAGGATGACTCCTTTCTGTCAATAAGTGGCAATTCAGACGCCGCGCTGGTTTGGGTCCCAAATGAATTTGTGCATCTGCAGCTGCAGGCGCACGTCGTTAAGTCGGTGCTCAATCATGGTCTGGACCATGTCTGCCGGGTCGATGGCGCCGTAAACAGGACTGAGATAAACGTGGCAGCGTGTTGTCAGTTGATGCTCCCGAATTAGGGCTTCAGCGCGCGTCAGATCTTCCTGGCTGCTGCAGACGAACTTCACGGTGTCGTCTTTTTCTAACAGAGTGAAATTTTCCAGGTGCATGGCGGTCTCGCAGCCGCTGGACGGGAGCTTATAGTCCATGGTGAAGACCGGTCGCGACGGTCCACAGAATGGCTCCAGATCGACCGCACCGTTGGTTTCGATTTCCACGCGCAGGGTGGGCTGTTGGCTCAGGAGAGTGAGCAGCTGTAGCATTTCAGGCTGCAGAAGTGGTTCGCCGCCGGTTAATGTCACATTGGTGATGCCGCTGGCGAGGATGTCGGCGCAGATGGCATCGGGCGTGCGTTCGTCATAGGGACAGTCCGGTGCGTAAGCCCAGGCGGTGTCGCAATAGCCGCAGCGCAGATTGCAGCCCTGGAAGCGTACAAAAAGAGCGAGCTCGCCGGCACGCGGCCCTTCGCCGTTGATGCTGATAAATGTTTCGACGACCTTCATGCTTCCTCCTCATAGATGGCGCAGTTGTTTGGCGTTTCGTAGACCTCGATGCGGTCGACTGGGCAGCCTTGTTCCTTCAGCAGTTGATGGATGTGACGGGCGAGATGTTCGGCGGTTGGCCGAAACGGCACTTCCACCAAGCGAAAGCCCTCTTCATTCAGCGCCTGCAGCGTTAGCGGACGCAGTGATCCTTCTTCAAAAATCAGGCAGTGATCGAAGGAGTTGCAGATGCTTTTCAGCGCCGCTTTAAGATCGCCAAAATCCATCACCATGCCACGTGTTTGTGGCTCTTCGGAGAGGTCTGTGGCGCGGATCTGTGCCACCACTTGCCAGCGGTGGCCGTGGAGATTGCTGCACTTTCCCTCGTAGCCTTTGAGAAAGTGGGCAGCGTCAAAACTTTGCTTTGTTTTTAAATAATACATGATAGCCTCCAAAAAAATAACGCCCCGTGGTTGTTGGTCCACGGGGCGTTTTCAATATCCCATCCGGTCATGCCGGAAAAAGTGCATGAAAAAATAGCCCTAGTTTTGTTTAACGACAGGATGGTACCAATGAACTGTCGGCGCTTTTACGCAGGACCATTATAGCGAAGATTGGAAAATGGGTCAAGACCCTGCACGATTGACAAACGGCGCGGACCGTGATAACCTATATTTAACAATTAACCTAAATGTTAAATGAAGAAGGCGATACCATGAGTATACAAACGACCTTAAAAGCATTGGCCGATTCGATTCGGCGTGACATCCTCAATCTGCTGAAAGATGGAAGTCTGTCTGCTGGCGACATTGGCAGCCACTTTTCTGTGACGGGTGCGTCCATCTCGCGGCATCTCAGCGTGCTCAAAGATGCGGGCTTGATCCGCGACCGCCGCGAAGGCAAGTACATTTATTACGAGCTGAACGCATCCGTGCTGGAGGAAGTGATGCTCTGGCTGGCAACGCTGAAGGGAGAGAGCGACCATGAAACGGCAGATGAAGGCGTATAAGGAACAGTTGCTGCTCACTTCGCTGGTTATTGTCATGCCATCGTTGCTCAATGGCCTGCTGCTGCGGCAGCTGGATGTCTACAACTTCTTTTTGCTGGCCACGCACTGGCTGGTGCTGTTTTTCGTGCTGCGAGACCCAGCCAACGCGGAGCAGCATCCACGCGTGCTGCTGTTGGTGTTTTGGGCGGTGCCAGTGGTTTCGCTGGTCAGCAGTAGCTTGCGCCATATGATGCAGGTGGGTGTTGAGTCGTATACGCTGATCATGACGGTACTTACCCTCAGCTTTGGGCTGCTTTTCCTCATCTGTGGAAATCTTTTTCCAAAGATTCGCCAAAACAGCACCATCGGCATCAGGGTGAAGTGGGCCTTGGAAAATGAAGAAAACTGGAACGCCACCCATCGTTTTGGCGGTAAAGTCTGGGTCAGCGGCGGCCTTCTATGTATGATTTGTGCATTTTTTGTAGAAAGCAATGTGACGCTGGTCCTGTTTATATTTGTGGTGCTGGCGATGGCATTTTCGCCAATATGGTATTCTTATCATTATTACTGTAAGCAGCTCGCAGCGGGAACAGCGGCTCCGATCCCTGTCTCAGGTAAAAGTGTTGCCGTTGTGATTTTTGCCGTTGCTGCAACTCTTGCCTTCTGTGGCTGGACACTTTTTTGCGGCGATCTCACCATCACCTGTAGTGACGACGCGCTGGAAATTACCACCAGCAAATGGAAAGACCTTGCCGTGCCTTATGACGACATCTCCAATATCATCTACTACGCCCAAGAACCGCCAGCGGATGGCGACGTGCGCACCTATGGCTTCGGCAACCTGCGCTACGCCCTCGGCAGCTTTAAAAACGACCGCTACGGCAAATACACCCGCTACACCCACATCAACTGCGACGCCTGCATCACCATGGACGTCAACGGCCAACCCCTCGTCATCAACGCCGAAGATCCATCGGCCACCAAAGAACTGTATAACCAGCTGATGGAGAAAGTGGAATAAAATAAGAGCGCAGCATTCTCGTATCTTGCGAGAATGCTGCGCTTTTGGTTTTTACTCGTCTTTCCCAAGTGCTTTGGCCCAGGCGTCGGCGAAGGCGTTGGCACCGATGCTTTCCTGTTTTTGCTGTTTGCGCATATAGTTTTGCACGTCGCGTTTGCTGGAGGTGTTGCGTTTGGCTTTGAGCTGCTGGTTGAAGCGATCAAATTTTTCGCGGAAACCGCAGCTACAGGAATAGATGCGTTTGTCGCCGTCGCCGACGACGGTGAGGCGTTTGTGGCATTTTGGGCAGCGGGCATTGGAGGTTTGCTCGAGGCTGCGGCGATAGCCACATTCGCGGTCCTGGCAGACGAGCATCTTGCCTTTCTTGGTTTTGACTTCGAGCATGAATTTGCCACATTCCGGGCACGGGGTGCGGGTGAGGTTATCGTGGCGATACTGCTTGTCGGAGTTTTTCACAGCGCCAACGAGGGCTGTCGCAAACTGGCGCATGTCGCCGGTGAAAGCGGCGGCTTTTTCTTTGCCACGGGCGATGGCTTCCAGGCGTTCTTCCCACTGGGCGGTGAGGAGTGGAGAGGTGAGGTCGTCGGGAACAATGTCGATGAGCTGCACGCCTTTGCTGGTTGGCAGGAGAGATTGTCCCTGCTTTTCGACATAGAAGCTCTTGAAGAGCTTTTCGATGATGTCGGCGCGAGTGGCTGGCGTACCGATGCCGCCGGCTTTGTGGAGCACGCTTTGGGCGTGTTTGTCGTCAACAAAGGCCTGCGGATTTTCCATAGCGGCCAGCAGGGTGCCTTCGGTGAAGCGGGCTGGCGGCTTTGTTTGCCCTTCGCGGATGCTGACGCTGACGCCTTTCAGGGTTTGGCCTTTTGTAAGCTTTGGCAGGGAACGGTTTTTGCTGTGATCTTCTTCCTGCTCGTCGTCGTCGCCAATGAGGTCGAGTCCTTTCCAGCCCAGATCGATGGTGACGTTGCCGTGACAGGTGAAGTGTTCGCCGTTGACATCGAGATGAACGCGGGTCTGTTCGTATTCGTATGGCCCTAGGAAGTTAGCCAGGAAGCGTTTGACGACGAGCTCGTAAATGCGGCGCTCGTCGCTGGTCAGATTGTGCTTGCTAAGGCGTTCTTCCGTAGGAATGATGGCATGGTGGTCGCTGACCTTGGCGTCGTTGATGCAGCTTGGCGTGATGGAGCGCTTTTCCGCGCGAATGAGACGGGTCACGTCGCCGTAGCCATTGGATGTGAGCGCTTGCAAGCGTTCTGGGAAAGTGGCGACGATGTCCTTGGTGAGATAGCGGGAATCGGTGCGCGGGTAGGTGAGCAGCTTGTGCTCTTCGTACAGACGCTGCATGATTTGCAGCGTTTGCTTGGCGCTGAAGCCATAGCGTGCATTGGCGTCGCGCTGCAGGGTGGTGAGGTCATAGAGCGCTGGCGGCGCGGTGTGCTTTTTCTGAGCGTCAAGCGCGCTGACGGTGGCATTTTGTTTGTTGCAGGTGCGCACGATGCGCTCGCAAACGCTCTTATCGCTGAAACGGGTGCGCTTGTTTTTATCCTGCCAGAGCAGGCGCATGCCGTCCACGCTCGCCTGCACCTCGTAGTAAGGCTGGCTTTTGAAATCGCGAATGGCGCGTTCGCGCTGTACAATCATTGCCAGCGTTGGCGTCTGCACACGGCCGGCAGAAAGCTGTGCGTTGTAGCGACAGGTGAGGGCGCGGGTGACGTTGAAGCCTACGACCCAATCGGCTTCGCTGCGCGCCTGGGCGGAACGATAGAGGTTGTCGTACTTGCTGGCTGGTTCGAGATGGGCAAAGCCCTGGCGAATGGCCTGGTCCGTTTGGCTGGAAATCCAGAGACGGCGCATCGTTTTTTTGACGTGGGCCTTTTCGATGATCCAGCGCGCCACCAGCTCCCCTTCACGCCCAGCGTCGGTGGCAATGATAATGTCGTCCACGTCGCTGCGCTTCATCAGACTGGAGACAGTGCGGAACTGCTTGCCGGACTGGGGAATAACGACCAGATCCATGTGCTTTGGCAAAATTGGCAGCGTGTCCATGCGCCAGGTTTTATATTCTTCGCCGTAATGCTCTGGGTCGGCCAGCGTGACAAGATGGCCCAGCGCCCAGGTGACGATGTATTTATTGTTTTCAAAATAGCCGTTGTGTTTGCCGCCGACGCCCAGCACGCGGGCAAGCTCGCGGCCAACGGATGGTTTTTCTGCGAGAACGAGAGATTTTCCCATGATGATCCTTCCTCTCTGAGGGTTTTTCTTCAGTATAGCACAGGCGACGGCTGCCGTGTATAATAAAGACAAGCATCACGAAAAGGAGGCTGTTTATGAATCCTCGTAATTACCAGAAAGAACTGGACCGCATTCTGCGTGACCTCAAAGCAAGCGGCCGCGTGCCGCATCTGCTGTTGCACAGCTGCTGTGGGCCCTGTTCCAGCTATGTGCTGGAATATTTGGCGTCGTTTTTCAAGATCACGCTTTTTTACGACAATCCAAACATTCAGCCGCGCGCCGAATACGACCACCGGCTCGCGGAGCAGCGCCGTGTCATTGCGCATGTGGACGCGCCCCATGGCATCGAGCTGGTCGAAGGCGACTACGATCCGCGCCGTTACGCCGAAGCGGTGCGTGGACTGACGCATTTGCCCGAGGGCAGCGAGCGCTGCTTTGCCTGCTACCATTTTCGCATGGAGGCCGCCGCTGCCTTGGCGAAAGAGCTGGGCTGCGAGTATTTCACGACGACGCTCTCCATCAGCCCGTACAAAAATGCCGAGCGCATCAACGCCATCGGCGAAGACATCGCTGAAAAAGAAGGCGTGGCGCATCTGCCGAACGATTTCAAAAAACGCGGCGGCTATCAACGCTCCATCGTGCTCTGCCGCGAGTGGGACATCTATCGCCAGCACTATTGCGGCTGCATCTATTCCCAACGCGAATGGGTGAGCAGGTGCCAGCGGCACCTTGGTTGCGAACCGACCGAGGCGGAAGCCGAGACAGCACATGCGGCGGTGAAAACAGTGGAAGAAGGGGGAAAGGACGTATGAAAAAGATTCTTGTTGTACAAGGCGGCGGCCGTCCACAGGGCAGCACCGCTCAGTTGGTGGCGCATTTTGCTCAGGGCGCGCGCGACGCAGGCCATCAGGTGGAGGTTGTATCCCTGCTGAAACAGGAGGTGCGCGGTTGCCTTGGCTGCAACGCCTGTCGTTATGGAAAACCCTGTGTTCAAAAAGACGCGTTCAATGACATAGCGCCCAAAATAAAAGCGGCCGATTGCGTGGTGTTTGCTTCGCCACTGTATTTCTGGACCATTTCGTCGCGGCTCAAAGCCTTCATCGAACGCTTCTATTGTCTGGCCGAGGAAGATCCCAATCCGCCGAAGGGCCGCTACGAGCGTTATCCGGTGCGCGACAGCGCTTTGCTGATGACTGCTGCCGACGATAATTTTTGGACGTTTGAACAGGCGGAACGGTACTATCA
>CALAKO010000247.1 GCA_937922955.1 uncultured Peptococcaceae bacterium | reverse complement strand
TATATATATATATATATACGTTAATTTTAACCAATCTTTAATCCTGAGTCAATACAAGACACCACTTCAAGCCCTGTATTTACGGTATTTTAACCATTTTTTTGCTCTTCGGTGACAGCTTTAGTCACGATGCAGCGCTCTTTCCATCTGTTCACGCAGCTGACGCAGTGCCCGTTGTTTTCGACGATGCACGGCTGGCTGAGAAATGCCCCAACGTTTTGCCAGAGCACGTTCCGTCGTCTCACCACACACCAGTTGCCAAAGCGCTTCACGCATCTCCGGTGTTAGGGTCTCCAATGCGTCGTACAAACTCCGACGCACCATCTCGTCGAGCGAATCGTCGTTCGCTGCCAGATGAGCATCCACCGGCATGCCTCGTTCTTCTTCCAATTGGTTCCAGGAAAGCTCGTGCTGCCGAGCCTTCGCCGTCAGATAACTGGCATGCTCCTGTTCCTGATAATAGGCGCGATACACCGCTTCTGTGACCGCTACTTCGGCAATGATGCGACGGCTGCGGTCATCGCGCAGCTTCAGCATACGACAGCCACCGTTGTCGGCCGTCAAGCAATCCATAGATACAGTCATTGTGACAGTCTCCTTTAGACTGTCCCGGGACAGATTCTTGATTCATCGATGTGCTTCTATTATCACCGCTGCGAACAATATTGTCAGTGGACACAAAGAATGGAAATATTTTTTCGTTTTTCCATCAGAATTCCGCTTTAAATCGAACATAGTTTCTATTATAATGGAAGTAGCTCACGACACGACCTTTGCCACAACGTGCGATGTTGACAGGAAGATGACAGAAAAAGGAGGAATGATCGTCATGCCGTCAAAATCAAGACTCATGCGTCACTTCGAACAGGAGTGGCACGCCGCTGGTCAAGACCCACGTGTTGTGATGAAACAAGTGCGTCAGCTGCTGCGCAGCTACCGCGAGCTGGCATGGCGTGCCTCGCTGGACAGTCAGCAAGCAAACGCTGATTCAGCAGAGCTGGCCAGCGGGCGCGCGCTCATTGACAGCTTGCTGGGACACGAGGCCAGCGTCAACGCCCCCCAGCAGAACTATGGCGCCGCGGCCAGTCTGATGCGCCGTACACTGGCTGCCGTTTCGGCCTTTCCACAAAACGGCCCGCTTTACCACGCCATCCTAGAAGGCGTCTATTTCAGCGACACCCCCAGCGGAGACAGCGCGCTCTGGCCAGAGCTTCACATTGAACGCAGCACCTATTACCAACGCAAACAAGAGGCCATCGCTCTGTTTGGCACGCTGATTCAGAAATAGCACCCAGCCGCTGCCAAAATAGCCAAAGCGCGTATGCAATTTTTATGCCATAGCGCGGCTTGCAATGCAGCGCCCATTCCCTTAAAATAAAGCGTGATGACCATTGAACGAAGGAGGCCATATGGTGGAACAAACGTTTCTGACGCCGCACGAAACGGCGCCATTCGCAGAATCCTTTGCAGCCGTACAAACCAAGCACCCGCTGGTCGACTGCATCACCAACATTGTAACCGTTAACGACATTGCCAACGGACTCTTGGCAATTGACGCTCGACCAGTCATGGCCAGTGCGCCGGAAGAAATCACCTTTTTCACGGCTCGCGCCGACGCTCTGCTGCTCAATCTGGGCGCCACCAGTGCTGAACAACGCCAGGCTATGCTGCTCGGTGCTGCAGAAGCCAATCGCCTAGGAAAGCCCGTCGTCATCGACCCCGTCGGTGTCGGCACCTCACCTTTACGCCGCACACAGCTGGCGCAGCTCCTGAGCGAGCATCAAATCGCCTGCATCCGCGGCAACATCAGCGAAATCAAAGCCCTTGCCGGACTTTCCACCGACGCTGGCGGTGTCGATGCTTCAGAAGCAGATCTCGAAGACCCACGCGCCTTCACCCTCGCCGCCGACATGGCAAAAAATCTAGCCGCTGCACACAATACCATCATTGCCATCAGCGGACCTCGCGACATCGTCTCCGATGGGCACTCCACTTACGTTGTCAACGGCGGCAACGCTATGATGACCCGCGTCACCGGCAGTGGCTGCACCCTCACCGGCATCGTCGCCGCTTTCATCGCAGCCGCACCAGACGACCCTCTGCGCGCCGTCACCGCCGCCATCGGACTCATGTGCCGAGCTGGCGATCGCGCCCTTGCTAAAGCAGGCTATCATGCCACGGCCAGCTTCCGCACCGCTATGTTTGACGCCCTCTCAGCCATCACGCCGGAAGAACTCCGCACCAGCTTGCATCTGGAACAACTATAAAAGGAGGATCTCATGATTAAAGGAATACTCTTCGATATGGACGGCACCCTCGCCGATACCATTCAATACTGGATGGAAATCATCCCTAATTTCATTCGCCAACAGGGCTTCGAACCTGATGAAGATGCCCTTACCTCAGACAAGCTCCACGCCATGAGCCTGAGCGACTCTGCTGCCGTCATTTGCGACTTCTACAAGCTTGATATGACCCCAAAGGAAGTCACCGATGCCTGGTACCGCGAAGCCAACCGCATTTACACCGACGTCGCCCCACTCAAAGCCGGCGCTTACGACTTTGTGCACCGTCTGCACAACCTGGGCTTGCCGCTGGTGCTTGTCACTAACAACGACAAAGCTCTCGCTGATGCCCTGCTTGTGCGCACCGGTATTCGCGACTGCTTCAAAGATCTCTACTGCGGGTTCAACCTGGGCTTGGGCAAAACCGAGCCTACCCTCATTGAGCTCGCCCGCAAAGCCCTTGGTACCGAGGCCTGCGACACCTGGATGTTCGAAGACAGCCTCGGCCCGATTCGTACCGCCAAAAGCATCGGCATCCACACCGCCGCCATGCTCGACCAATACCACGACGCTGCCGAAATCGCTGCTGTCCGCGACGAAGCCGAAACCGTCTTTGAAACATACGCTCAAGCCGATGCCTGGCTTACTACCATGCTCAACCAATAAAAAAGGGGGCTGTCGCACAAACGATATATTCGTATGTGCGACAGCCCCTTTGTCTTTATT
>CALAKO010000246.1 GCA_937922955.1 uncultured Peptococcaceae bacterium | reverse complement strand
GATCGGATATTTGCTGCCGGCTGATTATATTGGTGATCGATTCTGGTACCTGACAGACAGTTATTTAGCAGATACCCGCCGATCGGTTGTCTTAGGTGTAGCGGTTACCATTATTCTTGCAATCATTTTAGGTTGGTTCTTTGCACGCAACTTGACACGTCCCCTGGATAAGTTGATTCTTTCTGTGCGACGGATTGGACAGGGATCGACCACTGAAAAAGTAGATATTGAAAACGATGATGAAATTGGTGAATTAGCTCTAGCGTTTAACCAAATGTCAACCGAATTGGCTCGCGCAAACGACGCGCGTGTGCAAATGTTTGCTGATATCAGTCATGAACTTCGTACGCCAATCACAGCCATTGCTGGAACGCTGGAGAATAAGTTGGTAAAAAATGAGGCCTGTTCGCCAGAAGATATCTCAGCGTTGTATGATGAAATGTTGCGTTTAGGTGGCATGGTGACGGAATTGCAAAATATATCGCGTCTGGATGCGGGTCATATGCCGATTAGTAAGACGTTAATTAATTTTAAAAGCTTTGTGGAAGACTTTGTGGTATTGTTTGAAGCAGACGCGGAGACGCGAAATATTTCGGTAAAAGTAGAATTTGCGGATAAGCTGCCATATTGTTACGCAGATCCGGAACGATTAAAACAAATCGTTTTGAATCTTGTAAGCAATGCGTTGCGTTACACGACGGATGGTGGCGTGGTTATTTTAAATGCCTGGTCGGATAAGGAAAATTTCATTTTTGCAGTATCTGACACTGGCATAGGGATGACTGAAGAAGAATGCCAGCATGTTTTTGATCGATTCTATCGCAGTGATCGGTCGCGTGCCCGTGAAACAGGCGGCACCGGTTTGGGCATGGCTATAACTCAAGGGTTGGTGTTGGCACATGATGGAAAGATAGAAGTTAAAAGCCAAAAAGACGTTGGAACAACCTTCACCGTCTATCTGCCTTTGTATGACGAAAAAGCAGAGGCGAAAAAAGAGAAGGCGGAAGCCAAAAAGAAAAAATAAAAAAACAGCCTCCTTTACGGGATCTATTTATAGAATCCGTAAAGGAGGCTGTTTCGTTTTTATTAGGTGCAGCACCATTGGCATTCTTCAAACAACAACGCTTGACTTCTGCGTTCGCTGCCGCAGGAGAGATGGCGCAGATAGCGAATCAAGGTGTATCCAACCAAACCAACGGCGACTAATGTTTCAGCAATAACCAAAAGATGAAGAATCGCCGGAACCGCATAGCCAGCGCCTTCCAACCATGCCAACAATGTTTTTAATCCAGTGGCAGTGATGACAAATGGGAAGGTAAACGCCGCAAAGCTTGGGAAGAAAGGCAGACGCAACAACTTTGGCAAACGGATGAGGACGAGCGCATAGAGCACTTGTGCAAGAATGCCCATTGTGATTGGGATAACTGGAGATGTTGGATTTGCAACTGAAAGATAGCCGGTCAGGCACAGGCTCATTGGAGCCGTGTAAATGCAGAATAATGGACGTGCAGCGAGAGGAACAGTGCGAAGAATGTATCGAGCACTGACAAGAACCAGAAGCAGCATGTAAACCGCAAATCCAAAGCGGAAAATCATCATTCCCAACCATTCCATACCAAACTGAGGTGCCGTTACAGAAGCGACCACGATCCCAACATAAGCAATAAAGAAAGTTGGGTAAACGTTGCTCAGCTTTAAGTGGCGCATATACGTCCAGCTAAACCACACAATCAATGCTGCATGGCCTGAAATGGCTGCAAACCAAATCAATACGGCGTACTCGCCGAAAATTGGTTTTGCATAAACAGCCAGCTGCATTGCTGTCATGAATACTGTTCCAGAAACACTTGCCACGATTGGATTGCTGAGATCTTTGCGAATCATTTGCGGAAACAGCGCGATTTTAGCCATAACTAAAATCCAGAGAATGGCTGAAACAGCACCGCACAGTAAACGAATATCGGAAGAAAAACTCTGCAATAGATTGCCTAGAGCAGCTAACCCCAACGCTAACCCGGCCATAGGAATTGGAACTTTTTTCAATATTGTTTTCATAAGGCACCCCTTTCTCCTAACGCGCCTTGCGATAGGATGATCTTGATTTAGTAGGATTAGTTTATCAGGATAAGGGGAAGAAAGTAAAATTACTTGCATTAATGAGACTCCCAATATTCATTTATTGATAACGGACAAATGTATTTGATGCAGGTACAGAGCGGGTTTGACAAATACGTGAAAAATAACACATCTTTGCATATTCATGTTTTTCCTGCAAGAGGGCGGGTCTTGATAAGGGATATTAAATGTTGCAGGATGATGGTTAAATGTGTAAAATAGAAAAGGAAATGATTAATTATGGGAGGCGAACGTAATTTGGATGCACGAATCAAACTTTTATTGAAGAAGACACGTCCTTTTCAGTTGCTATTTGTCGTGGTGGCTGTGGTTTGCCTTCTCATTTTTCTTGTTTTTAATTTCAGTCTGAATGATCATTCTGGTGCATTCGATTCACGCCACGCGAAGCAGCAAGTGGAAATTCCGGTGACACGGGAGGGACTGACGGATCTGCATATTGAAGCCTCTGGCGTTGAATTGGAAATTGGCATGGTTTCCAGTCTATCCAAGCCGCAAGTTATTTTAGCAGGTGAAGGGTACGGCGATCAGTTGGCTAAAGTCGATTTGGAAGGGACCCAATGCACTGTTTCTCTGCAGGGAGATACTAATACCGATGCGAAAGAATTGACTATGCAGGTTCTGCTGCCACAGGGTGATTACACGAGTGTAAGTATCAATGGTGACGCTCTTGATTTGCATGTTGAAGACCTTCGCACTAATTATTTGCTTGCTGAAATTACAAATAGTGGTTATGCATATTTTGCGGGTGTTAAAGCCGATAGCATGCAAATCATCGGTGGAGACACGCCATTACGATTCTATGATAACCAGGCAACATCGTTGTCTATTGCCGGTTCAAGCGGTTCCGTTACTCTGTTAGAAAACGATTTTGAGAGAGTGGATGGGGAGACCGGAAGTGGAAATATTTTCTGTTATGATACGCGTGTGAATGGACAATGGAATCTTAGCACCGATACTGGCGATGTTACCATGCTGTCGCGCAACCTGCCATACAACCTTTTGATCCAGGCTCAAGCGGGCCTTTCGGGGAGCGTTGAGGTGGGCTATGATGGCCGTTACTGGAAAGAACCGGATGTTGTCTCCAACGATGGATCCTTGTATATTGGTAGCGTTGGCAACAATCCAAATAAATTCATCCAATGCGTAACTGGGAGCGGGAGCATCTATATCGGACAACGTGAACGTTACAGCAACCTGGATCCATATGCATCCGACTACCCATATGCGGATACCAATCCATATCTGATAGAACGTTCGACTATTACCAAGTAAAACAATAGCGACTGGCGCTGAAAAACAGATGCCAGTCGCTTTTTATTTTAGGAAGGAGGCCTGGTCAATGATTACCAGTATGATGGTTTTTGTTATTGTTCTTTTTGCTTGCACCTTAGGTGCCATCAGCGGTCTTGGCGGAGGCATTATTATCAAACCTCTAATGGATGCCATGGGTGGTTTTTCAGCGGCTTCTGTTAACGCTATGGCCAGTATTACCATCTTAACTATGACTGTTGTGAGCATCGTGAAAAGCCGTAGAAATGCTCTTAGTATTGACTGGCGAATCGTTATATTCTTCACCATAGGTAGCATGATAGGTGGTGTTGTTGGGCAACTGATTCTGGATCGTTTCGTGTCAAACGCGGATGATTCTACGGTGATTGTTGTTCAGAGCGTGTGTCAAATATTAATCGTATTACTCATTATTCTTCATGAAATAGTAAAGCATAAAATTCCGCATTTTCATGTTAAGAACCCAGTATTGATGTTGATGGTGGGGATTGGTTTGGGAACGATAGCTGCTTTTTTGAGTATTGGTGGTGGTATTTTTAATCGGCCGCTGTTGGTTATTCTATTGTCTATGACCAGCAAAAGTGCGGTATTTACATCGTTATGTATTATTTTATGCGCACAAGGGGCAAACGTTATTACCATGGGCGTAAGCAACCATTTTGCTTATGTAGACCCTTCAATATTGCCGCTTATGATGATTGCCGCAGTGCTGGGTGGCTATTTAGGTGGCTATATTGCTACTCATGTGAATGACAAATACTTCGATCGATTGTTCATGGTCACATTACTGATTATACTCTGCCTAAATACGGGGAATCTTATTAGCCACCTTATTTAAAAGAAAAAGAGCTGTCTCGCAAGTAAACTCCTTGCGAGACAGCTCTTTTTTTGTGTCAGAAAATATAATCCATTGCTTCATATAGATTATTAAAGCGGAACGTAAAGCCTTCATCCAAAATATTACGAGGTTCGATGTAGTTCCCACGCATTAAGGCATCGGCTCTTTGCTTGCCCCACCATAAATAAAGCAATGCTTTTGGTGCAGCATGGGAGTGTGTCTGGCCAATAAAGCTGCCTGCTAATCCGGCGAACTCATATTGTTGATTCATTGCCGGAGCTGCCAAATTATAAATATCGTGGTGACCGCCTTGATGCTCAATAAGATAAGCGACAATTCTTGTCCAATCCTGATGATGGATCCAAGGAAATGGCTGTTCGCCTGATCCGTATATCCCGGAAAAACCAGCTTTAATTGGTTTAGTAATCTGATGGAAGACATGACCACCAATACCGAGGACATTTGACGTTCTCAGAATAACTACTCTATCAAAAACAGATCGCATTGCGCGGCCCTGTTCCTCGATTTCGACGAACATTTTTGCGTAATAATCTTTGCCGCCAGGGCCATCCTCATCATAAATATGCGTTGGGCGAGTGGTACCAATTCCATAATAAGCAGATGAAGAAGCAACAAAAAGAAGCTTTGGCCGATCTTCAATAGGAAGTTTATCCATCCACGTTTTTAAATTACGTAATGGACGTACACGCGTTTCAACAATTTCTTCACGAAACGCCTTTGACCATCGTTTTACACTGACAGGAATCCCTGATAAATGAACAACAATATCTATTGGTTCGGCAATTTCCGAAAAGTGAGCAATATACTTAACATTGCGGGAATCATAATGTGCTTCCGGGTGACGGGTTTTAACAATACAACGATAGCCACCATGCGATAAATGAGTAACCAAGTTGTTGCCCAAAAAACCAGTACCGCCCATCACAAGTACAGTCTGAGACATAATATCAAGGGCCTCCTTTATGTAAAATACTATCATCATTGTAATCCAAAGCGAAAGACCCATGCAAGGGAAAAATGATAATAAATACTAATTTCAAGTTTTGATCACACAAGCGCTTCGTCGGAAAAAATAAAGTTAAAAAAACGAAAAAAAGAAAGAAAAAGGGGTTGACGAAAGGAAGAAGGGAGCGTATAATACATTCTCGTTGGCGCACGAGTGCCAACGCCGAGCTTCGAAAATCTCTTAAAAAACTTGAAAAAAAGTTCTTGACAGAGATGAACGAGCTGTGGTAATATAAATGAGCTGTCGCTGAGGCGGCAGGTTGTTCTTTGAAAATTAAACAGCCAAGCGAACAAAATCCAGATGCTTTGAAAAAAG
>CALAKO010000245.1 GCA_937922955.1 uncultured Peptococcaceae bacterium | reverse complement strand
TCATCGCGTTTGCTAAATTTTCATAAATGAATTCTTAATTTTTAATGAATATTTTTCAACCCATTATGAAACAACCCAATCATTCTACCATCAACTCTATGATTGACCGCAATTCGGTCGTAACAACGCAAAAATCCCTCGAACGAACTGTTCGAGGGATTTTCTATGCTGTCGATTACATGTCGTTCATTTGTACGTAACGCATGAGAATGGTTGCAACCTGCGCACGGGTAGCACCGCTGGTTGGAGAAAGGGTGGTGCTGCTGGTGCCGCTGATCAGGCCTTGATCCACAGCCCAAGCCATAGATTCCTGCGCATACTCGGACACGCTGGAGTAATCGCTGTAGCCCTTGATGGCGTCACCGCCTGCTGGGGTGTCAATGCCCTGAAGCTTGGTGTAACGCATGAGAATGGTTGCCATCTGTTCACGGGTAATGCTCTGATCAGGCGCGAAGGTGGTTTCAGTCATACCCGCCACCACGCCATTGGCCTTCGCCCAAGCGATTGGTTCCGCGTACCAAGCATCCGTAGCAACGTCGTCAAACACCGGCTCCGTCTGCACGCTGTCACCAGAGTGACGATAGAGCACCGCCACAAGCATGGCGCGGGTCATATTGACGTTCGGGCTGAAAGTCGTGGCACTGGTGCCTGCAAAAAGCCCATGTTCCACGGCAAAGGCCACCGGCTCCGCAAACCAGTCATCGGCACTGACATCGGTAAATGGCAAAGATGGTGAGGTGTTGCCGCCATCGTTATCTCCATCGTCTCCGTCTTCGTTGCCATCGGTGTTTTCATCGCCGCCAGTGCTGCCACCGTTGTCGGTGTTTCCGCCAGTGCTGCCACCGCCACCACCACTAGCGATCTTCTCGAAAGTGACTTCCACTTCGTCGTCGGCCGTCAAACCGGTCAGCGTGTTGGCAATCGCTACTTCCTTGCCGTTGACAAGGATTTTCGCGATGCGATAGCCTTTATCGACCGTGATAGTTACTGTGCCATCGCTGTTGGCCTTGACCTGGCCGCCTTTACCAACCACGCTGACGGTTGGTGTGCGATCGTCGTCTGGTGTTTGCGTGTTGTCACTGTCTCGGTTGACAGTCAGTGTCAAATCGCTGCCTTCCTTGTACTCGGTGCGGTTAAGACTGAGATCCAAAACCACCGCTCCGTTTGCTTTGGAAACCTCCGTGCCGCTGGCCACGCTCAGCGTGCCAAGATCGAGCAAACCGTCCTTCGTGACAAGCGGTGTTTTCGATGCCGCATAGAGGGTGACGGTGCCGTTATCGCTGTTGACGGTCATGGCGTAAACGTCACCGGTGCCGTTGTATTGAAGGTCCTGTGTGTTGTTCACGGTAAAAGTCACCGAGGCACCATAGCGGTTTGTGCCCACATCCGCCAAACCAACGCTGGCGCTGGTGCCTTGTTTGTCAAAATCAACCTGCAAGGTTGCAGCCATGGCGCTGACTGGCATCATGGCGCCGATTAAAAGGGTGCTGAGCCCTGTTTTCATCCAACGTTTCATGTATCCTCCTTTGTTTGTTCACAGTTACAAGAGATGGAGGGCAATCAGTTGCCCTCTCCCTCAAATACAATTCCTGGCATGCTGTCAAAACGAGGCACACTGATGAAAGTGGTGTCGCTGGTCATGCGAGGATTGGAACCATTAACATCGGTTGCACGCCACATCTGAGCTTTAAGCTCGATGAGCACGGTCTGATTAGCCGTTCCCTGGTGGTCCTCTTCGTCAATATGGTCTTCGCAAACCTTCTTGAAGGCTTCCTGGTCACTCGGAATGAAGATGAAGAAGCCGTCGCTGATGGTGCTGACTGCGCCATCTTCCGGCACCTCTGCCAACAGCAGGGTTTCCCCTTCCAGAGTCTGCTCGCTGACCGTTGGCGCCGCATCGGACGCTGGCGTCACAGTCTGGAACTTACCAACAACATGCACGCTGTTGTAAAGTGGGTCGCCACGGTAGCTGCCAGTGACGATAACGGTGCCAGCCTTGATGGTCTCGGTCTGGCCGCCGCCCACGTCGTAGGTGTAATCCTGTTCAAGCACGGCGATGGATGCGCCTTCGGTGAAGGCGATGTTGTCGCCTGGATAGCTGAGCAGATGGATGTCGCTCAGCTCAACGCTCGTCGGTACGCCGGAAATGGCGATCTGCTTGGCGTCGTACATCCAGATGCGGGTATCGCTGGAAGCAGCGCCTGGCTTGTTGAAGTAGTTCAGGAAGCCATCACCGGTGGCTTCGTTTTTAGAGAAGTCGCCATTCTTGGCGAGGGTCCAGCCGCCAGTTGGCGTCACCGTGCCAAGATCCTGGAAGGTCTCTGCAGCACCGAGATCATGAATCTCTTCAGAGGTGAAGACAAGGTACTTGCCAGACTTTGGCGCATTTTCACCAGTGATTTTAAGGCCAGCTGTTTGCAGGGTGGCGCCGTTCTTGGCAGTGATAACGATGTTGCCGGTGGCATCATCGCGCACAATGTCGTACTGGCTGGCGTCGATGGTTTTATCGTAGGAGATGCGGATGTCTGCCGCCTTGGCAGTGGCCGCTTCGTAGCCAAGCTTGTCAATCACACGCACGCTGTAGCTCATGGCCACATTGTTGGCGCTGCCAACGGTGTCGGTGTAGGTCTGAGTGGTGTTGCCGTTGCCTTTGACGAAAGCAATCACCTGCCCGTTGCGGGAAATTTCATAGCCTTGAACACGGTCCGCCGAACCATTCACAGTCATGGTTAACGTTACTTGTTTTTCGTTTGCCACCGCTGCAGAAAGCTCTGCGCTCAGGCTGGCCTTTTCTTTGCCAGCGAGGCGATCACGGCGTGAATCGTCATTGAGATACCAGATCTCACGCTCTTCGGTTCCATAGCTTTGGAGTTTGCTTTTGGTGCTGGAAGCAAGTTCCATGCCCCAGCGGGTAAAGAATTCGGTGAGGTTTTTGTCGGTTACTTCGCTGGCAATCAACGCAATGCGATCATCTTTGGACGGTGCATCGCTGTAAGCGCCAGCTTTCCATTTCTTAAAGAAGGCATTGTAGAAATCCAATGCGCCGCTGCCATCAAGGGCGCTGCCTTTGCCATCGTAGGCAAGGTGCAGCTGCCAGTACATGCCGAGCTGAACGAAGACGTTCCCTGCCTGGCCTGGCTTGCCAAGAGCCACCTTGGTGAAGATGTCGTCGTAGGTGCCGCCTTCGAGACGGGAGGTGCCGGTCATGTTCTGAGCGTCGGCAGTCTGCGCCACGAGAGAGTAGATATTATTGGTAATTTCAGCATAGCCGATCTTATCCATGTTGTGGCCAATTTCGTGTGCAATCCCCCAGCCATAGAGGCCTTCGGCGTTGCTGCTGCCATCCGTCAGCGGCACACCGCTGACCAGCGCCGCAGTGGAACCGTATTCCACACCGATGTAGCTGCCGGCTGCAAACATAAACGCACCGGAGAACATGCGGCTGAAACGGATGTTCTGACGGGTTTCCATCGGATACTGATAGTTGTCAAACGCTGCATTCGCATCGATGATTCCCTGGGTCTTGTTGGTCAGGAAGAGCAGCTGTTCCCAAGCCACCAACGCCTGATAAAGCTTATCGGTCATGGTGTTCACATCGGCATTGACACCGCCTAATCCAGCCAGTGCCTGATCCGCAGGAATCGTCAGCAGCACGCTTGGGGTGGCAATATCGGTGATGTTGCGGGTATTGGTCTTTTTGCTGCTTTCGTTGACAAAGCTCAGGCCCTTCACATAGGTCTGCAGTTCGCTGACGTAGGTTTTGATGAGCGTTTTGCGCTCGCTTTCGCTCTTTCCGTACCATTGATCTGGTGTAATGTTCAGAGTTGGTGTTGCTGTCACTACATTTTTATCACTGGATACATCGCGCACCTGAATGGTCAGCTTGTCGGCATTCTTGCCGCTGTATTCAATGTAGAGCGGACCACCGCGTTCACCGCTGCCATCGTTGCCAATGACGGACAACCACACCAGGTTGCGGCCATTGTGCAAGTTATAGCTCTGAGAAGTGGTGCCAGCTTCGGCATACTGCTGCCACTGCACCAGCTTTGCGGTTTCACCATCGGCCAAGCCATCTACATAAAGCGCCACGGTCTTGCCAGACAGTGCACTTACGCCCAATGGCTGAAGTGCCGATGCAGACTGGCCGTATTCGCTGTCGCCAGCTGCCGAACGGGATTCAAAGCCGCTGCGAATCATTAATTCGCTGTCTTTCTTATCGAGCAGCTGCTGCGCGTTGTTCAATTCATCGAGAAGCACGGATTTGTCCACCACATAGGCGTTAACATCGTTAACACGGGCCTTCAGTTCATCAATCTTGCTTTGATCAACGCCAGACGCCAGTTTGGTATGGCTGCCGTTCGCGAACAGCGCTTCAACATCTTCACTGAGGCCATCGTATTTATAGAAAGCAACTTCTGCTAAGCTGATG
>CALAKO010000244.1 GCA_937922955.1 uncultured Peptococcaceae bacterium | reverse complement strand
ACAATTAAAAGCCATCATCGACGACTCCTCACGCATCGTCTTTTTCGGCGGCGCTGGCGTCTCCACAGAAAGCGGCATTCCTGACTTCCGCAGTAAGGACGGCCTCTATCATCAGAAAGGCTTCAAATACGATCCGGAAACCATGCTCAGCCGCAGCTTTTTTGACACTCATACGGAAGAATTCTTTGACTTCTACCGCACCAAAATGATCGCACCCAACGACGGTCCAAGTGCCGTCCACTACAAACTTGCCGAGCTGGAACGCGACGGCAAACTCTCGGCCATCATCACACAAAACATCGACGGCCTTCATCAAATGGCAGGAAGCAAAAAAGTCTACGAGCTCCACGGCTCCGTTATGCGCAACTATTGCATGACTTGCGGCCGTTTTTACGACCTCGACTTTGTGCGCAGCTGCACCGGCATCCCACGCTGCCCAGAAGACGGCGGCATCGTCAAACCCGACGTTGTCCTCTATGAAGAAGCCCTTGACGATAACGTTCTCGGCGGCGCTCTGCAAGAAATTCAACAGGCCGACTGTCTCATCATTGCTGGCACCTCGCTGGCCGTTTATCCAGCCGCCGGTTTGATCTATTACTTCAAAGGCAAACACCTTGTTGTCATCAACCGCGACGCCACGCCACAGGATAGCAACGCCGAACTCGTTATTCATGATCGCATCAGCACCGCTCTATTATAACAGAAAACCATCCATAAGCCAAAGCGCCTCGGCGCACAGTCCTCGTCCACAACGAAGACTGCGCCGAAGCGCTTTTTCTTATAAAAACCTTCCAGTTATTTTAGTCTTCTTCAATAGTGAGGCAGAAGCCGGAAACATCGCCATAGCCTTCGGTGCCTTCGACGGTGGTGAAGCGGCGGAATTCTTTGCTCTTGGCGCCTGGGAGACGGTAGTCTTCGATGTTGATTGGCGCAATGGCGACTTCTTCTGGTTTTTCAACCTGAGGCACGTAGTCGTATGGGTAACGATAAGCACGATAGACCATATTGGTCGTGATGTGGGTGCCGAAGTATGGGCTGATGTATTCCCAGACGATCTCGTGATCTGGAGTGATTTCCAGCAGGCGGCCGTCTTCGCCCTGAGTGATGAGAGTGTTGCCGTTTGGCAGACGCTGAGCGCTGGAAATGTAGCAGCTGTAGAAATGGTCAGCGATGAATGGCTGCATGTAGCCGAGGTCCATTGGGCGACACTGCCAAACAATTTCCATGGTGACAGGGTTGATTTCAAGCACGCGGGAGTAGTCGCGGTGAGCGTTGTTGACACCGGTTGGCGACACAGGGTTTGGCGAACCGTAGCCAGCCCAGCCGCCGTTGTCGTAGATGAGGATGTTGCCAGCACCAGGCAGCCCCTGCGGAATCATGTGGGCATGGTGCTGACCAATGATCTGGCCGATTTCCTGAGCTTTGCCGGTGCTGTAATCTGGGCCGAGTTTCCAGACGAGCTCGCCGGTTTTCTTATCGAGGATGGCGATGATATTGGTCTGGCGGCCGTCAAAGATGATGTTGTCCGGATGGAAGCGTTCGTCGCCAGCGTCGTACCATTTGTTTGGCCCAAGCACGCTCATGCAGTTGATGTGCATCCAGTCGCCAAGGCCGTTACGCACCAGGTTTGGATTGCGGGCGATGGCGTTTTTGGCGGCTTCGTCAAAGCCGAGTTCGTCGAAATGGTCATGGATGCACCATTCCCAGACGATGTTACCATCCCAGTCGACTTCGATCATGCGGTCGCTGATGAGCTTGTGCAGAGAAATTTCCGGCACGACCACGTCGGTATGGGTGAGAATGAGGGTGTTGCCGCTGTCGATTTTAGCGTCCATGCCTGGCACATAGTAGCCGACCGGATTGCCTTCACGCTGGTAGTCGTGGTGCTGACGCGCCATCCACTGTGGATCGTAGCCAGGGTCTTCGATGTACTGGTTTTTCTTGAATTCCCAACGCACCTTGCCGTCCCAGCCAACCTGCACCAAATCTTTGTAGTCCTGCCAGCCATAGGTGCTGTTGCGCTGACCGCGGCAGCCAAACACGTCACCGTTTGGCAAGAGCTTATTTGGAAAGCCTTCGAGGTTGTGCCAATGGTTGACCACGCCGCCGTTCATGTCGATAAGCGTTGCGCCGTGTTCATTGGCCTGAAACAACGTATAGCCGTTGAAGCATTTTTCTGGTTTGTAAATAATGGTCCCTGTTGGGTGAATGGATGGGGTTCCCATAATAATTCCTCCCTAATGTTTGAGTGATGTTGTGAAACAACTTATCTATAGTATATCATTTTTTTATAAAAAACGGAAACCCTCTCGCACAAAAAAACGCCTGCTGGTATTCCAGTAAGCGTGTTGATGGTCAAACCATAAGCATTTTGGCCAGTGGGTAGCCCACAAAGATGTACAACAGCAGAACACCCAGGCAGATCGGCACGCCAATGCGGTAGATGTCTTTTTTGTCGTAAATGTTTTTCATGCCGTGCATCATTCCAGCGTGCGGTGAAGCGGCTGGTGTCAGCATGGCAACAAAGACCATGAGGATGACCCCAGTGGCCACCGGCATAGGGTTGATGCCCATTTGGTTGGAGAAGTTCAACACCACCGGCATGAGCACAACGGCCATGGCGGCGTTGTTGGCAAAGTTGGTGAGAATGAGCGCAAAGGTGAACATGATGGCCACAAAC
>CALAKO010000243.1 GCA_937922955.1 uncultured Peptococcaceae bacterium | reverse complement strand
AACAGCAAGTGAGTGTGCTAGAAAATAGAAAAATACCTGTTTGCTAATGGAAAAGATAGAGTAATTTATTAATTGTGGAGGTTGGGATGAAAAAGTACGCAATTGTTCTTGCTGCAGGAAAAGGAACACGTATGCGTTCGGAACGTCCAAAAGTGTTGCATACTGTTCAAGGAAAGCCGATGATTACACGTGTTCTCGAGACTATTAGGCAAGCTCAGATTGATAATCAATACGTTGTAGTCGGCCATGGCGCAGATCAAGTGAAAAGGGTATTGGATTCCACAGTAAAAGTGGTTTTGCAGGAGCAGCAACTTGGTACGGGCCATGCAGTCAGAGAAGCTTTGGGAACGGTTAAACAAGATGTCGCTGATTATGATAATACTACTGTGCTCGTGACTTGTGGAGATACTCCGTTATTACGTGCTGAAAGCTTATCTGAAATGATGGAGCAGCATATCACACAACAGAACGTTGTTACGGTTATGACTACTTTAGTGGATAATCCGACGGGATATGGAAGAATCATACATGATGGAACAAGGATTCAAAGAATCGTTGAAGAAAAAGATGCTAATCCGGATGAAAAAAACATCCAAGAAATCAATGTAGGCACTTATTGTTTTGACCTATCTTTTTTGATTGAAAAAATCGATGCGTTGGACACCAATAATGCTCAGGGTGAGTTCTATTTGACAGACTTGTTAAAAATGGCGTATAACGATGGAAAAGCTACTGCTGCGTATCTTCTTAAGGATGCTCAAGAAAGTCTTGGTGTCAATAATCGAGTGCAGCTTGCTCAGGCTGAAAAGATTTTCCGACAGCGTGTCAATGTAAAATGGATGATGAATGGTGTTACCATGCTTGATCCTTCCTCTGTATATATTGAAGATGATGTTGATCTTGAAGCAGATGTGTTTATCGAGTCTAATGTTTATTTGCTTGGAAATACATACATCAAACGAGGTACTGTTGTTGAATCAGGTAGTCGAATTGAAAATTCGACGATTGGAGAAAATGTTGTAATAAAACAGTCGGTTATTAAAGACTCTGTTGTCGGTGCTAATACAAGCATTGGCCCATTTGCTCAATTGCGTCCTGGAAACACTATTGGCGAAAATGTTAAAATTGGAAATTTTGTTGAGATAAAAAACAGTAACATTGCAAATGAAAGTAAAGTTTCTCATCATACCTATATTGGTGATACAGATATGGGTGCGCGAGTTAATGTTGGCTGTGGAACAATAACCTGTAATTATGACGGGAAAAATAAGTATAGAACTGTAATAGGTGACGATGTATTTGTTGGCAGCAATTCTAATTTGATTGCCCCGATTGTTATTGGAGATAAGGTTGTAATTGGTGCTGGTTCTACATTGTCGAAGGACGTTGTTCATAATGCGTTGGCTGTGACAAGACCACCGCTTGTAATTAGGGAAAATTGGAAAAAATAGGGAGGATATTGTTATGAAAGATATTGAAATGCATAAGTCTTTGGATCACATGAAAATTTTTACTGGTAATGCCAATCCTGAATTAGCTAAAGAAATTTGCGACTATTTAGGGATTCCTCTTGGTGATAGTGTAGTTTCAAAATTTAGTGATGGTGAAATCAATGTTGAGATTGATGAAAGTGTACGTGGAAAAGACGTATTTATTGTTCAACCAACGTGCGAGCCAGGCAACGATAATATTATGGAATTATTAATCATGATTGATGCAGTGCGTCGTGCTTCTGCTCGCCGTATCACTGCTGTAATGCCATACTATGGCTATGCACGTCAGGATCGTAAAAGCCGTGGCAGAGAACCAATTACAGCAAAACTGATTGCAAATTTAATCACAAAAGCTGGAGCACGTCGTGTGCTGACAATGGATTTGCATGCACAACAAATTCAGGGATTCTTTGATGTACCAGTTGATCATCTTGCTGCAGCGCCAATTATTGCTGAATATTATAAGTCTTTAGGGTTGGATGATTTTGTTGTTGTATCGCCTGATATTGGTGGTGTTGCGCGTGCGCGTAAATTTGCAGATCTTTTACATGCACCGCTTGCAATTATTGATAAGCGTCGTCCAAAACCAAACGTTTCTGAAGTAATGAGTATCATTGGTGATGTTAAGGATAAACATGTTATTCTGATTGATGACATCATTGATACAGCTGGCACGATTACTAATGCTGCAGTTGCTTTGAAAGAACGTGGAGCAAAAGATGTTTACGCATCTTGCAGCCATCCAGTTCTTTCAGGTCCGGCAATTGATCGCTTGAATGCATCACCTATTAAGGAAATTGTTACAACAAACTCTATTCCTACTGCTGCAAAGAATTGCGATAAAATCAAAGTATTGTCGGTTGCCCCTCTGTTCGGAGAAGCAATTATGCGTATTTTTCAGGATGCATCAGTAAGTAAAATGTTTTAAGTATGGTAGGTGACCGCGAACTTTATGAAAATGATCGTTGGGTTAGGAAATCCCGGTAAAGAATACGAAAGAACTCGTCATAATGTTGGCTTCATGGCTATTGACCGTTTGGCAAATTTGCATGGTATAACTGTGACGAAAAAAGAATGCCGAGCTTTAACAGGTAAAGGTGTGATTGCTGGGCAGCAGGTTTTGCTCGTGAAACCGCAAACTTACATGAATGAGAGTGGTGCAGCCGTTGGCCAATTGATCCATTATTATGATACTATTGATGATTTTCTTATCGTTCATGATGATATGGATCTTCCTTTAGGAAAAATTCGATTCAAGCAAAAAGGAAGTGCAGGTGGTCATAACGGGCTTAAGTCAATTATAGCGCATCTTAATAGCCAAAGTTTTGACCGATTAAAAATTGGCATTGGTCATGATGATCATAATAATGTTATAAAACATGTTCTTTCAGGATTTCATAAAGACGAAGTCCCTATCATCGACAACATATTATTGCAGCTTGATGAATGGTGTTCTTTTTGGTTAAAAGAAGGTATCGTTGCGACGATGAATGAATATAATTGATTTAATATAAAAGACAGGATGTTTGATAACAGCCTGTCTTTTATCTATTAATGAAAAAATAGTGGTGTGATGAGGACATACAAGATGGATTTAGCTTTATTAAATGCGTTACATCGTAAGCTTTCTGAATGTCAAGGAAATCTTTTGTGGGATGGCCTTGACCAGGATGGCAGAAATGCGATGATTGAACTTATTGCAAGAGAAAATCATGATAAACATGTCGTTGTATTATGCGAAAATGACCGACGAGTGAATCAGTTAACCGTAATGCTTCGACAAGTACTTGATATCTCTGTTTTAGCAATTTATCAACGGTCACATCTTCCTGTCGAAGTCTTAGCGAAAGAAGAAAATGATGGTGATCGTGTTTCTGCTTTGTATTTATTGGCGAACAATGAGCCGTGTGTTATAGTAGCTAACACAATGGCGCTTTTTGATAATTATCCTACGGTAGATTATTTTTTATCGGGTGTGGAGAAACTTCATGTAGGTCATGAAGTTTCTCAAGAAGAATTTTTACAACGCATTCTTGAATTGGGCTATACGGAATCGAGTATTTGCGATCAGGCAGGAAGTTTTGCGCGTCGTGGCGGGATTATTGATGTTTTTTCAAAAAATTATTTACAGCCAATTCGTATAGAAT
>CALAKO010000242.1 GCA_937922955.1 uncultured Peptococcaceae bacterium | reverse complement strand
GGATAATAACTATACCCACGGCACCATTGAAAGCCGCAACATCGTCGATGAAATGAAGGAATCCTTCATCGACTATTCCATGAGCGTCATCACCAGCCGTGCGCTGCCGGATGTGCGCGACGGCCTCAAGCCGGTGCATCGCCGCATCCTTTACTCCATGTATAAAACCAACATGACGCCGGATCGTCCGCATAAGAAATCCGCCCACATCGTTGGGAACGTGTTGGCCAACTACCACCCACACGGCGACGCTGCCGTGTACGACGCCATGGTGCGTTTGGCTCAGGATTTCAGCATGCGCTATCCGCTGGTCGACGGCCAGGGGAACTTCGGGAACATCGACGGTTACGAAGCCGCTGCTCAGCGTTACACCGAAGCGCGTATGGCCAAGCTGGCCCAGGAAATGCTGCGTGACATTGAAAAAGAAACCGTCGATTTCATGCCAACCTACGACGAATCCAGCGAAGAACCGGTTGTGCTGCCAGCGCGCTATCCAAACCTGCTCGTCAACGGCACCTCTGGGATCGCTGTCGGGATGGCGACCAACATGCCGCCACACAATCTGCGCGACGTCACCGACGCCATCATTGCGCTGATCGACGACCCAACCATTTCCGACGACAAGCTCTGCAACATCGTCAAAGCCCCAGATTTCCCAACTGGTGGTATCATCATGGGCCTTTCCGGTGTGCGTGATGCCTACCTCACTGGCCGCGGCGCCGTCACCGTGCGCGCCCGCACTTCTATTGAAAAAATGGCCAACGGCAAAAGCCGCATCATCGTCACCGAAATTCCATACCAGGTCAACAAAGCCCGCCTCGTGGCTAAAATTGCTGACCTTGTTAAAGAAAAGACCATCGACGGCATCACCGCCCTGCGCGACGAATCCAACCGCGAAGGCATCCGCATTGTTATTGAAATGCGCCGCGATGTGAACCCTCAGGTCGTGCTCAACCAGCTTTACAAGCACACCTCCCTGCAGGACAACTTCAACGTCATCAACCTTGCTCTCGTCGATGGCGTGCCAAAAATTCTCACCCTGCGTGAGATCATGGTGCTCTATCTCGACCATCAGGAAGACGTCATCGTTCGTCGTACCCGCTACGATCTGCGCAAAGCGGAAGAACGCGCGCACATCGTTGAAGGCTTGAAGATCGCCGTGGACAACATCGACGAAGTCATCGCCATCATTCGTTCTTCTTACGACGACAACGAATCCAAGGAACGCCTGGGCAAACGCTTTGGCTTGTCCGACCGTCAGGCACAGGCCGTCATCGAAATGCAGCTGCGCCGTCTCCAAGGTTTGAATGTTGAAAAACTCGAAGAAGAATTGGCCGACTTGCACCGCCGCATCGCCGAATACAAGGCCATCCTTGCCGACGAAAACAAGGTCATGCAAATCGTTCGCGACGAACTCTCCGAAATCGCTGCTAAATTCAGCGACGAACGCCGCACCGAAATCTCCTTCTCTAAGGACGACATCAACGTCGAAGACCTCATCGCCGAAGAAGACATGGTCATCACCATCAGCCACGCTGGCTACATCAAGCGCATGCCGATGGACAGCTACCGCAAGCAGAAACGCGGCGGCCGTGGCGTGAATGCGTCGAAGATGAAGGACGACGACTTCATTGAAAACATCTTCATCACCACCACCCACCACATGATGAACTTCTTCACCAACCGTGGGCGCGTGCTTCGCCTGAAAACCTTCGAAATTCCAGAAAGCAGCCGCGGCGGCCGCGGCACCGCTATGGTCAACCTGCTCAAGCTCGGCAAGGGTGAAAAAGTCACCACCGTGCTGCCATGGCGCGAAGAAGGCACCACAGGCTACCTCACCTGCGTCACCGCCAAGGGGATGATTAAGAAAACCGACATCGCTGAGTACCAGCACGCCCGCAACGACGGCATCAAAGCCATCAACCTGCGCCCAGGCGACGAACTCATCGATGTGCGCATCACCTCCGGCGACGACGAACTCATCATCGTCAGCCAGCGCGGGAACGCCATCCGCTTCCAGGAAAGCGACGTCAACCCAACCGGCCGCAGCACCGCTGGTGTGCGCGGGATGCGCATCGAAGAAGGCGACCGCGTTGTCGATATGGACATCGTGCGCGAAGACTGCGACCTGCTCGTCATCAGCGAAAACGGCTATGGCAAGCGTACGCCGCTCAGCGAATACCATCTTCAGGCGCGCAGCGGCAAAGGCGTCATGACCCTTAAAGTCAGCGACAAAACCGGCGCCGTCACCTCGGCTCTCGTTGTTCGCGGCAACGAAGAAATCATGGTCATCAGCCGCGAAGGCACCCTCATCCGCACCTCTGTCAGCGACATCAGCGTGCTTGGCCGCGCCACCCAGGGCGTCAAAGTCATGCGCCTGGACGACGGCGACACCGTCATCGATACCGCTCCTTTTGTGGACGAAGAGGACGATTAAACACATAGAAATGGTCAAAAACCTCAAATCTGGAAATTTGATGGTTTTTGACCATTTTTTTCACTTTTTTATTATATCCTGATGGTATTCAACAAACACATGTGATATGATTAATATACGAAAAACCAATGTAAACTCTAATGAGCGAGGTGAACATCAAATGTCAATTGGTAAACGATTGGAAGAGCTCATCAATTACCGCCACACGAATGTCAATCGTGTTGCTCGTGAAGCTGGGATCAGTCCTCAGACCATTTATGGCATTATCAAGCGCGATAATACCAAGGTTGACATCAACATTTTAATGGCACTTTCCAAGGAATTGAACGTGACCCTGGACTATTTCTCCGGTGGCCCGCTCGATGCCACGGAAGTGGACGTTGAAACGTTTGTCAGCCGTTATCGTCAGCTTGATGCACATGGCAAGACCGTTGTACAGTCTCTCATCGATTTGGAACTGGAACGTATTGTTGAAATTGAAAAAGGGAATTTGCCGGGGTGACAGGCGCGAAAACAGGACCATCGTAAGGATGATGGCCCTGTTTTTTTGTAACCATTTTTTTTAGTTGCAAAAGCACTCTTATTTTTGCCGTCGCTGCTGATCGGCGCTTTATGAAAAAGCAGCGCAGAGAGCCCCTGTTTCTATACAAAAGATATATTAATAAGTGTATAATATGGTTACACATCACGAATGAGTAAAAACGAAACAAGGAGGAACCATCATGCGCTGCGCCATTTGTGACGACGAATACATTGACATCCAATCCATCGAAGCCTTTTTGCAGGCCCGCCACCACGACGTGGACGTTTACGACAGCGGCGAAGCCCTTCTTGCTGCTTACAAAGATATTGGCACGCGCTACGACGCCCTTTTTCTTGACATGGAAATGAACGCCCTCAACGGTTTCGACACCGCCAACGCCATCTATGCCATCGATGACAGCGTGCTCGTCGTCTTTGTCACCAGCCACGATCAGTACGTGTTCGACTGTTTCAAATGCAACCCCGTGTGGTTTCTGCGCAAGCCTGTGCAGGAGAGTGAGCTCACCGCTGCCGTGCAGGCGCTGGAAAAACGCCTCACCAGCCAGCGCCGCGCCTTCACCTTCAGCGACAGCCGTCAAAGCGTGCGTCTGCGCCTGGACGACATCCTCTACGCAGAAAGCCTCGACCATCAGATCACCCTTCACACCAAAACCGGCGACACCTACACCCTGCGTCGTTCCATCAAAGACCTCGCCGACGAGCTGGGCAGCGACCACTTTTGCCGCATTCATAAATCCTACCTCGTCAATTTGGAACACGTCATCGGCATTATCGGCGATGCGGTTCTGATGCAGCCTGGTCAGAAACAACTGCCCCTTGGCCGTGCTTACAAGCAAAGTGCCAACGCAGCGTTTCTGGCGTATAAAAAGGAGCGTGTTCGAGGATGACGATCATTGATTTTGCCTACAGCATGACGGCGCCTGTTGAAGCGATTATGCTGTTTATGATGTTTGATGCTTTTTTAGATCAGCGAAAAGCATTTAAATTATGGCAGTATGGCCTTGGGGTGGCCGTGTTGGCGTTATTGATTATGGTAGTCAATAAATTTTTGATGTTCACTTTGGAAAATAAAGTTGCCATGTTTGCTGCTGCGTTTGTGGTGTCGTTTTTTTTCTATAAAGGAATGCTGATTAAAAAGATTATCGCTATTCTTGTTGTTCTTGCAATTAGTGATATTGCAGAAATAGTGACGTTATACAGTATCACGTTTATTTTTCAAATTACTGTTGACACTGTTCTTCGTAAGCAAGGATATCTGTTACTGGGCGTTGTTGTGTCAAAACTATTAGGCTTGGCAATTTGCAACATTGTTCGCGTAAAAAGTCGGATTAAGTATTTAAAAATTGAAAAAACCTATTGGCTCTTATTTTTTATGTTGTTGGCTAGTACTGTATTTACGGTTTCATTACTTTTTTGGATGACGTACGAATTAAACAACACTGACTATAATGTGTTTACCATTGTTTGTTCATTAGCTTTGGTGTTCAGCACGTTTTTTGGCTCTTACCTATATGAAAGATTGGCACAACAAAGTGAAACCATTCATCTGCAGGAGCAGTTCGAACAGCAGATGAACAGCCAGCTCAAGCACATGGATGAAATCATTTTAAATCAAGAAGAGCTGCGGCGATTCAAGCATGACATCAACAATCAGATTGTTGCGCTGGAAAGCTATTTTGAGAATGGCGACTTAGAAGGAGGACGTCGGTATATGGCTGCCTTGAGCCAGCAGTTTCGCGCCACTGGTGCGACCATCAACACTGGCAATAATGCGCTGGATGCCATTCTCAGCACAAAAAAATCCCTTGCCGAAAGCAAGGGTATCGTCTTTCACACAGAGCTTCGTATTCAGAAAAGCCTGCCCCTCGATGCCAAAGACCTTTGTGTCATTTTTGGCAATGCGCTGGACAACGCCATCGAAGCCTGTGACCGCCTACCGGAGCACGCCGAGAAACGCATCGACCTGCTGCTGGTTCAGGATGCACACTCTCTTTTTTGCACCATCAGCAACACCGCGCTAGCCAACAACGACCGTGCCTTCACCACCAGCAAAGCCGACAAAGTTAACCACGGC
>CALAKO010000241.1 GCA_937922955.1 uncultured Peptococcaceae bacterium | reverse complement strand
TTTGTAAAGGAGAAAAAAATGGATTTAAAAAATTTTTCCATTCCCCGTGTGCTGCTGTTGATTTTTGTTGTGGCACTCATTATTTACGGGGTGTTCAATATGGAGACGATTGGCGGCTTTATTGGCTGGCTGGTCAATCTTGTGCGCCCGTTTCTTATTGGCGTTGTCATTGCCTTTATTTTGAACGTGCCGCTGCGCTTTTTTGAACGACGGGTATTTTGCCACATTCAGCATCCACGTTTCAAAAAGATCGAGCGTGGTGTGTCGGTTCTGTTGGCCATTGTTTTGGTCTGGGCGATCATTGGTTTAATTGTGAGTGTCATCCTGCCGCAGCTTGCGTCATCGGTGTCTCTGTTTGCCTCGTCCATCCCAAGTTACTTTGAATATCTGACGAATTTCTTGGCGATGTTTGAAAAATACAGCCCGGCGGTGGCTCAATTGAGTGATCAGTTGCAGAATCTTTCACCGAGCACCTTGGAAGCGTATTTAACCACTCAGCTGAATAGCCAGATTTCCGAGTTGACCTCCATGGTGAGCTCGGCGGTCATGTCTACGGTGACGTTTGTGGTCACTCTGGCGTCTGGCGTTGTGGAGATGGTGGTTGCCTTTATTTTCAGCATCTATATTCTTTTCAATAAAGAAAAATTGGCGGTGCAGGCGCGCAAAATCTGCTTCGCTTTTCTGTCCAAACGTGCAGCGGTTTATCTGGTTCATGCCGCGCAGGTTAGCTTTGCGAAGTTCTATCACTTCATTATTGGTCAGTTGACCGAAGCGGTGATTCTAGGAACGTTGTGCACCATTGGCATGGTTATTTTGCGCTTGCCATACGCGCCAATGGTCGGTGTGTTGACTGGGTTCTGTGCGTTGATTCCTATTTTTGGGGCGTTTATCGGCGGTGCCGTTGGGGCACTGTTGATTCTGACCGTGAGCCCAATTAAAGCGTTGACCTTCCTGATTTTCCTGGTTATCTTGCAACAGTTGGAAGGTCACATCATCTATCCAAAAGTCGTGGGTGGCTCTGTTGGTCTTCCTGCGATGTGGACGCTCTTTGCTATTACCGTTGGCGGCAGTCTTTATGGCTTGGTCGGAATGTTGCTGTCTGTGCCGTTGTTTGCTGCGTTGTATTATTTGTTCAGCGAAATCGTTTACGCGCGCCTGGCACGTAACGAGATTCCTGCTGATGACAAATTGATTCAATCCGGTGTAGACGACGGACTGCGCATGCAATAGCGCAAGACCGTCACTGGTTCGAAATCTTCCCAGTATAAAAAACTAAGACGTTGCCTGCAGGACACATAATGCGGGCAATCGAAGGAGGTTACAGTATGTGTTGGCCGCCTTTGCGACGTAAAACGTGTTGCCAATATGCTGTCGGTTCTTTTAAAGAAGGGCTGGCAGAATGATGTCTGAACGAAAACGAATTGTGCGGTTGTCCTTTGCCGCTTTGGGCGTTTGCCTGAATATTCTCGGCAGTTTTCTTGTCATGGTGACGCGGCTGCCGATTTATGGGGATACCTTTGGTACCATTTTTGTGGGGGTCTTTTGCGGCCCCCTTTATGCCGTTCCTTGTGCGCTCTTATCGAGTCTGTTGAATGCGAGCTACGATCCGTTTGCCATTCCATTCATTCCAAATGGCATCACGGTGGCTTTATTTGCCAGCTTGCTGCGCCATCCAAAACTAGAACGGCTGCCGCTGGTTGTTAAAGCCTTTCTCGTAGGTTTGCCGGCCTCAGTGGTGAGCGCGATTGTCAGCGCGTTTCTATTTGGTGGGATTACTTCGGCCAGTTCTTCGTATATTGTGCAGGTTTTGTACGGCGTTTTTCATCTGCCGCTGTTTGTCAGTGTTTTTGCTGTGCAGGTGTGCACCGACTTTGCCGATAAATTGGTCATACTCGCCATTGTCACGCTGATTATACGGCGTATTCCGCAGAGAATTAAAGAAAAAGTTTAAGATTTTGTTACTAATTCACTACGTTTCTGCAGCCACAGTGTGATATAGTAGCGATGTCAAGAAGCGATTTTTATTGACATGGAGGATCATTATGAAAAAGAAATTTATTTCAGCTCTCGTGCTGATGGGCCTTTTGGCTATGCCAATGGCTGCCTATGCCGATGCTGCTGTTGGCGATCAGATTGTAACCATTGGGACCAATTTGACGCAAGAACAGCGTCAGGAAGTGCTGCAGTATTTTGGCGCAGGAGAAAATGCGCAGATTATTGACGTTGATATTTCTGAAGAAAGACAATACCTTAGCGGCAAAGTGCCGGAAGCACAGATTGGCAACAGTACCAATTCCTGTGCGATGATTACGTATACCACAAAGGGTAGTGGCGTCAATGTCACCACCCACAACATCAACTATGTTACCCCGGATGCCTATAAGAGTGCCATTTTGACCGCAGGCATCAACGATGCCGATGTGCAGATCACGGCACCAATTGAAGTCAGCGGCACCGGTGCTTTGACCGGGATTATGAAAGCCTACGAAGTTTCTACTGGTGAAGAAATCAGTGAAGACGTGAAGCAGGCTGCTACGCAGGAGCTTGTTACCAATACTGAATTGGGACAGGAAATCGGTGATGAACAGGCGAACGATCTGATCAATACCATTAAACAGGAAATTGCTGATCAGAAGCCGGATAATCCAGAAGAAGTTCAGAGCATTGTGGACCAGGTGCTTCAGCAGCTGGGCATTACTCTGACGGATGAACAGTATCAACAGCTTCTTGACTTAGTCAATCAGCTTTCTCAGCTGGATATTGACTGGGATGCGTTGGCTGACAACGTTGCCGGTTTGATTGGGCAGGCCAGTGATTATCTGAGCAGTGAGGAAGGACAAGGCTTCCTTGCTAAGTTGCAGGATGTTATTAATAGCTTCTTTGACTGGATTCGCGGCTTCTTCGGCGGCGATTCTGCTGAAACCACCAATGACCAAAATGCAACAACTGGCGTTGTGGACACCACAACCACCAGCGACAACAACCAATCAACGGATTCTGTACAATCTACGGACAGTGTTAGCGACAGCACGTCGTCGAATACTGTTCAGGAAAGCACCGTGCAGGATGATGCGAGTGTTGACCAGCAAGAGTCGTCTTCTCAGGACACAACCGACAATAGTGCACCTGTGGATGGAACCAGCAGCACAGAAAACACCGATGCTGCAGCATAAATAGGTATAATGGAAAAGAGGCTTGAAGCAGCTGCTTCAAGCCTCTTTTTTTGATAAAAAAATCAGTAGAAGGCTGGCTTCTACTGATAGCTATTAAATTAAACGCGTGCTTTACCCCAGAAACAGATGCAGACACACCCAGGGCCGCTGTGACCGCTAAAGGTGGAGCCCAGCGGACGAATAACCAAATCAACCAGTTTTGGAAATTTTTCTCGAATAAGTGCTGCGGTTTCTTTGGCGGACACCAAATCAGAATGAGCGATCATCAGTTTGCCGCTGTAATTGTAGCCGTCAACAGCTGTTTCACCGAGACGTTCCACAATGCGCTGAATGGCTTTTTTGCGTGTACGAATTTTATCGCTCATAACAATTTCGCCATTGCTATTGGCCACCATAATTGGGCAAATTTTCATCTTTTGGGCGAGAATCCCAGCATAACGTGGAATGCGGCCGCCTTTGATAAAATGGGTGAGGTCGGTGGAAAAGAAGAAATGTTGCATGAATTGGCGGTTTTCTTCGATCCAGTCACGAATTTCTTCGATATTTTTTCCAGCATCACGCAGATGTGCTGCTTCTTCGACAATCATGCCGTAGCCAACGGAGCCACTGAGTGAGTCAACAATGATGAGCTTGCGTTCAGGAAATTCTTCCAGAAGATGGCGCGCAGCCAGCACCGCCGAATTGTATGTGCCGGAAATGCCGCTGGAAACGGTGATGTGGAGGATGTCTCTGCCAGCTTCAAGAAATGGGCGGAAAAAAGCTTTATATTCTCCGACGCTGACCTGCGAAGTTTTCACATCATGGCCATCGACCATATACTGATGCAGTTGTTCTGGCGGGATGCTTTCACCAAAATCATCAAGATAATCTTTACCGTCTAATATAACATGATAAAAAACCGTTTCGACATCGAGTGCTTTCATTGCTTCGCGGGAATAGTCGACGGGGGTACAGCAGCTAATCACAAAATTATTCAAGGGAAACCCTCCATTCCATTTGCCAATTTCATGGCTCTCGCTCTATTTTATATGAAAGCTTATTTGAAAGCAATATGATATTAAATAATTTTCGAAACCAGATAAATATGCCTAATAGGTTGCTTTGAAGTGCAGTTTATTGAACTGACGTTCAAAATATTGAAAAAACTTTGATAAAATTATTGACAATGGCATCAATTGGATTTAATATATTGACAATGATTCAAGATAATGAATTTTAATTTCAGAATTTTGAATCTCAAGATAGGTGTCGAGAATGTGCACATCACCTTTCAAAACAAGTCAGAGAAAAAACGAAGCGTTGATAAGCAATTGTAACACAAGTGCTTGATAAGACAGCGGGAGGAGAAAAACATGGAAACAACGTTAATCAGTGCAGACAACACGTGGGCGCTCATGGCGATTACCTGTGGCTGGGTTGCTGTTTCAATTTGGGCCGAGCAGCGCTTTACCTGGGCCTCAAAAATTTCCGGCGCTATTATTGCGTTGCTAGGTGCGTTGGTGTTGACCAACTTTAAGATCATTCCAACCCATGCGCCATGGTTTGACGATATTGTTTGGGGATATGTGGTACCACTGGCCATTCCACTGCTCTTAATGCAATGTGATATGCGTAAAATTTGGAGAGATTCTGGCAAGCTGCTGATTATTTTTCTGATTGGTGCTTGTGGCACTGCTTTTGGTGCAGTGGCGGGATTCTATCTCTTACAGGGACACATTCCATATCTGGCAGAACTGGCTGGCACAATGACCGGAACCTATATTGGTGGTGGCGTCAATTTTGCAGCCTTGTCGCAGGCCTTTGATGTGCCGGGAGAAATGATTGCCGCAGCGACTGTTGCGGACAACTGTATGATGGCCATTTATTTCTTTGTCCTGATTGCAATTCCTGGCATTCAATTTTTCCGTAAGCATTATAAACATCCCCACATGGATATGGTAGAAAATGTGGGCATCAGCGATGAAGCAAAAACGCGTGCTGCAGCCTTTTGGGATCGAAAACCAATCTCTTTGCGGGACATCGCTGTGGATGTGGCCATCAGTGCCATCATCGTCTGGATTTCAAAAATCATTGCCGGTTTTCTGGCAGAAACGATTCCAACATCAAACGTACTGTTCACGATGTTGAACGGACTGTTCGGCAATGAATACTTGATCATGACGACCATCGCCATGTTTGTCGCAACTTTCTTTGCCAAACAGATTGAAGAAACGTCTGGCACACAGGAAATTGGGACCTATTTGATCTATCTCTTTTTCTTTGTTATTGGCGTTCCGGCGTCGATTCCACAAATTCTGCGTGAAGCACCGCTGCTGTTTGTGCTTTGTGCCATCATCATCCTCATCAATATGCTCGTGGTCTTTGTCGTTGGCAAGATTTTCCACTTTAATTTGGAAGAAATCATCGTGGCGTCTAATGCCAATATTGGCGGGCCAACCACGGCGGCAGCGATGGCCATTTCAAAAGGCTGGATCAACCTTGTTGGACCAATTATGCTGGTTGGGACGTTCGGTTACATTATTGGTACCTATATGGGGACTTTTGTCGGGCAAATGCTAGGTGGTTGATTGAGCGGCCAAGTTGAGGGGAAAAAGTGTGATGAAAGAAGATGATTGTGTGGTATTTGACGGACATACAGATATTTTTACCGATGTGTTGATGAAGCGCTTGCAGGGGGAAACTCAGGTTCTCGAGAATCATCATCTGAAGCGCCTGCAAGAGGGCGGAATAGAAGGCTGCTGTGCGGTCCTTTGGGTGGATCCTCCATACACGAGCAACTATGAAAAGCGCCTTGAGCAATTGCTGGTTGCGGTGAAAGAGGAGATGGAGGAATGCCAAGGCGCTGTGATGGTGCGACAGCTGGCAGACATTGAAGCGGCTAAACAGGAAGGCAAGTATTACATCCTTCTTGGCGGCGAAGGACTGAGCGCTATTGGTGACAGCCTGGAAAAAATGGATAATCTGTACGACTTCGGCCTGCGTCATGCGATGCTGACCTGGAACGAAGAAAATTGCCTGGCTTCCGGTGCCAAGGGAAATCCCGAGCACGGGCTCACAGTGGCGGGCAGAAAAATGGTGCGGCATATGGAAGAAAAACGCATGATTGTTGATGTGTCGCATCTCAATGAAAAATCTTTTTGGGGCGTGGTGGACACTGTCAGTGGTCCAATCATTGCATCGCATTCGGATGTTCGAGCATTGGCGGATGTGCCACGTAATCTGCGTGATGATCAGTTGAAAGCGATTGCTGAAAGCGGCGGCTTTGTAGGGCTGAATGCCTTTAATGAGTTTGTCAGTCTCGATGGCGCCAAGCAAACCAGCGATCAATTGGCGCAGCATGCCTTGTATTTGGCCGATCTCATTGGCGTTGATCACATTGCCTTTGGCTTTGATTTCACCGATTTTCTTGCAGATGGGACCGCCGGCAGCTTTAGCAGCGATGTGAATGTGGCCACCAGAGGCTTGGAAAGCTGTCAGAAAGTGCCAGCCTTCCTTGAGACATTGCATGAAGTTGGATTCAGTCAGGAAGACATTGAAAAAATGTCCTATAAAAATTGGCACCGTGTGATTGGTCAGGTGCTTGGATAAAATAAAAAAGCGTTTTCCGCGCGTTGTTTGCGGAAAACGCTTTTTTATTAGAAAAATGCCGGTGTCATTGCCCAAATGGAAATGCAGTCTTCTGTGCCGTTGTTGACATATTTATGTGGCAGGGTGCTGTTGAAGTAGATGCTGTCGCCTTCATCCAAGATGTATTCGTTGCCATTCAGAATGACCGTTAACTGGCCTTTAAGGACATAACCGCACTCCTCACCGTCGTGCGTTAAAGGGGCCTGTTCATAGGCGCAGCCGCTTTTCAATGTGATTTCAGTCATATCCAGCAGGCGTTCCGGTGAGCTGGGACTGAGCAGTTTGTAATAGCTGCTGTTTCCATGAAAAATGACGACACGATGGTCGTTTTTACGGATAATCACTTTATCGTCTGCGTCATTCTCATCGAAAAAGTAGTTAATGTTTGTATCGAGCGCCTGTGCCAGCCGCCAGATACTGACCACCGATGGAATAACCATTTCACGTTCGATTTGGCTGATCAGACCAGTGCTGACATCTGAGAGTTTAGATAATTCTGCAATGCTCATCTTTTTACTGTTGCGCAGTTCGCGCAATCTGCTGCCATGAAAGAGTGCCATGGAAATCCTCCGTCCATAAAACAAATTGATTGGTTATTTTCATCATAACACTTTTCGATTGTATACGACAAGCCTGTCACGCTAAAAATACGAGGGGAGAGCATGCTTTTTTACCAATTTTGTTTACTTTAGAGAAGTATTGCATTCATAAAAAGCTGTCGCATCAACGAATTGTCGTTGATGCGACAGCTTTTCTATGGGGAAGAATGTTTCTGTTATTTTTATTGGCTTACTTTTCAACGATTGACGCTGGTTTGTTTTGCGCCACAGAAACGCATGAATACGTAGCGATCGTAGATATAGTAAAAAGCGAAGGCGAAGACAATTCCGATGACGGTATCGGAAATACGAAGGGCGATCGAGGTTTCCAGACCGTAAATGCTGGAGGCGATCATCAATGCGCCAAGGCAATTCATAGCAGTTTTGTATTTGTAGTCGACGCAGAAACCGAGGAAAAAGCCACCCAGAGGGCCGATAACGGTGTGGAGACTGCTAGGCAGTAAGTTGTAAAATCCATAGTACAGCAAGGAACCTGCAATAACACCGATGAAACGCTGAATGGAGCGTTGGTTGATTTTAGGGTTAGCCGAGTATTCGGAGAGCAGTGAGCCACAGGCAAATCCGGCCCACATGAAGCGTTCGATGCCGAAAGCCATGCCAAGAGCGAGAATGGCGCTGACGCCAAGAGACATGCGTACCATCCATTGGAATTTAAGTTCACTGAAATCAAATTGGTCTATTTTATCAATGAAACGAATGTCTTTATTCTTGTCTTTGTGCTTTACGTAGAAAATAAGCCCGCAAATAAGCAGACCGGTCAATGTGAGATAGAAACGCTGGATGAGCGCGTCGCCGTAGACAGGGTTTCCTGACAGGTAAATGTATGCAAAACTGAAGAGGCCGCCATTGCCCATTTCTGGTTTATCACAAGTGATGAACATAATGGCGAAAAAGGACACCAGATGGATCAAAAAGCTCAGAAAAGGCGATGAGACGGAAGAAGCCAATACAGGCGCAATGAGCAAAATTAAAAACGACAGGCTCAAAGTCGCCAGAGAGTCTTTGATGCAATAGCCAAAGTCTACGAAACGGATCCCTAACAAAATACAAAAGATGCTGACCGCCATAGGCATGTTTTCAGTACCAAACGCATGAGACAGTGCCGATATAAATACAATGGCAAATAGTACAATCAGCACGGAACGCAGGAACATCCCTGCAATGAGTTTTTGTTTTTCTTTTTTGCTTCTTCTGCTGTACTATCTAGTTCGTAAGTATCT
>CALAKO010000240.1 GCA_937922955.1 uncultured Peptococcaceae bacterium | reverse complement strand
CTGCCAATCTTATCGGTCATCGCCGCACAGGCAGAAGGCACCACCGTCTTTACGGACATCGAACGCCTTCGCCTCAAAGAAAGTGACCGCATCGCCACCACCTCGGCCATGCTCACGGCCATGGGCGTGCCGTGCGAAAGCGACGAACACACCATGCGCGTGACTGGCGTCAAACAGCTCCACGGTGGCTGCTCGGTCGACAGCGCCAACGATCATCGCATCGCCATGGCGGCTGCCATCGCTGCCCTGAATTGCGACGCACCGATTACCCTCACCGGCGCCAACGCCGTCAATAAATCTTATCCACATTTCTTCAACGACTACGCATCCCTGGGAGGTGTTTGTGATGGCATCTAATATCGGTTCTCATTATCGCTGCGCCGTCTTTGGCGAAAGCCACGGCAAAATGATTGGCGTGGAAATTGACGGCGTACCGCCAGGAGAAGCCATCGACGAAGCCGAGCTCGCCCAGTTCATGGCGCGCCGCGCACCAGGCTCCAGCAAACTCACCACTCAGCGCAAGGAAGCCGATGCTGTGCAGTTTGCCTGCGGCCTTATGGATGGGACCACCACTGGTTTTCCGCTCATGGCCTACATTGAAAACACCAATCAGCGATCCAAAGACTATTCCAACCTGCTCGACCATCCACGGCCTTCCCATGCCGACTATACCGCCTACGTTCACTACAACGGTTTCGCCGACATGCGCGGCGGCGGTCATTTTTCTGGTCGTCTCACCGCGCCGCTCTGCATTGCCGGCGGCCTCGCCAAACAGATTCTGCGTCGCCGCGGCATCCACATTGGCGCTCAGCTGCTGCAAGTGGCCAATGTAACCGGCACTGCCTTCGATCCTGTTGCTGTTGACGCTGCCACCCTCGAAGGCATGGCGGACAAAGCCTTCCCTACTCTTTCGGATTCAGCAACTGCTGCCATGCAAACAGCCATCGAAGACGCTGCCCGCGAAGGAGACAGCGTGGGCGCCATCGTGCAGGGAGCTGCCATCGGCGTGCCCGTCGGCCTTGGCGGACCGATGTTCGATGGCATCGAAAACCGTTTGGCACAAGCCCTTTTCGGTATACCTGGCTGTAAAGGGATTGACTTTGGCGCAGGCTTTGACTGCGTAACCATGCGCGGCAGCGAACACAACGACCCATTCCGCATGCAGGATGGCCGCGTCACACCGGTCACCAACCACGCTGGCGGCATCCTGGGCGGCATCAGTTCCGGAGCACCAATCACCGTTCGCCTGGCCATGAAGCCAACCGCGTCCATCTCCATGGAACAACAAACCGTCTCCCTGTCCAAGCAAATGGACGAACCCCTCGTCATCACCGGTCGTCATGATCCCTGCATCGCCATTCGCGCAGTGCCAGTTGTTGAAGCAGTGATGGCCATTGTAATCCTAGATCTTATTTTGGAGGAGCACAAACTATGAAAAATTTAGATGATATTCGCGTTGAAATCAACGCGGTTGATGAACAATTACTGGATCTCATTGTCAAGCGTCTCGACCTTTCCAAAGAAGTGGCAGAATACAAAAAAGCCAACAATCTGCCAATCCTTGACCGCAACCGCGAACTTTGGATCCTTGACCATATTACCGAAGACAAAAGCGCCGATCTTGTGGTGCCGCTGCGCGAAACCTATGAAACTCTGTTCCGTGTCAGCCGTTTCCGTCAATCCCAGCTCATCGATCCCGATGAAAGCTTCATCAACGGTGTCATTGCCACTTTCACCGACGACGCCTTCCCTTCCAGCGGCAGCGTTGCCATTACCGATGACCCGAACGACCTTCCAGTGGCACAAAGCCTGTTTGACAATCCACGCTGCATCACCCTCAATAACGATATGAAAATTGTGGATGCTGTCAACCTCGGACTGGCACAGTATGGCATTTTGCCAATCGAAGACAACCGCTCCGGTGCAAAGGCGCTGACCTATGATCTGCTCCTCAAAAAGACCTGCCACATCGTGCGCGGCATCAAAGTCAACCTCCACTACAAACTGGTGGCTGCCAACAACGTCCCATTCACCAGCCTGAAAACCGTTGTGGTCGATCGCCGCTCCTACTACCACTGCTCCGAATTCCTCGCTACTCTCAACTGCAACATTGTTGAAAAAGGCGCGGAAGACATCAACAAGGAAATCGCCGATCCAAGCGACAACTTCATCGCCTGGATTGTTCCTGCTCACATGGAAATTTCCGACAACCTGCACGTTCTGCGTCAGGAAGTGGCCAACCCAGGAGACTACATCCGCTACATCTGCCTGGCCAAAACCCCACGCATCCATCCAGACGCCGACAGCATCAGCCTCATGCTCTCCGTACCAAACGTTTCTGGTGGTCTTGACGACGTGCTGTCTCCACTGGCTGCACTGGGTGTTAATCTGACCCTTCTGGAAAGCCGTCCAATCGTTGATGGCAACCACACCACGCACCGTTTCTTCATGGATATGGACAGCGACATTCGCGAACCACAGGTACAGGCCATCATCAACCAACTTTCCCGTGATTGCCCAGCCTTCAGCCTGCTTGGCGCTTACAAAAACGTGGAGATCGAATTATGAGTTTCGGACTTCTAGGCCGCACCCTAGGCCACAGTTTTTCACCACAGATTCATGCGCAAATTGGCGACTACGACTATCAACTTTTTGAAGTGGAACCTATGGACATCACCGCCTTTTTTGAAGGCGGTGACTGGCAGGGCATCAATGTCACCATTCCTTACAAGGAAACGGTGATGCCTTTCTGCGACGACATCGACGAGAAAGCGCAGCGCATCGGCTGTGTCAACACCATCGTCCGTCGCGCCGACGGCACTCTTTTCGGCACCAACACCGATTACGATGGCCTGTCCTTTGCCCTGGACAACGCCGGCATCGCCATCAACGGCCGCAAATGCCTCGTCCTCGGTAACGGCGCCACATCGAAAACCATCACCACCGTGCTTGGCGACAAAGGTGCTCGCGAGATCGTCATCTTCGGTCGCCACGATGCCGTGCCTTACAGCGACATCGCTCTGCATCACGATGCCGAGGTCATCATCAATGCCACTCCTGTCGGCATGTATCCAAACAATGGCGCACGACTCATCGAGCTCGACGGTTTTACGCAGCTTGAAGCCTGCTTCGATGTCATCTACAACCCGCATCGCAGCCGTTTTCTGCTCGATGCCGAACGCCGCGGCGTTACCACCTGCGACGGTCTGCCCATGTTGGTCGCTCAGGCCGTCTTCGCAGCAAAATATTTCATTGGCCTGAACGATGTGGAAAGCCACATCGCACCGATTCTCTCGAACATGGTTGCCGATGCAGAAAACATCGTGCTTGTCGGCATGCCTGGCGTGGGCAAATCCACCATTGGCGAAGCCCTTGCCGACCAGCTTGGCCGTCGCTTTGTGGACATCGACACCGCCATCGAAGAACAATACGGCAGCGTGCCAGACTATATCAACACCTACGGCATCGACGCCTTCCGCACCATAGAAAGCGAAGCCATTGCCGTCTATGGAAAAGAGCATGGACTGGTTATTGCCACTGGCGGCGGCAGCGTCACCGTTCCTGCCAATAAAGATTTGCTGCGTCAAAACGGCCGTCTCTACTGGCTGGAACGCCCGCTGGAAGATTTGCCAACCGACGGCCGCCCATTGTCTGCTGGCGGGTTAGAAACTTTACGCCGATTGTACGACGAGCGCCAGGCCCTTTACGCCGATTTTGCCGACTATCGACTCGACAACCTGCACATCGAGCAAACGGTCTCACAAATATTGGAGGATTTCCATGAAGCTATGCATTATTAACGGCCCAAATCTTAATATGCTGGGCATCCGCGAACCAGACATCTATGGCCGCACCACATACAGCGATCTCTGTGAGTTGATTCAGACCCATGCCGCCAAGCGCGGCATCGAGGTAGACATTTACCAGAGCAACCACGAAGGCGATCTTGTCGACAAGATTCAAGCGTGCTATGGCACCGTGGACGGCATTGTCATCAACCCAGCTGCTTACACCCATACTTCCGTGGCTCTGTTGGACGCTCTCAAAGCGGTAGCAATACCAACAGTAGAAATCCACATTTCCGATGTCAGCCAGCGCGAAGACTTTCGCCAAATCAGCTACTTGCGTGCCGCCTGCTGCCTTACCATCAGCGGCCATGGCATCCAAGGCTACGTCGAAGCCATGGACCATCTGTTGGATCATGTGCTCGCCCAATAATTCCAGACAATCAAAAAGGGGCTGTCGCACAAACGACTTTTTCGTTTGCGTGACAGCCCCTTTGTCTTTAT
>CALAKO010000239.1 GCA_937922955.1 uncultured Peptococcaceae bacterium | reverse complement strand
GATGAGTGCGCAGCAGGACGGATTTCTTTTACAGAATGGCAAAAACGAAATGCGGAAGCCGTGCTTTCAATGCATCCAGAACTAAGAAATTCATCATTGTCTTCGAATAAGGTCCATGTTTTGGTCGGGTCGGAACGGAGAATACGGGTTATTGATCAATTGTACATGCATCCATTAGATAACCCGAATCAAGTTGTTGTTTTTATACAAACTTTTCCAGTCGTAGCCAGTGCATTGACAATGCGGGATAACAGAATTATTGCAATTACACCTGATGGAGAGCGTCACATGGTACAGCTTTGAGATTTGATTGTGAGCAGGGAAGTGGTTGGTTTGAAAGAACATATGATAAAGAAATGGATGCTTGTATGTTGCCTGTTGATGTTGATCGTCCCGGTAACCGGTTATGCGCAAGATAAAGCGTGGATGAAAAATGAACACAAGGATGAGTACTACAGCATTCTTGCCAGCAATACCAATCGAATCGAAAATCTGGATGGCTCTTATCACGTCATGGGCGATGAGCCTACATTAGAAAATTTCAGCTGGGACGAGATTTCAACGACGGTCAAGAAACCGTTTTTTCAAAATCTGGTCAATAGCTTACTGCATCGTCAAGAGTATCAGGATATACAAAAAGTTATTGAAGAATGTCAACACTATTTTCTTTTTGATGTCTGCTCCGGCTCCATCAAGCTTCAGCCAAGGAGCTGTTTCACAAACGACGGCGTTTATCAGGAAGCAAATGCACGTAATTTTTATATGATGTTCAAGGTGCCCGATGCTGGTCTGGGGTGTGAAGAGGAAGTGTGCAGCTATTCTCTTGATACAGTAAAAATATCCGACAACGTGGCCAAAGTGTTTATCACTCGCTCGATCAAAACGATCGATGAAAACCCGATTAGTGATGATAGGAATTGTGGTGTTGTAGTAGAGGAGAATGTTCGCGAAGGATATTTATTGGAGAAAGTGAATGATGAATGGAAAATTGCCAATATTCTCTTTGACAATGCAGCGTATCTTGAAGGAGAGGCATCACGCATTTTTAATGATGAAAATCAAACCGTTAATTTGTTTAGAATGTTTGAAGATGCGGAAGATGCATCGATATGGACCGAGCGGTTTAATTTTGAAAAATGCCAACGCAAGGACTATTGCCCCTATGGAAATTATATGAGCTATATCATTGGGGACATTGAAGCGTTGATTTTTGACTATGACAAACTTGTTTATGAACGCGACCATCCAGACGCTACAATTGAGAACTGGCGCGCACTGCAATCCGACCAGTGATCCTGTATTGTTTGTTAATGGCAGATAGAAGGGGAAAGAACCATGAAAAAATGGACCGTGATATTTGTTTTTATGGGGTTGTTTTTGCTTCCGTATCAGGCGTGGGCTTTGGACGGCAGTGTTCTCGCAAATTGGTGGACGCGCGACGACTATTGTGCGGAGATGGCCGCTTCCATTCCAGCACATAAGGACAATGATGGCTCGTTTAGCGTCATGGGCGATCTTGTCTATATGAAAGAGTTTTCAACCATGACCGTGGACATCTCTGCAAAAAGTTCCATTAGCGTTTGGCTGCACAATATTTTTTCTGACAAAGAAGATGTGAACGACATTCAAAACCTTGTTGAGACTTTGAATGAGTATTACTATTCCGTGATTCTTTCGGGACGCTTAAATGTATTGCCACGTGAATATTTCACCAATGATGGAATCTATAAAGAATCAAACGCCAGAAATCTCTATGAGCTATTTATGAATCCAGATTGCGGTATTGGAATGACAAGTGGCCATTTTCTCTGCCAAATTGATCAATTGAGCATCGTTGATGATTATGCAAAAGTCATCATTTATCGTGACGCCAGTGTTTCAGGATACAACCCCTACAACAATACTCATGGCTGGCAGTTGGAAAATGATGTTCGCGAAGGGTATTTGCTGCGTAAGAATAGCGGCGTCTGGCAGATCGAAAACATTATTTTTGATAATAAAGAATATTACATTGGTGACGACGATAAGCTAATTTCAGACAGGGGTGGTTTTAATACATTTGAATTTTTTAAAGAAAGCAAGGATCTTTCTGTTTTGAAGCAAGCTTTTTCTTTTGAAAAATGTCAGCCAAATTCCTATCTTCCGTTCGGCAATTATTCCGATTTTGTTATTGGAGATCTGACCAGCCCAGTGTTTGATTATGAAAAAATGCTTGAAGTAAAGAATGGTTACGGCACACTGATATCAAATTGGAACGAGACGCAAACGTATAAGA
>CALAKO010000238.1 GCA_937922955.1 uncultured Peptococcaceae bacterium | reverse complement strand
GTTTCCTACATCACAACAGTTGTTATTTAAAATTAAGGTACGATGTAAACCTCGATTACATTTTGGATTTATTCACGCGGAATTAGTTTCTTAGAAACTAGTTCAAAAAATTCGGTGTCTGGTGTGACTGATCGTCACATTTTGGCACCGAATTTTTTGTTTTTATTTGAAAGAACAAGAGAGAATGTATACATGATTTTGAAAACGATAGATTTATATAATAAGTTTTTTTTTCATAAAAGTTCTATGACAATCTTGTAATATTTTGAAAACAAGCTATACTGAATAAGCGTGAATATTTCCAAAGTGTAAATGATGATAAGGAGGTAAAACATTGTACGCTTTAATCGCATTTATTCCAATTATTTTAACTGTCGTATTGATGACAGGGTTCGCTTGGTCGGCGAAACGAGCACTTCCATTGGCATGGTTTTTAACCTTTGTTTTTGCCATTGTCCTTTGGAAAATGAGTGTGCTGCATGCTGTTGCATACACATTGACCGGGTTCCTGAGTGCGTTTGAGAATCTTGTAATTATCTTCGGGGCTATTTTGATTATGAATACCCTTTCAAGATCGGGCGCAATGTCTGCTATCAATCGTATGTTTAATGGTATTACTCCAGACGCTCGATTGCAGGCAATTATCATTGGTTTCATTTTTGGTGCATTCATTGAAGGGGCTGCAGGGTTTGGGACACCTGCTGCTTTAGCTGCACCATTGCTGATCAGTGTTGGTTTCCCTCCATTGGCAGCAGCTGTTATTGCATTGCAGTATAACTCGATTCCTGTTCCATATGGTGCTGCAGGGACGCCTACCAATACGGCATATATTACCGTTCAGCAGTCTTTAACATCTTTGGCTGATCCTGATAGCTGGAGAATGGCATTAACTCAGTGGACGGCTATTCCTTTGGCTATTTTGACACCGGTTATTCTTTTCATCGGGGTAGCAACTCTTTGCAAAGTGTTTGGTAAAAACAGATCTTTTCGCGATGCAGTTGCAGTTATTCCATTCATTTTGTATGTAACGGTTGTATTTGATGTATTATATATTTTAATTGCATGCACGGTTGGTCCTGAATTGACCTCTTTGCTTGCTGCTGTTATTACGCTCTTTATTGTTATGGCAACAACGAAAAAAGGTTTCCTCGTACCTAAGACAACTTGGACCTTCGACGAAAAGAGCAAGTGGGATAAGAGTTGGTTAAACTTGACTGCGGTTCCAGAACCAAAGACCAGCAATATGTCTTTGCTTAAAGCATGGGTGCCATATGTCATTATCGCAGGTATTCTGGTTGTGACTCGTGTTGCTTCCGCAAACGGTGCTGGATGGGCAAACAGTATTAAGGCTTTGACCGTAGGTACTGGCGAAAGCGGCATCATCCTTGGCTTAGACTGGAACTATGCATTGTTCTGGAGTCCTGGTGTTGTCTTCATTGTTGTTGCTGTCATTACTTTCTTCATTCACAATATGAGAAGCAGAGAAATCAAGGGTGCCTTTACGGATACATTTAGCCAGGTATCTGGTGCTGCTATTGCGCTCTTATTTGGTGTTGCAATGGTTAACTTGTTCCGTTTCACCAACATCGACTCTGCAACCATGGAAAATGTTGCAGAAGCGGTAAAAGATCCAATGCTTTTGGTTATGGCTGAAGCATTAGCTGCTGTTGCTGGACAGCTTTATGTCATCATTGCTCCATTCATTGGGGTATTGGGTTCTTTTATGTCTGGTTCTAACACAGTATCTAACACCTTGTTTGCATCCCTTCAGTTCGAAACAGCATCCATTCTGTCCATGCCAACCGTTTTGATCGTTGCATTGCAGAACATGGGCGGTGCTATTGGTAACATGGTTTGTGTTAACAACGTTGTTTCTGCTTGTGCTACTACTGGTACAATTGGTAATGAAGGTAAGATCATCAAGACAAATGCGTTGCCTATGGTTATTATGAGTCTTGGCACTGTTATTATTGTAAGTATCTTTATCTTTGTATTAGGGTTGGATCCAGTTCCTGTAGGTTAATGAATATTCATGTAAGAACGAGAGTCGTTCACTTCAGTTTTCTGAAGTGAACGATTTTTTCATTTAGAATATTAAGAGAAAACATTTTTGTTCTAAGAAAGTTTTAGATAATGACAAACGCATGTATAGGTGATATAATCTTAGTATTGTGTATGAAAGTACCTATTAAGAGTAATCATTGAGCGTTCAGGATTTGATGTAAGATCTTGAATGTTCAGTAGAAAGCGATAAGAGAGGAAAAAGCATGAAAGAAAATTTCTTGGATATTTATGCATCAGATGTGTTTAGTGATGCAGTGATGCAAGAGCGATTGCCTAAAAAAGTATATCAGTCGTTAAAAGCAACCATTCAGACAGGATCTGATTTGGACCCGCAAATTGCTGATATTGTGGCTGCAGCGATGAAAGACTGGGCTGTTGAAAAAGGCGCTACCCATTTTGCGCATTGGTTTCATCCATTAACTGGCACAACTGCAGAAAAGCATGACAGTTTTCTTTCTCCTCAAAGCGATCGGTCGGCGATTCTTGAATTTTCAGGAAAGAATTTAGTTGTTGGTGAACCGGATGCATCGTCTTTTCCATCTGGTGGTCTGAGAGACACCTTTGAAGCTCGCGGTTATACCACTTGGGATCCAACATCCCCTGCATTTGTAAAAGATGGTTCGTTGTATATTCCAACAATTTTCATTTCATATAATGGGTATGTGCTCGATAAGAAAACACCGCTTTTGCGTTCAATGGCCCTTGTTAGTCGGGAAGCCTTGAGAATTTTGCGCCTCTTTGGTGATGAGATGACAAGACGTGTCACGCCTTCTATGGGTGCTGAGCAAGAATATTTCCTCGTCAAACAAGATCTTTTCAAGAAACGTGAGGACTTAGTTATTTGTGGACGTACGCTTTTTGGTGCTCCAGCGCCAAAGGGTCAGGAATTTTCGGACCATTATTTTGGTGCGATCAGTGCTGAAGTTGCTGCGTTTATGAAAGATGCAGATGAAACGCTTTGGCGCATGGGTGTGCCAGTAAAGATGAAGCATTCTGAAGTTGCTCCTTGTCAGTTTGAAATTGTGCCAAATTACGATTCCTGTAACGTGGCCAACGACCAAAATCAGCTGTTAATGGCTACTCTCCAGGAAGTAGCAAGAAAGCATGGCTATGAATGCTTGCTCCATGAAAAACCATTTGAAGGAATCAATGGTTCTGGGAAACACATTAACTGGTCTTTGAGCACAGACTGCGGTGAAAACCTTTTAAGTCCGGGTTCCACTGCAATGGAAAACGCTCGTTTCCTTCTGTTTGTCTGCGCAATGATTCATGCCGTCGATGAATATCCAGAACTGTTGCGTTTGACCATCGCTAGTGCAGGAAATGATCATCGTCTTGGTGGTCATGAAGCACCACCGGCTATTTTGAGTGTCTTCCTTGGCAAAGAATTTACAGAGATTCTGGAAAACTTTGAAGCCGGTGAAAAATATAATACATCGGGCAAAGGTTACATTGAATTGGGTGTTAACACTTTGCCTCCATTGCCACAAGATATTTCTGATAGAAACAGAACGTCTCCGTTTGCATTTACTGGGAATAAGTTTGAATTCCGTATGCCTGGTTCATCCATTTCGACGGCTGGTCCAAACATTGCTTTGAACACAGCCATTGGCGATATTCTGCATGGCTATGCGGATCGTCTTGAAGCTGCAGATGATTTCTTAGCTGAACTGAATCTATTGGTTCGTGAAGAAGTTCAGGCACATAAGCGCGTCATTTTTAATGGCAACAACTATTCCGATGAATGGGTAGAAGAAGCGGAACGTCGTGGTCTGCCAAACTTGGAAAATGCTGTTGAAGCTTTTCCTAAGTATGTTGAGCCAAAGAACTTGAATTTGTTCGTTCGAAATGGTATTTATTCTGAAGAAGAAGTGTACTCTCGAATGGAAATTCACTTGGCAACCTACAATCGTACCATCAATATTGAAGCGTTGACCATGATTGAAATGTCTAAGAAAGACATTATTCCATGTGTATTGCGCTATGAGAATATGTTGGCGCGTTTACTGGCGAATAAAAATGCAATCGGATTAGACATTAAAAAGACTGTTGAATACGGTATTATTAATGATTTGTCTGATGCCTTGAGTGAATTGAATAAGGCATTGGCTGTCTTGGAACAAGAAGTAGCTATTGCACAAAAAGAGGAAAACCTTGAAAGCCAAGCACGTATGTATCAGGGTAAGGTGCTTTCCGCAATGAATGATTTGCGTTACTATACGGATCGCATTGAGCCAATGGTTGATGAATGGGGAATCCCAGATTATACAGCACTTTTGCTTGGTTGCTAACAAAGTAATATTATAGAGAAAATAGTGGGGGGGGACTTTTTGAGTTCCCTCTTCTTTTGTGATTTTCCATCAAGCTGAAAGGGGTGTCCGATTTTGGGCGGTAGTAAGCTAAAACGACGATCTCTTGCTCAGATCACAGGATTCTTAGTGATTATGAGTGCTTTGTCGCGTGTACTTGGTTATGTGCGAGAAATTGTTATGACCACTGTTTTTGGACAGGGGTGGATGACGGATGCGTACAAAGCGGCCTTTTTAATTCCAGACTTTCTGTATCTGATCTTAGTAGGTGGGGCATTTTCAACGGCGTTCATTCCCGTCTTAAGTGAGTATATCAATCGCGATCAAGAAGACGAAGCGTGGCGGGTGGCAAGCACCATTTTTAATGCAATGTTAATTGCCGTTGTGGTTTTAATGGCTTTTTTCTATGTATCTGTTCCGTTTATCATGAATCACTTTTTAGCTGTAGGATATGCGGAAGAAACGAAAGAATTGGCCATTTACCTTACCCGCATCATGTTGCTGCAAAGTTTTATGATGTGTCTCAGTGGGATTTGTCAGGGAATTTGTCATGTTTATCAACAATTTACTGCTCCGGCAATAGGCTCTTTATTGTATAATATAGCTATCATTGTCTTTGGTCTTTGGCTCATGCCAACCATTGGGATTACGGGATTTGCCATTGGTGTTGTCGTAGGGAGTTATTTGAACTTTATTGTTCATTTTCCTATTCTGCTGAAAATTGGCGTAAAATGGATGCCTGTTTTGGATTTCAAACACCCGGGAGTGCATGATTTTTTCAGATTGGCGCTTCCTGTTGTGCTTGGATTAAGTGTGGTGTATTTAAACACTTTTGTGACACAAAATCTTGGCAGCCAACTGGATGCAGGGACGGTTACGGCGTTAAATAATGCCAATCGATTGATGCAGCTGCCGATCGGGATTTTTGCGACGGCCATTGCATCGGCAGTTTTTCCTGTTTTAACGGAATTGATTGCTAGAAGAGACATTCGTTCATTTAAGCGGAAACTGGTGGAAGGTATTAATCTAAATAATTTCATTCTTATTCCAGCCAGTGTTGGCTTGATGGTTGTTGCTGAACCGTTGATTCGTGCCCTTTTCATGCAGGGGAAATTTACGGAAGACAATGTTGCAATTACGGCGTCTGTTTTGGTGTTTTATTGCGTTGGGATCATTGGATACAGCCAGCAGCAGATTTTAAACAGAGGCATGTATGCTTTGCGCGATTCTAAGCGTGCGGTTATTGTAAATACGATCATTATTGTGATCAATATCGTATTGAGCATTCTCATGGTTGGGCCATTTGAAGCTCAAGGTTTGGCACTCGCCTATTCCATTGCAGGATTGGTTTCAATGGTGCTGTTGTATGCCTTCTTGCATCAAAAAGTGGGCGATCTAGGCAGTCGCGAGATCATAATTTCTTTAGGAAAAATTATTATTGCATCGGCTGTTATGGGTGTTGGTGTTATGCTGTTTTTGAACGTTAGCGATCATTTTATTGACATTACTTCAAAATCTCAGCAGTTATTGGAACTCTTCTTGGCCGTTGCTGTCGGTGTTGTACTTTATGTTGTAATGGCCATTGTACTTCGTATTCAAGAAATGCAGGCAGCCATTAATATGGTGAGAAGAAAGATTCGCAGAGGATAATACATTATTAATGAAAGAAAGGGGACGTTTATGCAAGAAAGAATTCGTAATTTCTGCATCATTGCGCATATTGACCATGGTAAATCCACGCTCGCTGATAGACTGTTGGAAATGACGGGAGCTGTCGAAAAACGCGAAATGCAGTCACAGCTCTTGGACAATATGGACATTGAACGTGAACGCGGTATTACCATTAAGCTGCAAACAGTACGCATTAACTATAAGGCAAAAGATGGAAAGGAATACGTTCTGAACCTCATTGATACTCCGGGGCATGTTGACTTTTCGTATGAGGTATCGCGCTCATTGGCTGCGTGTGAAGGGGCATTGCTTGTTGTTGATGCGGCGCAGGGGATTGAAGCGCAGACCTTAGCAAATGTGTACTTGGCTTTAGAGCACGATTTGGAAATTATTCCGGTCATTAATAAAATCGATTTGCCGAGCGCACAACCAGAAGTGGTTAAGGAAGAAATAGAGGAAATCATCGGCTTGGATGCCTCTGATGCCATTCTCTGTTCAGCAAAGACTGGCGAAGGCATTGAAGAAATTCTGGAAGCGATTGTCGAACGCATCCCTGCTCCGGAAGGCGACGCAACGAAGCCGCTGCAAGCGTTGATTTTTGACTCGTACTACGATTCTTATCGTGGCGCCATCGCTTATATTCGCGTGGTCGAAGGTACTTTGCGTGATAATATGACCATTCACATGATGCACAATGACCGTTCCTTTGAAGTGACGGAGCTTGGCGTGCATACACCGAAAGAAAAGAAGGTCAAAGCGCTGTCTGCCGGTGAAGTAGGGTATGTTGCAGCCAGTATGAAACAGGTCAGCGATACACGCGTTGGGGATACCATCACAAATGCGGCAGAGCCAGCAGCAGAAGCGCTGCCTGGTTACAAACGTGCGGTACCGATGGTGTTCTGCGGGCTCTATCCAGTGGATAATGAACAGTATCCAGATTTGAAAGATTCGCTGGCGAAGTTGAGCCTGAACGACGCTTCCCTGGAATTTGAGCCGGAAACGTCACAGGCGTTGGGCTTCGGCTTCCGTTGTGGCTTTTTGGGCATGCTTCACATGGAAATCATTCAGGAACGTTTGGAACGCGAATACAATTTGACGCTGATCACAACAGCGCCAAGCGTTATCTATCATGTTTATCAAACGAACGACACCATGGTCGAGGTGGACAATCCGTCGCAGTTGCCAGCGCCGCAACGCATTGATCATATTGAAGAGCCATACGTGCGTGTGGACGTGATGGTGCCAAAAGATTTTGTTGGTGCTGTGATGGAATTGTCTCAGGATAAACGCGGCGTCTTTATTGACATGCAGTACATTACAAAGACTCGTGTGACGATTACTTACGACATTCCATTGGCAGAAATCGTCTTTGATTATTTTGATTTGTTAAAGACAAAGACCAAGGGCTACGCGTCGATGGACTATGAAATGAACGGCTATCGCAAGAGCAATTTGGTAAAATTGGACATTCTTGTAAATGGCGAACAAGTCGATGCGCTGTCCTGCATTGTGCATAAAGACAAGGCGTATTACCGTGGGCGTGCGTTGGTTGCAAAACTGCGCAATTTGATTCCGCGCCAAATGTTTGAAGTGCCAATTCAGGCGGCAATCGGAAATAAAGTCATTGCTCGCGAAACGGTTAAAGCGTTGCGCAAGAACGTTTTGGATAAATGTTATGGCGGGGACATCAGCCGTAAGCGCAAGCTGCTCGAAAAGCAGAAAGAAGGGAAGAAGCGCATGAAACAAGTTGGCAGCGTTGAAATTCCTCAGGAAGCGTTTATGGCGGTTCTTAGCCTGGATGATGAATAATGATTTGAAACAGCTGTGACTCACAGCTGTTTTTTTATGAGGTGAGACAACATGCATGGTATTTACATTCATATCCCATTTTGCGCGCAAAAATGTGCATATTGCGATTTCCTTTCGTTTCCTGGCAGGCATGAAGAAAAGAAACGGCGTTATCTTGCGGCCCTTGAACATGAAATAAGACATCGGGTTTGTGGTCGTTGGTCGCAGGCAAACACCATCTTTATCGGCGGGGGAACGCCAACGACACTGACAGCAGCGGAATTGGAACAGTTGCTGAAAGTGTTGGCGGATTGCGTGGATCTCAGTCGTGTGGAAGAGTTTACTGTTGAAGCCAATCCAGGTACGGTGGATGCGGAAAAACTGGCTGTTTTAAAACATGGAGGTGTCAACCGTCTGTCGTTTGGTGTGCAAAGTTTTGACGAGCAGCTGTTAAAAATGGTTGGCCGTGTTCATACCGCTGACGAGGCGGCCGATGCGGTGCGTCTGGCGCGTCAAACAGGGTTTGAAAACATCAATCTGGATTTGATGTATGGATTGCCTGGCCAAACGTTTACACAATGGAAAGCAACCATTGATCGAGCGCTTGAGCTTGCACCAGAACACCTGTCGCTCTATCAGCTGATTCCGGAAGAAGGCACGCACTTGGTGCGACAAATGGACGCAGGTGTGCTGCCACCGATTGACGAAGACGGCGCAGCAGAGTGGTTTGATTGGCAAAGGGCGTGGCTGCGTGATGTCGATTACCATCAATATGAAATTTCAAATTACGCACGTCCTGGTTTTGCGTCGAAACACAATCAACTCTATTGGCACCTAAACGATTATCTGGGCCTGGGGCTTGGGGCAACGAGCTGGGAACGTCCGAAGCGACTCGTTAATACGAGCGATTTTCATTCGTATGTAACCGGATGGTTGGAGAATGGACAGGCACCACAGGAGGTGGAGGCGTTGTCCAAAGAAGAACAAATGAGTGAAACGGTGTTTATGGGGCTGCGAATGAATACCGGGCTTTCATTGAAAACGTTCGAGGATCTGTATCATCAACCATTGGCGGTGGTGTTTGCTGACGCGTTGAGCACTGGCAGGAACAATGGTTGGCTCATCATCGATGATGGATATTTGAAGTTGAGCGATCAAGGCCGAAGAATGGGAAATTGGGTGTTTGAATTATTTATTGAATAAGTTTTTGATGGCTAAAAATCGCCGCTGGAATGGGATTTTTTTCGCCAATCTATTGACAATTAAAGAATAAAATGGTATTTTTTATTAAGAGTTAGCACTCGATATGATAGAGTGCTAATAAGGAGGCGAGAGCATGTTAGATGAACGAAAAGAAAAAATTCTAGCTGCGATTGTCACAGATTTTATTGAGACGGCAGAGCCGGTAGGATCCCGTACCATTTCAAAGAAATACGATATAGGATTTAGTTCTGCCACCATTCGCAATGAGATGAGCGATCTGGAAGAAATGGGCTACATTGTTCAGCCGCATACATCGGCTGGGCGTGTGCCAACGGATATCGGCTATCGTTATTACGTTGATCGATTGATGTTTCGAACGCAGCGGTCATACGTTGAAGAACAGAAGCTGTATCGTTACATCCGATCGCAAGCAAGTATGGACGATGAACGCATGCATGCTATTTTGAAGCGCATGGCGGATGTCACTGGCTATACAGCGATGCTGGTGATTCCCGAGGCGGACGTGACCAAACCTCTTCTGAGCATGTTGGAATTAATCTATTTAATGCCAGGGCGTGGGTTGATGGTGGTAGTCACAGACGACGAACGCGTTGAACAGCGTTTGTTTGATTTGCCGAAAGGGTTTGGCCGAAAAGAGCTCAACATGGTCAACGGTGTTTTGAATCATTACCTGAGAGGGCTTTCTGTGGCGCATTGGCACCGCCCATTGATCGAATTTTTAATAGATCAGATGGGAGCGGCGTCGACGTTTGTTCATGATCTTCTGGATATCCTTAATGAGATTTTAAGCAGACGCCAGCAAAAACAGGTTATGATGGAGGGAACATTAAATGTTTTGTCCCATGCTGAGTTTAAAGACATCGACCTGTTGCGTCCGTTGCTTATGGCCTTTGGCAGTGACGATCATGTTGCGGAATTTTTTAAGAATATGCCGGAAAAAGGCATCACCATTCGAATTGGGGATGAAAACACTTCACCCGAGATCAAAGGCTGCAGCATGGTGGTAGGGAACTACAGCATTGGCAAAAACGTTGGTCATTTGGCGTTGATTGGGCCAAAGCGTATGAATTACCTTGAAAGTGTGGCGATGGTTGAAGCTGCGTTGAGCGGTTTCGAACAGCTTTTTACCCGCATTGAAAAAAATGATGCTAGAAAGAATGCGCTTTCGACGGTGGTGGCACATGATGGAAATTGGACCCACTGTTCGGAACTGGCAATATTTAAGAGAAAATATTAGTAAGGAGTGCTGTGCATGACAGAACAGGAACAGTCCAAAGAACCACAAACCGAAGAAGTTGAGGCTCCGGAGGTTGATGTGGTGACGGACGAAGAACAGGTGGAAGAGGCAGCCCCTGCTGAAGATAGTGCCTACGAGGAATTGAACAAACGTTATCTGCGTTTGTTGGCTGATTTTGACAACTTTAAACGTCGGACAGCTGGCGAAAAAGAAGACATCGCTAAGTATGGCACTATGAACCTGGTAAAAGATCTTTTGCCTGTTTTAGACAGTTTTGAACTGGCTCTAAAGAATCCGCCAGTTGATTCGGCTGAAACCCTTGCAGCTTACCAAGAAGGGTTTGCGAAGGTTCAAAAGCAGTTTATTGATTGCTTGGGAAAAGCCGGACTGGAGAGAATCGAAGCCATCGGCAAGGAATACGATCCAAACTATCATGAAGCCATCATGGTGGTGGACGACGATTCTCAGCCGGCAAATACGGTTTTTGATGAATTAAGAGCTGGGTACATTTTTAAAGATAAAGTCATCCGTCCAACGGTTTGCCGTGTGACGGGGAATAAATAAGTTTATTTCATTTTTTGTTATAGATATTTAGGAGGAAATTATAATGGGAAAAGTAATTGGTATTGACTTAGGGACAACAAACTCTTGCGTTGCAGTTATGGAAGGTGGCGAAGCGGTCGTCATTCCTAACAGCGAAGGGAATCGTACCACTCCATCTGTTGTAGGCTTGAACAATAGCGGCGAACGCCTTGTTGGTCAGGTTGCAAAACGCCAGGCAATCACCAATCCTGACAATACCGTGTCTAGTATTAAACGTCATATGGGCTCTGACTATAAGGCAACTCTTGGCGGCAAACAATATACTCCACAAGAAGTATCTGCTATGATTCTGCAGAAGCTGAAAGCAGATGCTGAAGCATACATCGGTGAAACCGTTACACAGGCTGTCATCACTGTTCCTGCATACTTCAGCGACAGCCAGCGTCAGGCAACCAAAGATGCTGGTAAAATTGCTGGCCTTGATGTTATGCGTATCATCAACGAACCAACCGCAGCAGCATTGGCTTATGGTGTAGACAAAGACAACACCGACCAGAAGATCCTGGTATTTGACCTTGGTGGTGGTACTTTCGACGTATCCTTGCTCGAAATTGGCGATGGCATCTTTGAAGTATTGGCTACCAGCGGGAACAACCGCCTCGGTGGGGACGACTTCGACAAGAAGATCATTGACTGGGCTGTTGCTGAATTCAAATCTCAGACTGGCCTTGATTTGAGTGGCGACAAGACCGCTATGCAGCGTTTGAAAGAAGCTGCTGAAAAAGCAAAAATGGAATTGTCCACTGTTACCACTTCCAACCTCAACCTGCCATTCATCACCATGGACGGCAATGGCCAGCCACAGCACTTGGATCTCACGTTGAGCCGTGCGAAATTTGATGAACTGACTGCTGATTTGGTTGAAAAGACCATGGGCCCATCCCGTCAGGCTCTGTCTGATGCTGGTTTGACCGCTGATGAAATTGATAAAGTCATCCTCGTTGGTGGTTCTACCCGTATCCCTGCTGTACAGGAAGCTGTTAAGAAGCTGACTGGCAAAGAACCATTCAAGGGCATCAACCCAGACGAATGCGTTGCTATTGGTGCTGCTATCCAGGGTGGCGTACTTGTTGGTGAAGTTAAAGACGTTGTTCTTCTCGACGTTACTCCACTTTCCCTTGGTATTGAAACCCTCGGCGGTGTTATGACTAAGATCGTTGAACGCAACACCACCATTCCTGTATCCCGCAGCCAAGTATTTACCACTGCAGCAGATAACCAGACTTCTACCGACATTCACGTCCTTCAGGGTGAACGTGAAATGGCAAAAGATAACAAGACACTGGGTCGTTTCAGCTTGATGGATATCCCACCAGCTCCACGTGGCATCCCACAAATCGAAGTTACTTTCGACATCGATGCCAACGGGATCGTTAATGTATCCGCTAAAGACAAAGGCACTGGTAAGAGCCAGCGCATCACCATCCAGTCCAACAGTGGTCTGTCCGATGAAGAAATCGATCGCATGGTTAAGGACGCTGAAATGAACGCTGAAGCCGACAAGAAGATGAAGGAAAAAGTTGACGTGAAGAACAACGCCGACGCTCTTCTCTTCCAGAGTGAAAAAGTGATGAAAGAAGCTGGCGAAGCCGTTGATGCTGCTGATAAGGAAGCCATCGAAAAGGCTCAGGCTGATCTTCGTGCTGTTATCGACAGTGAAGACACCGAAGACATCAAAACAAAGAGCGAAGCTCTGACCAATGCTATTTACAAAGTCAGCGAAAAGATGTACGCTCAGGCTGCTCAGCAGCAACAGGCTGAACAGGGACAGCAGGCTCAGGGACAAAATAACGACGGAACCTATGATGCCGACTTCACTGAAGTGGACGACAATAAGTAATGGCTGAAAAGCGCGATTATTATGAGGTGCTCGGGGTTGATAAGAACGCCAGCGATGCGGACATTAAAAAAGCGTTCCGCAAGCTTGCGCGTAAGTATCACCCCGATGTCAACCCAGGTGACAAAGACGCTGAAGCAAAATTTAAAGAAATAAACGAAGCTTACGATGTGCTTTCCAACGCTGAAAAACGCCAACAATACGATCAGTTTGGTCACGATGCGCCAAACTTCGGCGGCTTTGGCGGTGGTGGATTCAGCGGCGGCTTTAGTGGTGGCGCAGATTTCGGAGATCTTGGGGATATTTTCAACATGTTCTTCGGCGGTGGCGGCGGAGCCCAGGCTAACGGCCCACGCCAAGGTAATGATTTGCGTTATGACCTCACCCTTTCTTTTGAAGAAGCAGTCTTTGGATGCAAGAAGACGATTACCGTCGATCGTTGGGTGACTTGTACGACCTGTGGTGGCTCAGGAGCAAAACCTGGCACCAGTGCAGAAACGTGCAGCCGCTGTCATGGGACCGGGCGCGTGACGAGCATGCAGCAGACGCCGTTTGGCCGCATGCAATCGCAGACCACCTGTCCGGAATGTGGCGGTACTGGTAAAGTAATCAAAGAAAAATGTCCAGATTGCGGTGGCACAGGACGTCGCCGCGAGTCGAAAACGCTGGAAGTCAACATTCCTGAAGGCGTGGATAATGGAACCCGTTTGCGCATGGCAGGCGAAGGCGAAGCCGGTGAAAACGGTGGCCCATCTGGCGAT
>CALAKO010000237.1 GCA_937922955.1 uncultured Peptococcaceae bacterium | reverse complement strand
GTGTTGTAGTTGCGCCAGTGACCAACGATGGTATCTTCGGCCAAGCTGGTGTCCGGAGCAACGGTGTCAGCATTTTTCACCTGCTCAGAAGGATCCACAGCAGGGGTGGTGTCGAACACATCGGTAAAAAGATAGATGGCTGCGACAGCCGCCAAAACAATCCCGACGATCAGTGATACTGCCATTACGATTTTTTTGCGGCGTTCGTGGGATGGCGGTTCTTCGACGGGTTCCTCGTCGTCAATGATGTCATCATCAAGCAGAAATGATGGTGGAATTGGATGAGAAGCGGTTGTGTCGGCATCGACACTCGATTCGTCTTGACTATTATCGTCAATCACCGGTGCATCATCTTCCTTGAGTATGTCGGTATCCGGTGTTTGCTCGGTCTCATCTAATGCTGTCGCCAGATTCTCGCTGGCTGCTTCTGTGTTCGCATCGTCTGGCGCTTCTTCATCAGGTACGTTGTGCAGATCTTCGAGTGGTGGCATGACGCGAGTCATATCGCTGGCATCTTGGTCCAGTGGTTTGCCACATTTGCCGCAGAAACGGCCTTCCTGATTGTCAGCATGACAATGTGGACATTGCATAAAATCATCTCCCTTGCAGAAGAAAATTGAAAAAACAGTTGCTTTCATTATCACAAAAAATGCTTCGTCACGCAAGGCTTTCGTGTTTGGATATGGTAAAAACCGCTGCAGTTTGTGCTTCCCTATAGGGCGTGCTATACTGGTGATAATAATCAATAAGAAGGAAGGAATCATCTTATGGAAGAAAACAAAACCCCGATGTCCTGCATTGACTGTCACGTCATCAATTGCCGTCGTGGCGAAGAAGGAAAGTATCCAGATTTCTGCCTCACGACCAATGTGCCGGAAGAAGTCCAGGAACGAGCCATGGCGCTTTTGAAAGAGCCGGAAAATAATCGCATCGCAGTTTCTGCGGCGAAGGTGGAAACCGAAGGCTATGGTAAGCGCACCCGCGTGGAAGAAGTGATTCAGTTTGCCCGTAAAATTGGTGCCAAAAAACTTGGCATTGCCACCTGTGCTGGTCTTGCTGAAGAATCTCGCACGCTGGCAAAAATCCTGCGCACCAATGGGTTCGAAGTGTACGGCGCCGTCTGCAAAATGGGGGCTCAGCCAAAAGTGTCCATTGGCATTCCAAAAGAATGCGAAGCCACCGGCGTCAACATGTGCAATCCTGTGCTGCAGGCACTCGCACTCAACGAAGCGCACACGGATCTCAACCTCATCATGGGGCTTTGTGTTGGTCACGACAGTCTCTTCATTAAATATTCGGATGCGCTTGTAACCAGTGTTGTTACGAAAGACCGAGTGCTTGGGCACAATCCATGTGTTGCCCTCTATCAGGCCGACAAATATTACAAACGCCTGCAGGAAAAGCAGGACTAAGGAGGCACAGCGAATGACATTCAAAACGGCCACCATGGACGACTTTGACATCGCGTTTGATTACATTGAAAAACTCTGGACGTACAACACCTATGATCGCGATGCCATTCATGACGTGTACGCAGAGGTGCTGAGCGATGACAACAGCTTTGCCTTCTTTCTCGTCGATGACGACGGTGTTGCACATGGATTCTGCCACGGCGCCTACTTTAACACCTTCTGGCTCTCCGGCATGACCTGCTATCTGTCCAGCCTCATCGTCAACGACGGCGAACGCGGCCAGGGCTACGGTACCCTACTCATGGATCACGCCCGTGATCTTGCGAAAGCCCGTGGCTGCAAAGGGATCGTTCTCGACAGTGGCATGTCCCGCACGGAGGCGCATGCTTTCTATGAACACTATGGCTTTGAAAAAAGCTGCTATGGCTTCGACTATTATTTAGAAGCGTAACAAAGAGACTATCGTAATAAGCGAGAAATTGTTTATTACGATAGTCTTTTTTGATTCGGGCAATTGCTTGATAATATTGTTATAGATAGAAATAATTGAAAAACACGTGTATGAAAAGCGAAAAATATCCATTGTATATGGCATATATTATTATTGATGCATTTAGTTTTCGAATATTTCAGAATAATAACTTGAACATTTATATAAATAAAGGTAAACTTAAATTAAGCTTAATTTTTTGTGATTTTGGAGAAAGGAGACTTTATCATGAAAAAAAGAAATCTACTTTTTGTGTTAGCATTAATGGCAGCATTGATTGCGGTTCCGGCATACGCTTATGGACCTGCTCTGAATAATCCATCTGCAACAGAAAGTGGTGTACCACTGACGGTTCATGTGGATGGTAAGTATGTGTCGACGGATGTTGAACCATATATTTCAAGTGGGCGTACATATTTGCCACTTCGTGCAGCTGCTGAATCGATGGGGGCTGCTGTGGTATGGGACAATAATACACGCAGCGCAACGGTAACTAAAGATGGAACTGTTATTCGTTGCACGGTCGGAAGTACGGCGTTCACTGTTAATGGTGTCACTAAATACAATGATGCAGCGCCGCAGATTGTTGCTGGACGTACGATGTTGCCGATCCGTCCTATTGCTGAAGCACTTGGCGGCACGTTGTCTTGGGATGGGACGACTGCTAGTGTCACTATTGATACGCCTGCTACTGATTTAGCAGCGCCAACGTTACCAAGTGATATTCCAAGCGAAGTACGTTGGTTGGTTGAGAAATATTATGTGCCTGCTGATGACAACGGCAATGGGTCATGGCAATGTGTTGTTCCTGCTAATCAGGTACGGTATGCGTTAAGATACACAAATAACTATTTATTCGTTTCTGAAATGGCAGATGGTAGCAAAAACGCTGTAATGGTTGGTTATATCAATACAGGATCGCCTAGTATTGGTGTAGATAGTATGGAAGTTATGACGACATCCGGAAAATTACAGTTGAAAGATACATGGTCTCCACATTATTGGCATGGCTATGGGATTAACAGTTCCTCGATGTATTTCCTTGTAGATTATGACTATAGTGGGGATAACTTGCATTTGTCGAGCTGTACCCTTAAAAATTCTGTTTCCTCACCTGGCTGGAAAGATGAAACCAATACATTGAATGCTGATTTTGTTCCGTTTGGTTCATCAGAAAGCGAAAAGCCAGTAGATCCAGACAATCCGTTCCCTGCCCTTGCTTATGAACGGTATCCTGGCGATGAAAATGCACCAGATTGGATGGTAGCTATTGACGTTATTGAACAGAAAGATGGGGATGCTTATGAAAATGGAGACACTTCCGTAGCATTTAAGGCCTATGTAACAAAACCAGAAGATATGTCTTCTGCTCAATGGGAAGAATTGAAATCCTATTACAGCGATAAAGAAAGACCTACAGCCTTATGGCCACAAGAGGATGAAGAGAGTGGTTATGAAAGATCGCCAATTATATCCAGCTATCCATCGGTTTATATTATCACTGATAGTACTAAATTAAATGAAAACTTTGTTCAAAACGTCTATGATACCTATGTTGATTATCTCTATGAGAATATGAAAAACGGTACTCCAGAAGGTGGAAATATTATTAACCGAGTACCAAATCCTCCTGCTTCTTTACGATATGAACCTTATCCAGGTGATGAAAATGCTCCAGATTGGATGGTGCACTTTATTGCTGCTGTAGATTATGTTTATTGGCGTGACGTTTATGTTACAAAACCAGACGATATGACATCTGAGGTTTGGGAACAGATTAAAGAATATTTTAAAGACAAAGAACGCCCAGCAAATTATCCAACAAAAACAAGAGCCTATACTTCTATACCACCTTCTCAATTAGACAATCTCAACTATATCCAAGACGAGATGGATGAGTATATCCATAATTTGTATCAGATTATGATGAACCAACTTAATGGCCTTCGTGATGATAGTGTTATTTTTCCGGAACCTGGAAGGGGATAACATAATTTGATATATAAAAAGAGCGTTTTATAAAAAAGCCAGGCACCATAGAATCTCTATAGTGCCTGCTTCTTTTGTGGTTATATTGCCAAGAATAAAGAGTAATGTTATTACTG
>CALAKO010000236.1 GCA_937922955.1 uncultured Peptococcaceae bacterium | reverse complement strand
GGTGTAGTCTCGATTTTTGTTATTTCGAGTATCTACTCTATGGGGAGCTTATCACACGCTGCAGATACGGTTCTTTTTCCTTTTTTATTTACGCTTCGACCTGACGCACGAGGTTCACCATTTCGATGGCCGCCATGGCGCTGTCGTAGCCTTTATTGCCGGCCTTGGTACCGGCGCGTTCGATGGCTTGCTCGATGTTTTCAGTGGTGACAACGCCAAAGAGCACTGGCACACCGCTGGAGAGTGAGACGCTGGCAATGCCTTTGGAAACTTCGTTGCAAACGTAGTCGTAATGGCTGGTAGCACCACGGATGACGGCGCCTAGGCAGATGACGGCGTCGTACTTGCCGCTTTCTGCCATTTTCTTGGCAATGAGAGGAATTTCGAACGCCCCTGGCACCCAGGCGAGGTCAATGTCGTCTTCTTTCACGTCGTGACGCAGCAAGGCATCGCGGGCGCCAGCGATGAGTTTGGAAACAATGAATTCGTTGAAGCGAGCTGCAACAATGCCAATTTTAATGCCGTCGGATACGAGTTTTCCTTCAAATGTATTCATGATGAGACTTCCTTTCTTTTTTACGATTAATAATTTAAGAGATGGCCCATGCGGTCCTGTTTGGTTTTGAGATAGAAACGGTCGTGATCGTTGGCTTCCATCTGGATTGGCACACGTTCGAGAATTTCCATGCCAAATTCTTCAAGCTGGTAGACCTTGTCCGGGTTGTTTGTGAGCAGGCGCATGCTCTTGACGCCAAGTTCGCGCAAAATCTGCGCGCCGATGTAATACTCACGCTCGTCGGCAGCGAAACCAAGAGCCAGGTTGGCTTCCATGGTGTCCATGCCCTGATCCTGCAATTCATAGGCACGCAGCTTATTGATAAGGCCAATGCCGCGCCCTTCCTGGCGCATGTAAAGGAGCACACCGCGGCCTTCGCGTTCGATCTGCGTCATAGCGGCAGCAAACTGCTGGCCGCAGTCGCAGCGCAGGGAGCCAAAGGTGTCGCCAGTGAGGCATTCCGAATGCACGCGGCAGAGCACATTTTCCCCATTGCCAATGTCGCCTTTCACGAGAGCAATGTGGTGTTCACCGTTCAAACGATTCACAAAACCATAGGCCGTAAAATCGCCGTATTTGGTTGGCATATTCACCACCGCTGCCTGATCCACAAGTTTCTCATGAGTCTTCCGATAATTTTGCAGGTCTTTGATGGTGATGAAGGTCAATCCCCATTCTTCGGCCAGCTTGGTCAGCTCCGGCGTGCGCATCATGGTGCCATCTTCACGCATGATTTCGCAGCAGAGTCCGCATTCCTTGAGTCCAGCCAGACGACAGAGATCAACAGTGGCTTCGGTGTGACCTTCGCGTTCGAGGACACCGTTTTTCTTAGCGAGCAGTGGGAACATGTGGCCTGGACGACGAAAATCCTCCGGCTTGGCGTTTTCATCCACACAAGCCATGGCAGTGATGGAACGCTCAGCAGCGGAGATGCCGGTGGTGGTATCAACGTGGTCGATGGAAACAGTGAAGGCCGTTTCATGGTTGTCGGTGTTGCGAGTGACCATCTGCGGCAGGCGCAGCTTGTCGATGTATTCTGCGCTCATCGGCATGCAGATGAGGCCCTTCGCATGGGTGGCCATGAAGTTGACGTTTTCTGTGGTGGCAAATTCTGCCGCGCAGATGAGATCGCCTTCGTTTTCACGGTCGGGATCGTCGGTTACAAGAATGAGTTTGCCCTGGCGCAAATCTTCCAAAGCTTCTTCGATGGTGTTAAAAGTTGCCATATCTATTCCTCCTAAAAGCCATATTCGGCCAAAAATTCTCTTGTGATGCTGCTCTTTGCCGGTGTGTCGGCTGGCTTGAGCAGCTTTTCAACGTACTTGCCAATGATGTCGCACTCCAGATTCACGGTGTCGCCTTCGTGTCGTTCACGCAGCACCGTTTGTGCCACCGTGTGCGGGATGGCAGAAATGGAAAAATCATGTTCCGTTACATCCGCCACCGTGAGGCTGATGCCATCGATGGTGATGGAGCCTTTTTCAACGATGTAGCGCAAAAGTGCCGGTTCACAGGCAACCGTGTACCAAATGGCGGTATCGTCACGCCGCAGTCGAGTGACGCGGCCGGTGCCGTCCACATGACCGCTGACGATGTGTCCGCCAAAGCGTCCATCGGCAGCCATGGCGCGTTCCAGATTAACGTGACTGCCGCTTGTACATTGCGCCAGCGAGGAGCGATTCAATGTTTCATGCATGACGTCTGCCGTAAAGCTGCCAGCTGCCAGCGACGTGACCGTGAGACAAATGCCGTTGACGGCGATGCTGTCACCGATTTTCGTGCCTTCCAGCACTTCCTCGCAAGCGATCGTCAGCACCGCCGAGTGCGCGCCGCGACGGATGCCGCTGATGGTTCCTACTTCCTCAACAATCCCGGTGAACATGACCGGTCACCTCGCTTTCAATCAAAACATCGTCGCCAAGGCGGGTGATCTCAGTGATGCGCAGCTGTGCAGCTTCTGCGGGTGTCTCCACGCCCAAGCCTTCCACCGGCGTTTTTGCATCGTGCCCGCCGAAAAGCTTCGGCGCCAGATAGCTGTATACCTTCTGCACAATGCCAGCTTCCAGCGCGGCCCAATTCAACGTGCCGCCGCCTTCCAGAAGCACACTGTCGATGCCCTCCTCACCAAGACGCTGCATCAACGCCTTGAGGTCCACATGCCCAGACTGCATTGGCAGCACCCAAACCTGACACCCTGCCGCTTCATAAAGCGCACGCTTTTTGGCGTCGCTTTCACAAGTCGCCAAAATCACCGGTGTCTCCTGCGCCGTCTGCACCAACTTTGACGTTAACGGTGTCCGCAGCTGCGTATCGCAAACAATACGCAGCGGATTGCGTCCGCCTGGCAGACGGCAAGTAAGCTGTGGATCGTCGGCCAATACCGTGCCCACGCCCACCATGATGGCTGCATAGCGGTGCCGCAGGCTGTGACCATGAGCACGCGCTTCTTCGCCCGTCACCCAGCGCGACGCACCCGTGTGAGTAGCAATTTTGCCGTCCAGCGTCATTGCCGCCTTCATCGCCACAAAAGGCTGCTTGTGTCGGATATAATGCAAAAACACCTCGTTCAGAGCGTCACATTCCGCACGCAGCACATTCTCTGTCACTGCAATGCCATGACTGCGCAAAATCGCTACGCCCTTACCGGCCACCAATGGATTCGGATCGGCAGAGCCAACAACCACACGACGGATACCCGCTGCGATAATGGCATCGGTACAAGGCGGCTGCTTGCCATGATGACAGCAAGGTTCCAGCGTCACATACATGGTTGCTCCTTCCACTGGTTCCCGCGCATGCTTCAACGCGTTGCGCTCAGCGTGCAAGTCGCCATACTTCTCATGCCAGCCTTCACCAATCACACGCCCATCTTTTACGATCACTGCCCCCACCATCGGGTTGGGTGAGGTCCAACCACGGCCGCGCTCTGCTAACGCCAGCGCCTGCCGCATGTAATCCTGATCGTTCATCGAATCACCTCACAAATAAAAAAGCCCTGAACATCCATGTTCAGGGCAATGAAAAAATTTGTTTAAAATAGCTTAAAAATAAAAAATCTGGAATGCCACCATTCCAGAGCCTTCGCGTGCAACAAACCATCACACGTTCCATCTTCTTTCATCCAGACTGTACTGTCGGCTTCGGAGTTTCACCGAATCATGCGCACCGCGCTCGTGGGCTTTACCACCGGTAGGGACTTGCACCCTGCCCTGAAGATTCATAATTATTCACCTGTTGTTTTCATCATACGCCTTTCTATCATAGCTGTCAATAGACAAACCAAATCCATCTCTTAAATTCTTGCATGAAACAACTATAAATAACCTTTAGTAACTACCAAATAAATGTGACTTGTATTATTATTCAATTTGTTTTACTATTTATTATATTAAATCAATTTCAAGGGAGGTCTCCATCCTATGGAAACGCTATCTAAAGACACCTTAATGCACATTCGTCCGGTTTGGGCAGAAATCGATCTCGACGCCCTTGCTTACACCATTTCTTCCATCCGCGAACGTGCTGGTCAGGATCGTCATGTTGCAGCCGTTGTCAAAGCCAACGCTTATGGCCATGGGGCTGTAGAAATTATCCCAACTCTGCTTGAAAACGGTGCCGATTTTCTCTGCGTGGCACTGCTCGATGAAGCCTTGGAAATTCGCAAAGCCGGCTTCACCGATGTACCAATCCTCATTCTCGGCTACACCGAACCACAACGCGCTGCTGAACTCGTAAAATACGACATCCATCAGGCTGTATTCACCTATGATCTCGCCAAAGCCATGAGCGATGCCGCTGTTGAACAAGGCAAAAAAGCACTCGTCCATATCAAAGCCGACACTGGCATGGGCCGCATTGGCTTCCTGCCAACCGAAGAAAGCCTCGATGCCATCGCTGAAATTCTGGCACTGCCAAACGTTGAATTCAGCGGTCTCTTCACCCATTTTGCCAAAGCCGACTATGAAGACAAGACCTACACCCATCTGCAGTGGGAACGCTACAATTTCTTCCTCAACGGTTTGGCTGAACGTGGGCTGACACCAAAAATCCGTCACTGCGGCAACAGCGCCGTCATCGTTGACCACCCAGAGTACTTCCTCGATATGGTTCGCCCAGGGATTATTCTTTACGGCGTCTACCCAAGCGACGAAACCCAGAATCAGAACATCGACGTCAAGCCAGTGCTCAGCCTCAAAGCTCGCATCTCCAACCTCAAGCGTGAACACGCTGGCGAACGCATCAGCTACGGTGGCACCTATGAAACCAGCGAAGGCGAACTCATTGCCACCCTGCCTGTTGGTTATGCCGATGGCTGGATGCGCCTGATGTCCAACAACGGTGAAGTGCTCGTTCACGGCAAACGCTGCAAAATTGTTGGCCGCGTCTGCATGGACCAGTGCATGATCAACGTCACCGATGTGCCAGATGTCAAGATTGGCGACGAAGTCGTCTTAATTGGCAGCCAAGGCGACGACCGCATCTCCATTGAAGAAGTTGTTAACCGCATCCCAACCATCCCTCACGAAATCTTCTGCGACATCAACCGCCGCGTACCTCGTGTGTACCTCAAGGATGGTGAAATCGTCAAGATTACTCAGTACCTCTTAGATTAATAAACACGCCGCCTGTCGCCCTTTCCGGTTGACAGGCGCGTGCTGTCTTTGTAGAATAATAGGTATAGACTTTACGAAATTATTCATCATTGATAAAAGAGGAGACATGAACCATGTATGTATTTGTACAGAGTAACTTTACCGATGCCCCTCATGCCCTGCATGAAGTAGAAGACTGCCTCGCACGTGGCCTGACCACCAACGACATCAAGATCTTCATTTCCCCTGAAGGCGACGCTAAAATGTCTGCCAAAGAACCACCAGTGGTTGAAGAACCAGAAGAAGCTCCAAAGGGCAAGAAAAAAGATGATGGCCCTAAGTTTGACCCAGCCGGTTATCTCTATTGGGCAAAACTCAAAAAAGAAGTTCCAGTCAACATCATTGACCCAGCTGCCATCGACAGCCTCGACCAGCCTGAAGAAGTAAAACTCACCCTTCATGGCTCCCGCACCCTGCTCGATCAGGGCCACATGCTCTTGGTTGTCATCCAGCCAAGCCAGCCAATCGACGAAAAGTTTGACTGATCATAAAACACCAATCCCCGTTGCCATAGGCAGCGGGGATTTTTTTCGTGCTAGTTCGAATCATGTTCGTCATCGTTTAATAAATGCAACATAGCCAGCTTCTATCGGATGATCAACAATCAACGCCCCTTTTTCTTTTATCACGCTTGTGGCAATCATGATATCCGCTCCAGAAAGAATAATATTGACGATCATTGTTAAAACAGAAACTGTACCAGGATGCACAAACATAAACACAACGCTGCTTCCTCCCAACACAATGACTGGCAATAGAACGCCAATTAAATATTTTTCTCGGCTGAGCGGTATTCTACAAGCACAGCTTGGCATCATCGCATGAAAATTAAAACGAATACTGCTCCAGCTTTTCCCGCTAAATAACGCCCAGCCTAATCCATGAAGACATTCATGGATGATAACAGACACAATAATTATAGCAAGAAACATTATGTAAAATGATAGACCGTTCATTTCTAACAAACGAGCATGATCCAGCAACAAAAAGCGATAAACGAATCCAAAAATTATTACCAGCGGCAAAGCATATAGTGTTCCCACAATCATGGTTCTTGAGCTGGACAGGATCATATCCTTTTTCAAATATCCAACCGACTTTAGATCATCCTGCAGATGTTGAAACTCTGCAATAATAGTTTCTCTTTGCATAATGACACCTCCAATTTTTTCTTGTGCTTTTTGATATATTGTAAAGCATTTCAATCTAAATGCAAACTATTTTTTTCATTTAGACAAATAAAAATAGCCATCCGTTAATAATACGAATGGCCCTAAACAAGTGCGCAGACTACTCTCTATGTTTCAAAATAAATATGCCAATAATTTCGACCGCCACTGTAAGATTATAGATCAACTGTACAGCATTGACTGCCAAGTAAGCATCGATCAGCATAACCCCATCGTTGGATGATTGTTGAACAGCTATTGCTTGCATATAATGACTAATAACTGTTGCAAAAAAAGCAAAGCATATCAACGCCGCTATACTGGCTTTTCCAATTATTTTTCTGCCGCGTTCATCCCTATTGCCTTTATAAAAAAACAAGACCAAAAGCAGCACAAATAAAACAGCGCCAATAACCATATTGACAAATGTGATCTGCCTACTCGACAACAATTGATAAAGCACATGATCCATCAGTCTGTCTCCCTAAAATCAAACAAATCTTCAATTGTTACATCAAATTCTTTCGCAATACTATACGCCAGCAGCATAGAGGGATTATAGCGGTTCCGTTCAAGCTGCATTATGGTCTGACGAGAGACGCCAACCCTATCGGCTAGTTCCTGTTGCGTCATTCGCTTGGTGGCTCGGTACACATGAATTTTGCTTTCAAAAATGTACTTATTTTTTCTCGCCATCCGCTCACCGCCTTCCTCAAAATCTGTTTATCAGTATAGCATATTTTATACGCGATGTCTTAGAAAGATTTACAGGACCTTTATCCCCTTCATCGTCAATTGGACGCTGGATATTCCTACAGAAAAACGCGCCTGTCTTTCCTACCGAAAGACGAACGCGTTTTCACACTTGTCGTTTTTTCCAACGATGATGAATTTCATAAATCAGGTAGACGAACAAACTGATGACATTCCCAATGAGCAGGGTAATGGCCGCTGTTTTCAAGTTGCCGCTGTTGAGGGCCTGGCCGCCTAGGGTGGCCATGATGATTGGTGGAAAACGGGCAATGACGGTAATGCGAATCCAGGTGAGCAGCGACAGCGGCGTGAGGCCGACGGCGTAAGCGAGAAAATCTTTTGGCGTACCAGGGATGAGAAAAGCAATAAAAACGATGCGCTCAATGTTTTCCTCGTTGTATTCACGAAGATCCATTTTTGAGCGAGTGCGCTCTGAAAAAAAGAATTCAATCAATTTATAGCCGAAGATGCGCGTTAAAAGGAAGGTGGTGATGGAGGCCAGAAGGGTGCCCAGTGTACTGAGCAGCGAGCCAACGACGGGGCCAAAAGCCAGACCAGCGGCTATTTGAAAAGGCTCTCCAGGCAGAATGGCGATAACAACCTGAAGATACACTATCACAAAGAGCACAAGATAGCTCCATTTGCCAAAGGAAAGGATCCAGTCACGGGCGGCGTTCGGCTCGGTGATGGTTTGGTAAAACGGCACGCCGATTTTTATCACGAGCAGTGCCACAATGAGAATCATAACAGCCAATACGCCGAGCAAAAAGAGAATGTACGGCATGTATTTTTCCAGCTTGCGACGACGCAAAGCCTTGTTAACGGCACGTTTTTTACCGAATGGCAGTCGTTTTTTTAGTTTAGTGAGCCAAAGCATGACACTGCCCTCCTTCCTTTGCAAACAAGTTCCTTCATGATAGGTAAAAGGGACCGCTCATTCTGTGAACGGTCCCCCTCTTTTTTTATTCGGTTTCTTCTGTAACTGGTGCATTATCTGGGTAGAGACGATCACATAATGCCGTAAAGGTGGCTTCGTCCTGACCAGCCGCTTTCACATCAGTGCCAAGTACTTCGTTGATATAGTCCACACCAATGGCTCCTTCTACAAGGCCGGCTTCACCCGAGTAACTCCAGCTGACCTGTTCACAGTCATCGATCAACGCCAAGAGGAGCGTTGCCACATTGACCATGTTTTGGTCCATCGCTGTCAAATCGGTGTCGCTATGAAGATACATGAAGCGAATCTGCAACGTGTAAGGATGTTCATCATCCTGCACCGACAACGTATACTTTCCATAAGAGCTGACGCCGATGAGGCGGACCAGATTATTGTTCGCGCTGGTATTTTCTATGTAAGGATTTTTGGCTGCATACAAACTGCTGGCAAAGGTTGACTGTTCTTCTGATTTTTTGTCGTTGCCGCAGCCAGAAAAACAGAACAGAGCCATCATTACTAGAACGGCAAGCGTCAAAATCCGCTTTATCATCGATACCACCTCTTTTAATGATCATGTAACGTTTAAATACAAAGAAAAACCCTCGTGCCTCTATTATAAAGCACAAGGGTTCGATAAACAACAAAATGTTAACATTATCTGATTAATCAACCACTTTTGTCAATTATTTGTTCAATACCAGATAGAGCACAATGATGATCACTGGCAGCAACATGAGGTAAGTCAGTGGCATCGTTTTTTTGTAGCGCGCCATGCGTTCTTCCTGCGGTAGATTTTTATTGGCCAGCTGCATCATGCCATAGCCTTTGACAAGCAGGCTCGCCAACAACAAAACAATGGCAAGAATCAACAATATCGTATTCAATTCCATTTTATAGTCCTCCACGAAATACCAAAAATTGGCGGATCACAGCCACGCACAGCACCGCCCATTGGACGCCAAAAAAGAGCTGCCAAATGCCAAAACGCCGCCATTTGCTATCGGCCAGCGCCTCATTCAAATGTTCCATCAAAGCCGCTTCACTCTCTGGCGGCATAGGAGTCAGTCCCAGCCAGCCATCGTACCGACAGATCACTGTCGCTGGCGTGAGCCGTTCTTTTTGCAGCGTTTCACGAATGGCTTGAGCCAGCATGTCGTAGGTATCGGGATCCTGGCGAAAACCACCGCCACGAAACACAAACCAACGTCGTTTGCCAAAAGATTGCTGAATCAGAAGGCAGCCTACCAGCACAAAACAAAGCAGGGCTGTCCAGCGAGCGCCAGCACTCCAGCCGCCTTGCCAGAGCCATTGCAGCACCACAATTTCTGCTGCAAGAAAGGCCAGCGGCAGCATAAGCGGCACCACCACTGGCTGGCGCCGCAAAAGCGGCAAAGCCAAACCGCTGAGCAAAAGCACCAGAACCAGCGTCCACAAAAGTTCAACGCCCATGGCTTATTCCAGATAATCCAATGCCATTGGTCCGACAATAACGGTATCGCCATCTTGAATGCCTGCTGCACGCAGCGCTTTTTCAATGCCCATGTTATCGAGAATCTTCATGAAACGTTCCACTGCTTCGTCACGTTCAAACTGGGTACGGTTAACCAGGCCTTCAATTTCCGGCCCAACCACTTCGTAGGCATCCGGCGCCACTTTGATGACACGGAATGGCGCTTCTTTCTTTTTATCGGTTTCTTCTTCCACTGGTTCAAAATCTTCTTCGCTGTATTCGACCGGACCAATTTCATCGAGCACATCGGCCAGATGATACACCAGATCGTTCAGGTCGGAGTCTGTCGCTGCGCTCATAGAGAAGATGCGCACATCTGGATAAGCTTCCTGCAAACGTGCAAGAGCTGTTTCCCGATCCTCGTCACTCATCAGATCTACCTTATTGGCCACAATGACCATTGGTTTTTCGTTGAGCTGTGGCGCGTAGCGTTCCAGCTCACCACGGATAACCGCCAAATCTTCGAGCGGATCACGTCCTTCGGAGCCAGACAAATCCACGACATGCACCAGCACGCGAGTTCGTTCCACGTGACGCAGGAAACGATGCCCAAGCCCAGCCCCTTCCGCAGCACCTTCAACGAGCCCCGGCACATCGGCAACCACGAAACTGCGGCCAGCATCAACGCGCACCATACCAAGGTTTGGTTCCAGAGTCGTAAAATGATAGTTGGCAATTTTTGGTTTCGCCGCCGACACACGGCTAATGATGGTGGACTTACCAACATTTGGGAAACCAACTAAGCCAACGTCTGCCAAAAGCTTCAGTTCCAACGTGATCCAACGTTCTTCGCCTTTTTCACCGTTTTCCGCGAAGGCCGGTGCTCTATGCGTGGAGCTGACAAAGCGGGCATTCCCGCGGCCGCCGCGGCCGCCCTGAGCCACAACAATTTCCTGGCCGTGATGACGCAAGTCGCCGAGCAGCTTCTTCGTGTCGGCATCGCGCACCACGGTGCCCACTGGCACACGCAGCACAATGTCGTCAGCGCTGCGGCCGTGCTGCTTAGCACCGGAGCCATGGTCCCCACGTTTGCCTTTATAGTGGGTTTGGTAACGGAAATCGATCAGTGTGCGCAGCCCTTCGTCTGCACGCAGGATAATGGACCCGCCGCTGCCGCCGTCGCCGCCAGCAGGGCCGCCCTTTGGCACATATTTTTCACGACGGAAAGCAACAATGCCATTGCCGCCGTCACCAGCCTTTACGTTGACTTTCGCGTAATCATAAAACATGGGCATCCTCCTTTTCTTCTTCCAACGTTTCTGCGTCCAGCAGGCCAGCAATACGCATCAGATGCTGTGCATTGGTGGTCTTGCAGCGTCCTGGACGAATCTTATAATCAAAGGCAATAACGTCGCCTTCGTAATGTTCTTCAAAATGATAGTTCTTACCCTGCACTTCTGGTGAATCGGCAAGGGCGCAAAGTTCAAAGTCGTGGGTCGTCACCAACGTCATCATCCATGGATGAGAAAGTTTGCGAATAGCCGCCTGCGCACCAATGATGCGATCGGCCGAATTGGTGCCTTTGAAAATCTCATCCACGAGCACAAGCATCGGCTTCTTCTGCTCCGACCAAGTGACCATCTGCTTGATGCGCAGAATTTCTCCGTAGAAGGAGCTAATGCCTTCGCTCACATCGTCGCTCACACGCATGGATGTAAAGATGTGCATTGGACTAATACGGAAACGCTTGGCCATGACGGTGCCACCAGCGTACGCCAGCACCGCATTGAGCGCAAGGGTACGCATAAAGGTGGATTTCCCGCTCATGTTGCTGCCGGTAATGATGACGGTGTCGCCGCCTTGGGTGTAATCGTTGCCAACCACTGTGCGCGGATCCAGCAAGGGATGCTTGCCATCGTCCATTTCCAGCAGCGGACCGCCTGGCACAATTTCTGGCACCGTTGTTTCATCGGGACGCACACGAGAAAGTGTTCCAAGCGAATAGAGCGCCTCCACTTCGCCCAGCCAGTCCATCCAAAGCGTAAAGGACGCACCATATTTCTTACGCCATCCATCCAATGCCAAGCAGCAGTTGAAGTCCCAGGCCAGAAGACCAACCAAAGGCAGATAGAGCACAAAATTTTCTCGCAGCTGCCAGGTATTGACAATGCGATTGAGGGCACGAATGCCTTCGCCAGCATTGGCCAGCTGCTTCTGCATCTCACGCAAATAAGCCGACTGAAAATCTGGCGCTAAAATAACATTAATGCGCTCCTCCGCGCGTCCCAACCGCCGAGCCAGCACCATAACGCTTTCTTTTTCAGTCTGCAGAGTACCGGAAAGCAACACCGAAGCAATAATCTGCAGGAAGAAACAATAGAGCACCATCATCCATGAGGTCACACCCAGAAAGGACGTCACGACCAAGAGCAGCGTTACCACAGGCATCCCCACAGCTAAAAGTTTCAGCTGCGGCACGCTGCTGTTGCCTTTACCAGTGGCGTAGCGGCGCAGCTTTTCTTCTGCCTTGCGTTCGTCTTCTTCGCGGCGACGATCCTTGGACAACCCCAAAGCTTCAAAATCCACCGCCAGCTCATCGTCACGCAAAAGCTCCAGCACCGAAGCTTGACGTTCTCCAATCAAATTTAAGTTTGGACGTGTCAACAGACGCATCAACGCATCACGGCCGCCAATGGTATGTGCCACAGAAATGTATTGATAAAGGGACCGAGGGCCGAAAAGATCGAGGTCGCTGGATAAAAAATCATCCTTACGCACATAGCTTGCGCCATCGTCTGTAAAATCGTACCAGTCCCCTTTACTGCGCGCATCGTAACGCTTCAACACCTGCAAACGATTCTGTGCCAATTCAATGGCAATCTGCTGCTGATTAAAACGAAACACTAAATAACAAAAACAAATAATCCCTGCTGCCGCCAGAACATAGCCTGGCAGAAAATCATTGCGAATGCCGAACACCAGCCCCACCAACACAGCCAAGGCCGAAAGCAGTCGGCCATTGCTCCAAAGGAGCAGCCGCCGCTTTTCTGCTG
>CALAKO010000235.1 GCA_937922955.1 uncultured Peptococcaceae bacterium | reverse complement strand
CATTAAGCACAAGATAATTCAAGTCTAAATGTACATCATCATAGATCCAATTTTCGCTTTCCATTTTTTCCCGATCGCCGCCGTGCTCTGACAAAACATCCACATCGTGGGCGCTCATCAACACTTCGTCGATTTCAAAATCCAATGGATAGGATACTGGCGTCAGACACATATCGCAAACGGTTTCAATGTCCGCCTGGATTTGCGCATGCAACATCACCCGTCGGTCGCCGCCGACAAGCGTCACTTCCAACCGCACCGGTCCCTTTAACTGCAAGCCATTGCTCAATCCCTCAAGCTCATCGCTTTGCAGCGACACCGTTAACCGACGTCCGGGATTTTGCCGCAAGCTGGATAAATCTACGATCAAAGCCATGATATATCTCCTTGTGCACGATACACTTTAACCTACACAATTATAAGCGCGCGAAAAATTCTTGTCAAGAAAAAGTCCTCCAATTTTTCCATGAAAACATTCTGTTTTTGGCAAATTCTTTTACCAAAAATCAGCATATTTTTTTAGACATATTGCGCAAAATATTGTACAATATCCTTGGTAAATATTGTGCAGTTATTTTCCTTATAATAATGAATGAAAGGAGCGTCCAATGAACGCAAAAGTCAAACGCACGCTGACCTCACTGCTGCTCGTCTGTGTCACGGCGCTCCCTTGCGGACTGTCGTTTCAGCACGAAGCCTTGGCCGGAAATGCAACGCCTGTCGAAAACATCGATCCTAGCCCGCCGCCGGCACTGTTAAGTGATCATATTTCTTACATTGCTGGCTACCCAGATGGCAGCATGGGCCCAAGCCGCACTGTCACCCGTGCTGAGGCTGTGACCTTCCTTTACCGGCTCCTTGCCGATCCTGACAGCGGGACGGGCTCCTGCTCCTACACCGATGTCAGCGACAGCGATTGGTTCGCCGAACCCGTTCGCGCTGTTTGCCGCCTTGGTCTTGCGAGCGACGGTTATTCCTTCCGGCCAAACGACGCCATCACTCGTGCCGAATTTGTGTCGATCCTCGTTAATCTCACCGACGACGTTACCTCCAGTGAAAGTTTTACTGACGTGCCCGCTGATTACTGGGCTGCTGAGGCCATTTCCAAAGCCGCTGCCCTTGACTGGGTCGGCGGCTACGAAGATGGCACCTTCCGCCCGGAAAACACGCTCACCCGTGCCGAAGCCTGCGCCGTCTTTAACCGCATCACCAATCGCGCCGGTGATGCCGATCAAGCCAAAGCCTTGCTCAGTCTCGGCCTCTACAGCGACGTCAGCGCCAACCACTGGGCAGGCACCGACATCGTTGAAGCCTCCGTCGGCCACACACCAGGCGTTGCCTTTCTCGGCGAACACTGGGACAGCATCGACGCCAGCGGTCATTATTTTGACCCAGGCGTGCACGATATAAACGGAAATCTCTACGCTGTTGACCATAACGGCACCCTGCTCACAAATCAAAGTGTCGGAGCTTACACCGCTGCTGCCAACGGCGTGCTTTCTCAGACCGCCAGCAGCATGACCTCCAGTGTGCCATACATCAGCCAGCTCGATGGCATCAACGCGGAAATGGGCTGCGAACCCATCTCTGCTCTGATGGGGTTGCAGGGCAAGGGATTTGCCACTGGTGTCAGTGCCAGCGATTTCCTTGACAATCTGCCTTATTCTGCATCCAATCCTGCTTATGGCTTTGTCGGCTCGCCATATTACAGCGACGGCCGCTACAGCTCCATCGACCCGACACCGCTGGCCAATTACTGCAACACCTATTGCGGCGGCGCGGCTGTTTGTGAAGACATCACCGGCTACAGCGTTCAGGACATCCAACGCGAGCTTCTTGCCGGCAACTTTATCGTCGCTTATCAAACCTTCTCCTGGGCATCCGTACGCTATGCGAATTTCTACATCGACGGCGTGCTCACCCCAAAGGTCGCCAACAACCACGTGCGGCTTATTTACGGCTACGACCCAGCCCGCGGCTATCTTGTCAGCGATCCATACAACGCCAGCTGCCACTGGCAAACCTACCAATACTGGATCGATTCCGCCAGCTTTGACTACTGCTGGAACCAACGCAAAATGGGCATGGTCATTCGCTGATCGCCGCCAATCAACACGCTTTTCTTCCTTAGAAAAGCGTGTTTTTTATTGCCCGCCTCTCTCATTTTCGATACAATATTATTAATATGAGATAAAAAAGGAGAGACTCGACATGAACACCCTCATCAAACGTCTTACGGCAGGTGGCACCGCCCTCTGTCTGATGCTGTCGCTGACGGCTCTGCCAGCCTTTGCCGATGACGAACAGACAGCAGACGCTGCGCTTCTTGCTGCGACAGAAGCCACCAACGGTGACAATACCGACGTACCACTGCCAGAAGAGCCTGAAACACCGCAGCCAGAAGAACCAGACGATCCTTCTGGCAGTGTGGAGGCCGCTCTCACCAGCGCCCATGTGCGCTATCTTGGCGGTTACGAAGACCGCAGCGTGCGCCCTGAGCGCCAGGTCACCCGCGCTGAAGCCGCCGCCATCATTTACCGTTTGCTCGAAAATCCAGAAAGCGGCACCGGCACCTGCTCCTACACCGATGTAAAAGACAGCGACTGGTTTGCCGCCAACGTGCGCGCCCTCTGCCGCCTCGGCCTCTTTGACGATGGCACCAGCTTCCGACCAAACGACGCCATCACCCGTGCTGAAATTGTGGATCTGCTCGTACGACTGGCACCACAAACTCGCGCCAGCGTCAGCTTCAGCGATGTTCCTTCAGATTATTGGGCAGCTGAACAAATCGCCATCGCAGCCAGCCTCGGCTGGGTCGGCGGCTATGAAGACGGCACCTTCCGTCCGGACAACGGTCTGACCCGCGCCGAAGCTTGCTCCATCATCAACCGTGTCACCGGCCGCAGCGGCGACAGCACCCAGGCACAAACGCTCATGGGACTTGGTCTCTACACCGATATCACTGAAAAGCACTGGGCCGCTGTCACCATTGCCGAAGCCTCTGTCGCCCATGAGCAAACCAGCAGTGGCAGCGGAGAAATCTGGAGCGGCATCAACCTTGCCGACTATACCTTTACGCCAGGCATCCATAACATCGCTGGCAAGTTGTACAGCGTCGACCGCTATGGTAAGCTCGCTCTCAACAAAACCGTCGGCGCCTACCAGGCCGATGCCAACGGTGTCCTCACCCAAATCGCCAGTGCTTATCAAGTGAGCTATGTGCCATACATCAGCCAGATTGACGGCATCTACGCCTGGGTTGGCTGCGAACCAGTCAGCGCTCTTATGGGGCTCAAAGCTTTTGGTTACGCCCAGGATGTGCACGTGACCACCTATCTCAACAATCTTCCATTTTCCGCTTCCAATCCAGAATGGGGCTTTGTCGGCTCGCCATATGTCGTCGATAATTCCCTTCGCACCACCATCTACCCAGCGGCGCTTGCCAAATACTGCAACACCTACTGCAACGGCGCCAGCGTCTGCGCCGACTTCCGCGGGGCCTCCGTGGAAGAACTGCGTCAGGAACTCCTCGCCGGAAACATGGTTGTCGCCTATGAAACCCTTTGGTGGGAACAGCCACGCTATCGCAATTATTGGATCGACGGCCAACTGCAAAGCCTTGTCTACAACAACCACGCCATCCTCGTTTATGGCTACGACCCAGCACGCGGCTACCTCGTCAGCGATCCATACAACTACTACAACCGTGGCCAAACCTATCAATACTGGGAAAATGCTGCTACCTTCGACAACATCTGGAACCAGCGCAAGGTCGGCATGGTCATGCGCTAACCCTTTCTGAAAAACAAAAACGACGGTCCAAGTGGATCGTCGTTTTTGTTTTTCACCATAACATTTAGTCCGTGAAACACTGGGTCCAATAGCCTTTGTAATAGCCAACACCGAGAGTCGTCAGGTGTTCGTTGAGAATGTTGGCCCGGTGACCAGGAGAATTCATCCATCCTTCTACCACGGCTTCTGGCGAAGGATAGCGCATGGCGATGTTTTCAGCGGCCCAGCCATAGTGAATGCCAGCGGCATTCATCCGGTCAAATGGGGAGAGCCCATCCGGATTGGTGTGCGAGAAAAACTGACGTTCAGACATATCCCGGCTATGGGCAGCAGCTACTTCAGCCAGCGCATCACTCCAGGCAAACGGTTTCAATCCAGCTTTGAGACGTTCCTGATTGGTGAGATCAAACACGTCACGGGCGAAATTCTCCGATTGGTCCGTAAGGATGCGCACCGTCTGAGCGGCATAATCCCAGTACACCTCAGCATCAAAGCCTTCACTGACCGCACGAACCGGCGCTAAAGTGCGGCCATTAAGAATGGTCGGGGCCACATCAAGAGTAATGGCATCATCGTTGCGCCACATGGTGTGGTCATCAATAGTAAGAATCAAGGTATCGTCGCCGCACACCGAGATCATCTGGCGTGTGGTATTGTTCCAAGTAACATCAGCATCCAGAGCTTCAGCAAGAGCTCGCATTGGTACAAGAACACGGTCGTTTGTAATGACAGGCGGCTGATCGAGCTGGATGGCTTGACCGTCAACTTCCAATTTCACATTGGCAGCATCAGCAGGCTGAGCAAAGCCAATGCCCATCGCCAATACAAAGACAACAAACAACACTCTCCATTTTTTCCTCATAAATATCACCTCTTTATTATATTCTATCGTGATGTCATACACGCTTCAAGCACTATTTTTCGCCAATAAAAAAACAACGTTTTCGACGGCCAATGATCAACCGTTGAAAACGTTGTTTTTATTCGCGCAGGTGTTTATGAAAGAAATGAATTTGGAACGGCACCGAAATGACAAAAGTAAGAAAATCGGCCAGTGGCTGCGCCATCTCTACCCCACCGACACCAATTAATCGCGGCAGCACCAATACCACAGGAATTAGAAAGAAGCCGTTGCGGCAGCAGGCCAGCAAGGTGGCAGCGAGTTTAAAGCCAAGGCATTGATAAAGCTGGTTGACAAAGGTGGAATAGGCCATCAACGGCATGACGGCACAGGCGAAAAGCAGCGCGCTCTTGCCGATAGCGACCACCTCTGGGTCATCACCGCGAAACCAACTCATAACAAGCTCCGTATTACAGCCAATGAATACAGCCGCCAAGATGCAAATTCCCGTGCCAAGCTGAACAGAAAAGACGAACGCCTGTCGTGTGCGTTCTTTGTCCCCGGCGCCGAAATTAAATCCAGCAACAGGCTGAAACCCTTGACCGACACCAATGATGACGTTGCGTACAAAGAGATAGATTTTGTTTGAAATAGTCACCGCCGCTACCGCAGCATCGCCGTAATGAGACGCATACGTATTGAGCACCGCTGCACCAATGCTGGCCATGCCCTGGCGGCAGGCTGTTGGGATGCCTGTGGTGAAAATTTCCATATAATCGCGCCAATGATGGCTGATGCTGCGTGGATTGATTTTAACAATGCTCTTTCCCGCAAGAAACGCACGCAGCAGAATCGACCAGCTCAGAGCCTGACTGACAATAGTAGCCACCGCAGCACCAGCGATTCCCCAGCCTGCCCAGAAGATCAGCAGCGGATCCAGAATAACATTGATAAAACCACCGATGACCAGACCGACCACAGCATAAATTGGCTCGCCTTCGTTGCGCAGAATGCAACTCATAACGTTGGACGTGCAGAGGAACGGACAGCCAAGAAGAATGACACGCGAATAACGTACGCAGTAATCGAGCATCGTGTCGGTTGAACCTAACAGACGCATCAGCTGCGGCAGAAACAGCAGACTTGGAATCATAATCACCAAAGACCCTACGAGTCCAGCCAGTAGCGCGCTGTTTGCATAACGTTCTGCCTTTTCGTTCTGAGCAGCCCCCAGACATCGCGCCACCAGGCTGCCACAGCCGGTGCCGATGCCAAAGCCGTAGGCCTGCATGATGGATTGCAGCGAGAAAACAACCCCTACTGCTGCTGCAGCGCTGGTACCAATGCGCGCAACAAAAAAAGTATCTGCTGTATTGTAAAAAACGGTGATCAACTGACTAAACACCGTTGGAATAATCATAGCCAATATTAATTTTGGAATCGGCACCGTCAGCATACGTTCTCGCTGCAGCTCCGGTGTCAATGCTGGCTTTGTTGCACGCCCACGCCGCATCTCTGCACCTCCTTCAAAAAAATCGCTCACAAAAAACAAGCATCCCCATGAAAACCGGTGATGCTTGTCAGTCACGCGCTCTATTGTAATACAAACCGTAAGCAAATTCATCCCATGAAGATTCTGACTATGGATGAATTTTGCAGTTTTTTGCGCAAACACATGGTATAATGAAGCCAATCTAAGTGAGGGAGGAAAACAGTTCCCATGACAACAGTCGGTATTGTTGCGGAGTGGAATCCATTTCATAATGGGCATCAGCGGTTGATTGACACGATACGTGCAGAAGAAGGCGAGGCATGCATTGTGTCGGTAATGAGCGGCGCATTTTGTCAGCGTGGCGAAGCGGCCTGTTTTGACAAATGGCTGCGGGCAGAGATGGCCTTGGCGGCTGGCGTGGATGTGGTGCTGGAGCTGCCGCAGGTGTATGCGAGCGCCAGTCTGGAGGGCTTTGCCCGCGGCGGTGTGGCGAGCCTGTTGGCCTTTACGCCGCTGGATGCGCTCTATTGCGGCAGCGAATCAGGCGACGCAGCGGCATTGACGGCACAGGCAGCTTATCTGCGCACGCATGCGACAGCGTTCGACATGGCGATGCGCACGGCTGGCGAGCAAGGGCTAAATTACGCCCAGGCCTCGCAGGAATTTCTGCGGGCGGCGGGCTTCACTTCCGACAAGAACACGCCAAACGACCGGCTGGCGCTGCAGTATCGTCTGGCGTTGCCGGAGTCGGTGCCGATGCGGCTAGTGCAGCGTACCGTGGCGCATGATGCGCCAGAAGCAGTGGCGGAAACGATGAGCGCTTCACAAATTCGCGCCGCTTTGCCGGAGTCGCTGGATGAAGTAGCGCCTTATCTGCCGCCGAGCAGCGTAGCACTGATGCGCCGCACCTTTGCCGAAGGCTGGCAAGCTGCCGACACGCTGCAATTTTTACAGGCCCTGCGCCTGCTTTGCACGAGTCTGGAAGCCGAGGACATTGCTGAACGCCTGGCGATTCGCGACGGCTGGTCACCGCGCTTTCTTGCTGCAGTGCAGGAAGCAGCTGATTTCGAGGACATGCTGAACCGTGCCCAAACGCGCCATTACAGCCGCAGCCGTGTGCGGCGATTGGCACTATCGCTCTTATCGCCGCTGCCAGAGGCCCCTGCATCACCTGGCTACTGCCGCGTGCTGGGCTTTTCAACGCGCGGACGCGCCTTGCTGAAAACGCGCCAAAGTGAGGTACCCCTTGTCATCAACACCGGCAAAGATCAATACAAACTGTCGCTGCAGGCACGTTCTTTGCTGCTCGCTGACATCCATCGTCAAGCGCTTGCCGACACGCTCACAGGACGCAGCCCTATGCGCCGAGATTATGTCGAAGCACCGCGGGTACTTCTTAAATAGAAACGGTCAACGCCGCTCGAAGCAATTCGAGCGGCGCTGGCCGTTTTGTATGAGATACCGGGGACGGAGGATGTTATTCGTTCATAGCAGCTTTCAGCGTGCGGATGGCTGCACCCACATGTGGAGCGGCGTCTTTGCCATACGTCTCCATCAGTTTGACAACGGCTGTTTCAAGAAGGATGCCGTCGGCGATGGTGGTAATCTCTTTGGCCTGCTCGGTGCTGCATTCTGGCAAGCCGACAATGCAAGGCATCGCGCTCTGTTGACGGGCAGCGTTCACCGTGAAAGCAAGCGCATCGTTATCGGTCACTGCCATGGCATAGAGGAAGCCTTCTGCTTCTTTGGCAATCATGGCGATGCGTTCCGCTTCAGTTGGCGCCACCATGGACACCAGCGTCACCTGATGCGCATCGCACACGCTCTGGAACTCATCTTTTTCTTCGAATGGCAGATCATAGAGAATGAGCCCGTCCACATCGATGTCGCGGCAGGTGCTGATGAAGCGCTCAGCGCCATAGGAAAAGACCACGTTGGCATAGGTAACAAAGAGCAGCGGCACGTCAACATCGGCGCGCAGTTCCCGCACCAAAGCAAAGATGCGGTCGGTGGTGGTTGCTGCTGCCAAGGCACGGATGTTGGCGCCCTGTACCACTGGCCCTTCAGCGGTTGGATCGGAGAATGGAATGCCTAATGCCACGACATCAGCTCCAGCGGCTGCCATTTCGCGTACGACGGCGGCCGTGGTTTGCAGATCAGGATCGCCGCAGGTGATAAATGGAATCAGGGACTTGCCCTGGGCCAATACGGTTGTAAGCTTATTCATAAAGATCTTCTCCTCTGTAACGTGCGATGGCTGCGCAGTCTTTGTCTCCGCGGCCGGACATGGTAACAACGATGATCTGGTCTGGTGTCATGGTTGGCGCCAGCTTTTTGGCGTAGGCAATCGCGTGAGCCGATTCGATGGCTGGAATGATGCCTTCCTGACGCGCGGTGTATTCGAAAGCGTCGACGGCTTCGTCGTCGGTGACCGGCACGTATTCCGCGCGACCGCTGTCAAACAGCTGTGCGTGTTCCGGCCCAACGCCCGGGTAATCCAGACCGGCTGAAATGGAATACACCGGTGCAATCTGGCCATATTCATCCTGGCAGAAGTAGGACTTCATGCCATGAAAGATGCCAACGCTGCCTGTGTTGACGCTGGCAGCAGTTTCAGCGGTGTCGATGCCGCGTCCTGCCGCTTCGCAGCCGATGAGGCGCACGTCTTTGTCGTCGATAAAGTGGTAGAAACTGCCGATGGCATTGGAGCCGCCGCCGACACAAGCGAGCACCGCATCTGGCAAGCGCCCTTCTTTTTCAAGAATCTGCGCGCGCGTTTCTTTGGAAATAATCTGCTGGAAATCACGCACAATCATTGGAAATGGATGCGGACCAACGGCAGAGCCCAAACAGTAATGGCTGTCCTTGAGGTCCTCTCCCCATGCGCGCATGGCTTCGTTGACGGCGTCTTTGAGCGTTGCCGTGCCGCTGGTCACTGGCACAACCTCAGCGCCAAGCAAGCGCATGCGGTAAACATTGAGCGCCTGGCGAATGGTGTCTTCTTCACCCATGTACACCACACAATCCATACCCATGAGCGCAGCAGCGGTAGCGGTGGCCACCCCATGCTGCCCAGCGCCCGTCTCTGCAATGAGACGGGTCTTGCCCATCTTCTTGGCGAGCAGTGCCTGGCCAAGAGCATTGTTGATTTTGTGCGCGCCAGTATGGTTGAGGTCCTCACGCTTGAAGTAAATCTTCGCACCACCGAGATCGCGGGTCATGTTTTCTGCGAAATAGAGGCGCGATGGACGGCCTACATAATCGTTGAGCAAGGCGGTTAGTTCTGCATTAAATTCTGGATCGTTTTTATAATGCTCGTAAGCTTTTTCCAATTCAATTACTGCACTCATCAAAGGTTCTGGAATATACTGACCACCGTGAATGCCGAAACGTCCTTTTTGATTCATCGTAATCTCTCCTTAGACTCTATTATTTATGATCGGTCTCATTGTGTTCTACAGAGGGCGATTCAGCGTCGCCATCGTTTTTGTATTCTGTTTTGCATGATGCTCCTCCTTCATGCGCCAACACTTCTGTTCAGGAGAATAAAAAAACGCCCCTGACAGAAACATCTACTTTCTGTCAAGGACGAATACATTTAAGATCCGCGGTGCCACCTTGATTTCGCGCTTAATGCGCGCCCTTAGCGAGGTACCATCATACCCCCGGCAACTGACGTATGCCCACACGTTGCAGAATACTCTGCGCAGCGTGCTGCGCATTTGACTGCACCCTCAGCGGTCCATTTGACGACTTGTTTCTCACCCGACTCTCAGCAACACGGGTTCTCTGTACAGGCATCATCGCCGTTATCTCCGCTTCAACGGTTTGGTGTATTTGAATTGACTATACTCTATCACACACAACCCTCACCGTCAACCATGAATGACAAATTTTTCAAAAAATTGCAACGTGCTGCTTCTGACAAAAAAGTTCTGCCAAGCTGCCATTAAGAAAAAGCCTGCCTCATTTCACAGAGGCAGGCTTTACCCATTTAGCCAAGAATTTTTTTCAAGTCTTCT
>CALAKO010000234.1 GCA_937922955.1 uncultured Peptococcaceae bacterium | reverse complement strand
GTTCAAAGCACTCTTAAGAGTGCTACCACAAGTAACAGGCCCTTATAGGGCCTATCAAACCACCCGTTCAACGGGTGGTTTTGATTTCTAAAGGAATATTGTATGTAATGGCATGTAAACCTCTTTTGGTGATAGTAAGATATTGTGTCTTGGGAATGTCTCGTGCATAATGGAATACAAGAAAAACGGTATTTTCCGCTAAACAAAGGGCATGCAACTGGCGGTTGACAAATTTCCAAGGCCGCTTGGTGGTGTGTAACTGATGGGCTTGTTAAGATGAAGGTGTCAAGAATGCAAAAACTTGATAAAAAACAGAGGAGGGATAACAGATGATCCTTGCTGATAAGATTATTGACTGTCGAAAAAAGAATGGCTGGTCGCAGGAGGAATTGGGACAACAGATGGGTGTATCGCGACAGAGCGTGTCAAAGTGGGAGAGTGGTCAATCGATCCCGGATTTGGATAAGATTATTAAGTTGAGTGCGCTTTTTGATGTTAGTACCGATTATTTGTTGAAGGACGACGTACAGGAAAAAAGTGCGGAGCCAGTGATGGATACGCCAGCTCCGGAGGATGAAGGAGCGTGCATGGTGAGCCTGGAAACAGCTAATACCTATATGGATCTGGTACAGCAGATGGCAGGTAAGATCGCGTTGGGGGTAAGTCTGTGCATTTTATCGCCAATGGTGTTGATTCTCTTTGGCGGCTTATCGGATAAAGAAGGCGGCTATCGCATCTCGGAAGAATTTGCTGTGGCGATCGGTTTACCGCTATTGCTGCTTTTTGTGACGGTCGGTGTGGCCATGTTTTTGCTGTATGGTCGTCAGCTGGAAACCTATGCTTATTTAGAAAAGATGCCAGTAGAATTGGCTTATGGTGTAGAGGGAATCGTTCGCAAACGTCGTGATGACTACGCGCAGCGTCACAGTATGATGCTGGTGATGGGTGTTGGTCTGTGCATCATGGCGGCGGTGCCGTTGTTTGTTGCCGCCATCTATGATGAGGACAGTATGGTTGCTGTTATAGGCTTTTTGGTGACGTTGGCTATTGTCTCGGTAGGGGTGAATATTTTGGTGCGTACTTGCACCATCAATGGCAGTTTCCAGCGACTTTTAGAAGAAGGCGATTTTACACGCGCCAAAAAGCTGGCGAATAAACGCAACGAACCATTGGTGACGGTGTATTGGTGCCTGACGCTTGCCATCTATTTGTTCTGGAGTTTTTGGACCATGGATTGGGAGCGTACCTGGATCATCTGGCCAAGTGCAGCGGTGCTTTTTGTCGCCGTGCTGGGAATTGGTGCAATGATACGGAAGGATCGATAAACAACTGATAATGTGAGATGCTTAAGCATATACTAAAGTAGGAGGTTTCGTTTATGGACAAAACATCACGAAGTCGTGTGGGCATGTGGATTGTGGCAGCGGCTGCAGTTGCTGTTGTGGGATGCCGTTTGGGGCAAGCTGACGATGCACCTGGGTTGGGTGGTTTGAGTCTGTTCTTGGCATTGGCAATGGTTTTGCATGCGTTTATTATCGCAGGTGTTTTATCGCGCAAGTGTGCCCGGTTAGTAGGGACCGGTGTCGTAGGAGTATTATGTATTATTGCGCCATTCGTGCTTTATATGGATGGTGAGATAGCTGTTGTATCACCGCTTTGGTTGCTCTTGCCATTAGGCGTTGTATTTCTGGTAACGCTTATTAAACAGTTGAAACAATGATTAGGCATAAATTAAGCGCCGCTCAATGAGTGGCGCTTAATTTATGGCCGAGAATATGCGCAAAAACATAAAATATAGATTGTATTTTTAAGTATGTAACATAACATTAATAGAAATTATTTTTATAAAGGGCTTTTGGAGAAAAATTTTGCTTACGAAGCGATGCTTACCTATGGTAAGATTGCTCACGGTTCAAAAGATAAGGAGGAATTATTCATTTTATGAGTCAAGCAGTAATGATGAAAGCCCGTGTTGAGACGAAAAATCCATATTTGGTCATGATGGGGCTGTATTTGGGTGCATTCGTTGGTATGTTCAGTGAAACATCTTTGAACATCGCTTTACCGCAGCTGATGAGCGTGTTTCAGGTGAGTGCAGCGTATGCACAGTGGATGGTAGTTGGCTATATGCTGGTCATTGGTTTAGTGCTGCCGTTCGCCAGTTTATTAATGAAGTGGTTCTCCGTGCGGAATCTAAGTATGTTTGCACTGGGGGCTTTTACAGTTGGTGCGCTGATGAGTGCTTGTGCCAATTCTTTTGCGTTGCTATTGGCAGGGCGCATGATCCAAGGCATTGGAACGGGGTTGGTGTTGCCAATGATGTTTGCGTTGGTATTGGAAGTGTTCCCGCCGCATAAGATTGGTGCGGCCATGGGGCTGACTGCGTTAATTATTATGTTTGCCCCTGCCATTGGGCCAACGCTTTCTGGTATTATCTTAGGGGCTTTTTCCTGGCGTGGGATTTTCTTCCTGTTTGCTATTGTTTTAATTGTGGCGATGGCCTTCACGGCTAAGTATATGATTAGTCCTTATCAGTTGACCAAGCCATCGATCGATGTGCTGTCTTGCGTGTTGTCCTGCGTAGGTTTTGGTGCCTTGGTACTGGGTGTGAGTCTTGCCAGCGCACTGGGGTGGCTGTCGGCTGTGGTTCTTGGATGCATTGTGATTGGGATCGTTTGTATTGGCGTATATGCAAAACGCCAGCTTTCCATGCAAGTACCTGTGCTGAACATGCGTGCGTTTGCTATTCCTGCATTCCGCATTGGTGCGATCCTTGTTATGATCAATTTCGGAATCACTCTTTCTTCCATGTATTTGTTGCCGCAGTTTATTCAAAACGGGATGCTTCTGCCGGTTGCAATGACTGGGCTCATCATGCTTCCTGGTGGCGTGGTGAATGCGTTGGTATCTCTTTTTGCGGGGACGCTTTACGATAAAATTGGGGCTAAAATTCCTACACGTTTAGGTTTTCTGGTTTCTGCTGTAGGGGCAATTTTACTCGCATTAGCAGGGGCTGATGCCAGCATTGGTTATGTGATTATGTGTCATGTGATCATTATGATCGGTGTGCCATTGGCGATGTCTCCTGCGCAGTCCAGCGGGCTTAATGCATTGCCGGGCGAATTGTCCACTGATGGCAGCACTATTCTTAATACTATGCAGCAAGTGCTGGGCGCTGTTTGCACTGCTGTGGCAACCAGTCTTCTTGCGATTGGCCAGAGTGCCTATACGGCCGCAGGAGGAACGGATACGGCTCAGGCTTTCGTGCAAGGGACCCATTATGGCCTGTATTTCACGGTTGTTTTAGCTGTGTTGGGATTTGTGGTGTCTCTTGGTGTTAAAAATTCCAATAAAAGATAGTCCTTATGGTCAAATAGCTTAGCGGATAGTTCTGCTAAGCTATTTTTGTATTTAAGGCGAATACTATATAATGGAAGAAATGTGTTGAGAAAAGGAGGCTTGTCGGATGATTCGTGTTTATTGCAAGAAGGATGCTGCCACGTTGGCGCAGCTTTATTTTGATACGGTGCATACCGTGGCGGCTGCGGATTACACGTCGGCACAGCTGGATGCTTGGGTGACGGTACCGCCAGAGGCGGAAAGCTGGGCAGCGTCGTTTGAAGGACGTTGTTGTTTGGTGGCGGAGCTTGACGGCGAGATTGTGGGGTTTGCTGACATAGATCTTGACAGCGGTTATTTGGATCGGCTGTATGTGCACAAGGATTACCAAAGGCAGGGGATTGCCACCGCCTTGTGCGATGCGCTGGAGGCGCAGGCAGCCGGGATGCGTTTGACGGTGGCGGCATCGATCACAGCACGGCCATTTTTTGAGCAGCGTGGCTGGCAAGTGGTGAAAAAACAGACGCTGTGCCGCGATGGAGTGCAGTTGGAAAATTATTGGATGGAAAAATGACACAGTGTCAAAATAGATGTTGACAGTGTGTCAGAATGGAGCTATACTTTTTATAGTGACACGGTGTCAGAGCATTGTTTGTGAAAGGAGCACTATTATGCCGAAGGGATCGGAAGCATTGACGAATGCACGACGTGAGGAGATCATCAATGCGTGTGAACGCTTGTATGAAACGATGAGTTTCAAAGAGGTGACCATTAAAGAGATTGGTCAGGCAACGACGTTCACGCGCACATCGATTTACAATTATTTTCAAACGAAGGAAGAGATTTTTCTAGCGCTCATTGAGCGGGAGTTCACGCGCTGGAACGATGCGCTGGAAGCAGCGTTGGCACGGGCACAGGAGTTTTCGCGCGAGGCACTGGCTGAGCTGTTTGCAGATACCTTGTCGGAACGGATGCTGATGTTGAAAATCCTTTCGATGAATATGTTTGAGATTGAGGCGCACAGCCGTCTGGAGTGTTTGGTGGCGTTCAAGCGCGCCTTTGCCCGCTCCTTTGCGCTGGTGGATGCTCTCCTGCAAAAAGGGCAGCCGGTGCTGGACGATAACGCGCGGCAGGCGTTTATTTACGCGTTTTTTCCTTTTATGTACGGCATCTATCCTTATACACAAACAACTGAAAAACAACGCGCGGCTGTGCAGGCCATTGGGTTTGAGTTCACCTACTACACACCGCACGAGATGATTTTACAAACGGCGCGCAAGCTGCTCGCTGTTTGTCCGTAATTTTTAAGGAGGACTATTCATGAGTAAGAATTTGGTTACTTATTTTTCTGCCACTGGCACCACGGCAAAAGTGGCGCAAAATTTGGCTAAGGCCATTGACGCCGATCTCTATGAGATCGAACCTGCTGTGCCTTACACGGCGGCCGATCTCGATTGGACCAACAAGCAGAGCCGTAGCTCCAAAGAAATGAGCGATAAAAGTCAGCGTCCGGCCATAAAAGCGACAGCACTCGATTTGGCGCAGTATGATACTGTGTTTGTGGGTTTCCCCATTTGGTGGTATGTGGCACCGACCATCATCAACACCTTCCTGGAACAGCATGACTGGAACGGCAAAACGGTGATTCCATTTGCGACCTCTGGCAGCTCCGGCATGGGACAGACCAATGCCGAACTGGCGCCATCCTGCAAAGGCGCTGTACTCAAAGAAGGCAAGCGTTTTGCGGCCACTGCTTCAGAAGCAGAACTGAAGCATTGGGCAGCAGCATTTTGAGGAAGAGCACTATGGAAAGACCTTATATTTTCTGCCATATGTTGACGGCGTTGGACGGCAAGATTATGGGACGCTACATGGACACTCCAGAATGTGCAACGGCAAGTGATGTTTTCTATGATATTGCTTTTGGGCCAACCCCTGCCTATCAACATCAAGGATGGATCAGTGGGCGTGTGACCAGCGATGATAATTTTACCTTTTATGAAGAACCTGTGCTTGACCTGGAAGCTGCTCAGGTTCCTGCTGGAGATTATGTGGCCGATGCAACAGCGGATATGTATTACGTATCAATCGATCCTGCTGGAAAATTGGGCTGGAAAAGTGCAACGCTGCATTATAAAAGCACCACAGCACATGTTGTTGAAGTGCTCACTGATGCAGCAAGCAATGCTTATAAGGCTTTTTTGCGTCGGTTGGGCATTTCATACATTATTGCTGGCAAGGAAAGACTGGATATGGCTCTGGCCATGCAGAAGATGAAACAATTGTTTGCTGTGGAGACGCTCATGCTTGGAGGCGGCGCCGTATTGAATTGGTCGTTCATTCAGGCTGGTTTGTGCGACGAGTTAAGCGTGGTGCTGGCGCCAGTGGCGGATGGAGCAAATAATACGCCAACACTATTTAGTATGAAAGAAGGCCTGAGTGACGATGCTCCCGTGGCCTTTGCGCTTAAGCAGGCTGATGTAAAAGAAGATGGTGTGCTTTGGCTGCGTTATACGATAAAACACTGAACAAAAAGAATGACGCTCTTATTTTAGAAGCACTGGAAGAATAACAAAAGATCGTTTTGAGAGGAGTTTTCTTAAATGGCAGTAAAACAAACCGCTGGCCGCGATGGCCTGGGAACCTTTGCACCAAAATTCGCGGCACTTAATGATGATGTGCTCTTTGGTGAAGTGTGGAGTCGCGAAGACAAGCTCAGTCTGCGCGATCGCTCATTGGTGACGGTTGTATCGCTGATGGCGATGGGGCTGGTGGACGAATCGTTCCGCTACCACCTGCAAACCGCTAAAGCCAATGGCATCACGCAGGAAGAAATCGCCGAAATCATCACTCACGCTGCGTTCTACGTTGGCTGGCCAAAAGCCTGGGCGGTCTTCCGCATGGCAAAAGAAATCTGGACCGAAGAAGCGCCTGCCGATGACGCCAAAGCGCAGCATGCAGCGTCCATGATCTTCCCAATCGGCGCGCCAAATGACGCCTATGCGCAATATTTCATCGGCCAAAGCTATCTGGCGCCGGTCGTGTCCGATCAAGTTCCAATCGCCAACGTCACCTTTGAACCAGGCTGCCGCAACAATTGGCACGTTCATCATGCCGACCAGGGCGGCGGACAAGTGCTCATCTGCGTCGCTGGCCGTGGCTATTACCAGGAATGGGGCAAAGCTCCGGTGCTCATGACCCCAGGCGATGTCGTCAACATTCCAACCGGTGTCAAACATTGGCATGGCGCCGCTGCCGACAGCTGGTTCAGTCATCTGGCGGTGGAAGTGCCCGGCGAAAACACCAGCAACGAATGGCTCGAACCTGTTAACGACGAACAATATGGCCTTTGTAAATAGCATACGTAAAAAAGCGGCACTTGCTGAGGCAAGCGCCGCTTTTTCTATGTTCCCGCGTTGTCGGCAAGAACCGCATTCGGTATAATATATAAAAAGAAACCATTATAAGGAGGCGTGAATCATGAACGATTTTGTATTTCACAGTCCAACAAAGGTGTATTTCGGCAGAAATCAGCTTGGGCATTTGCCGGAGGAACTGGCGCGCTTTGGCACGAAGGTGCTCATGGTGTATGGCGGCGGGTCGGTGAAGCGCAGTGGGTTATACGACCGAATCAAGGCACTGATCGAAGAGGCTGGATTGACGCTGTTTGAACTGGGCGGCGTAGAGCCAAATCCGCGCCACACCATGGTCAACGAAGGCGCCGCGCTTTGCCGCCGTGAAGGCGTGGATGTGGTGCTTGCGGTGGGCGGCGGTTCGACCATCGACTGCAGCAAAGCGATTGCAGCCACGGTGCCGTCGGCGACAGATGACGTTTGGGATCTGATCGAAGGCAGCGTGCCAGTGACGGATGTGCTGCCTGTGGTGACGGTGCTGACCATTGCCGCGACGGGCTCTGAAATGGACGGCAGCGGCGTCATCAGCAACAAGGAACGCCATCTCAAATGCAGCCTGCGCACGCCGCTGGTGACACCACGCGTCACCTTTGAGGACCCAACCCTCACTTTCAGCGTGCCACCGTATCAAACAGCCTGCGGCAGTGTCGACATCTTATCGCATGTGTTTGATTCGACCTACTTCACCTTGCAGCCTCAGATGGACATGCTTGTTCGTATGCAGGAAGAAGTGCTGAAAACGGTGGTGCACTATGCACCAGTGGCCATGGTGGAACCGAACAATTACGAAGCGCGCGCCAATCTCATGTGGGCCTCTTCCTGGGCGCTCAATGGCTTTCTCATGAACGGCGTGCGCCAGGCTGGTGCCTGCCATGTCATGGAGCATGAACTTTCCGCCTATTACGACATCACCCATGGGCACGGTTTGGCCATACTCATTCCGCGTTGGTTGGATTACATTTTGGACAGCGATACTGCGCCATTGATCGCGAACTTTGGCAAAAACTGCCTCGGCATTGAAACAGCCTGCGATGGCCCTGTTGGCTGTGCGCAGAAAACCATTCGCGTGCTCTCACACTTCTTCTACGACGAGCTGGGACTTGCCAGCCATCTGTCTGCCCTCGGCATCGACGACAGCCATTTCGAAGACATGGCGACCCACGCCACCGCCAACGGCCCAGTCGCCGGCATGACTACCCTCGATAAAGACGACATCATGGCGATTTATCGCATGTGCTTGTAAATACAGATTCGACGCGATGGTGGGAATGGGAATAAATTTGAGAAAACATCGATGAAAGAAGCGAGCATACTCGTTACCTTCTGCGTTGGCCGTTTCTCAACTATTGACGTTTGACACACTGCGCTACAGTAGAAAAATGCCTATAATCGGGAAAACTTCCTGATTGATTTTGTGGCCGCAAAAATTAACGACCTCATTGTTTTCGCAGAATCCGAAGCCTGCGCCGCCTGCGAAGCCATCCTTGAAAAGAAAGCGGACATGCTTGGGTGAAAGCAAAAATTGCATATGTGTTAATAAAAAAGGATTGATTTCTTAAGATAGTAGAAATCAATCCTTTTTTGGTATGCAATGCCAAAAAATAGGGTGGATCGTAAGTGTGGGGCGCGTAGCTAAATGATGCGCGCCCCACACTTTTTGTGTAAAAAAATATTTACAACAAATTGATTGTGTAAAACGAAAAAATTTGTTAAATGGATATTTTAATGCGAAAAATATCTAATAAT
>CALAKO010000233.1 GCA_937922955.1 uncultured Peptococcaceae bacterium | reverse complement strand
GTGCTAAGCAGATACACTATAAATCATCTGCAAATCTTATTATACGAGGAGGAATCCACATGTCAAAAATGAGCAAGCGTTTTGTGAGCTGCGTATTGGCTGTAGCAATGATGACCTCTCTCGCACCATCGACTGCATTCGCAACCGATGGAAGCACTGAAAGCGTCAGCACCACCACCGAAAACAGCAAACAGAGCGCAAATGGAAAAGTTGTAGAGGTTAACAACGCACAATCATTGAAAGATGCGATTGAAAATGCAGCAGATGGCACTGAGACCACAATTAGCATTGAAGGCGAAATCACTCTATCAAGCGACCTAGAAATTCCCGCAAATAAGATTATTACTATTTGCGGTAAAGATGCTTCATCAAAAATCACCACTTCTGAAACAAATACCATTTTGGTTAATGGAACCCTCACTCTAAAGCAGCTACAAGTTGTCGGCAATATGTCTAACGGATATGCACTAATTACTTTAACAAAAGATAACGCTAAACTGTATACAGAGAACGTTACTTTAACAAATACCGGCAATTCCGCAAGCGGATTTACCGCTAGCGCTCAAGGCATTCAAATTGCAACCAGCAAGGGCAGTTCTACTAGCACAGGCATTCCACAACAATGCGTTATCCAATTAAAAGATTCTTCTATTAATCTGAACGGAAATGGCGCAAGAGGCATTTGTTTTGCAGGGGCATCAGAAGGTACAGTGATAACTTTAGACAATACAAGGATTCTAAACGGTACTGATGCGCAAAACGAATGGCTGGGAGGATACAGCCGCGGATTAGCCCTTTGGAACGCGACCAATATGACTATTAATATTCAAAATAATAGCCAAATTGCAGGCTTTCAATATGCTATCAATAGTGGAAGAGAAACATCCACTACTGGTCTTAAAATTTATGTTGATAACTCCGACATTAGAGGATGGGCATCATTTAATATTTGGTCTGATGCCGGAATCTTTTCCATCTCAAACTCAACGCTCACTGGAATGAACGGCAACTACAATGGTGACAAAAAATATAGCTTCTCTGCCTTTGTTATTAACAGAGACATTTATAATAATGGCTGGGGACAGGCAGAAAACAATAAAGTCATCCTCAATAATACAACCGTTAATGCGATCACGAATGATGATCAGCCAGTCGAAACCTTATTGCGTATTGACGTCGATAGCACCGATGTTGAATTCCAAGGCACTGTAACTTTTAATGATAATACGAACGGTAAAGCAGACGCTGTATTTGATATTGGCAATATGGATAATCCTTTGGCTTTTATTGAACGCCATCAAAATTTAACAACGGATGCAACGATTTTATGCCCTAATGGGAATTCGCTGTTTTATGTGCTAAAGAACACCTTTGGCGACGGCAAAGTCAATTATGGAGGATCATTTTCTAACTTTATCGGCGGCGTAGATTATGCGGGTGCTGCAGATAATAAAGAAACGGTCATTCTTCTAAAAGATGTTGATGCTTCCGACTTTGCTGTAAACGCTGAGAAAGGACACGGTAACGAATACGGTGGTTGGACTTTAGACTTAGCTGGATACACATTGAACGTTGCTGAATGGAGCGGAGATAAAATCCATGTTATTGATTCTTCACTAAATAAAACAGGGAATATTATCGTAAACAATAATAAAGTATTAAAAGCACGTATTGGTAACATTTGTTACACCTCGTTTGAGGCCGCGCTCCAAGCTGCAAATGACAATGACACGCTTGAATTGATTGCTGATGCCAATTTTGATTCAATTCCTACAATCGATGAAACTATTACAATCGCAATCAACGATAATATCACTGTTACTGGATTTAATAATCTCAAAAACAGCGATGCTTCTCTGATCCTCTCAGCGGGTACCTACGACGCCAAACCTGACGATAACTCTATCGCTGCTGGCTATAAAGTAAAAGACCTTGGCAACGGAACTTACAAGGTTATTGATGCAGACATCCACACCATCACCTTCGATGCAAATGGCGGCAGCTGTGATACAGTTACAGCCGACACGAATGGCAACGGCGTATTAACCACTCTGCCTACCGCAACACGTGACGGCTATACCTTCGATGGCTGGTTCACTGCGAAGGATGGCGGGGAAGCGGTGAATGAGAACTACACCTTCTCTGCAGACACCACCCTCTATGCACACTGGACGAAGAACTCTTCCGGCGGCGGCACGGTAACCCCTACTCCAGATCCTGAAGAACCTTCCGACAGCGAAGAAACGGTGACCAACCCAGATGGTTCTACGACAACCACCATCACTAAGGAAGATGGTTCTTCTTCCACCACTACCGTTGGTACCGATGGCAAGGTAGAATCTGACGTTACGGTCAGCGAAGAAGCGGTGTCCAACGCTGATGGCGCTGCAGTGGCTCTGCCAATTCCAGAAGTGCCTGTCACTTCCGACAGGGATACTGCTCCTACTGTTACGGTAAATCTGCCTTCCAAGGATGCCACCAAGGTGGAAGTACCTGTGAAGGATGTAACCCCTGGTACGGTTGCTGTATTGGTGGATGCCGATGGCAATGAAACCGTGATCAAAGATACGGTTCAGTCTGAAAATGGTATTATTGTTGAAATAACCGATGGTACAACAATCAAGGTTGTGGACAACAGCAAGTCGTTCGACGATGTGACCGACAATTATTGGGGCGCTGATGCCATCGATTTCGCAACCAGCCGCGAGTTGTTCGCTGGGACTGGTGAAAACACCTTCTCCCCAGAAGGCGATATGACCCGTGCGATGATTTGGAGCGTGTTGGCTCGCTACGAAGGCGCTGATACGTCCGGTGCTTCCGGCGACGAATGGTACGCTGGCCCTCAAAAATGGGCCATCGAAAACGGCATTTCTGACGGCACCATGGCGAACAGCTCCATGACTCGCGAACAGTTGGCTGCTATGCTTTATCGCTACGTAGGCAGCCCTGCTGTCAGCGGCACCGTTGGCGACTACAGCGATGCCGACAGCATCAGCAGCTGGGCCAGCGACGCCATGGTTTGGGCAGTTCAGGAAGGTCTTATCGCTGGTATGGGCGAAAACACCTTGAACCCACAAGGCACCGCAACAAGAACCCAAGTAGCTGCTATCTTGCAGCGTTTCATCGAAAATAAAATGGCGTAACCAAGTTGCAGTGACGCGCGCCCGAAACAACTGGCGAATGAGCGATCGTGTCATCAACCAGAAAGCGACAAAGAGGCTATGTCTTACATGCGCTAATCCCGAAGGGACTATTCTCCAGCGTTTCATTGAAAACAAGATGGCGTAATTGCTGCGAATACAAAAAAGCACACCATGCGGTGTGCTTTTTTAATGAAAAAAACCGCTGTGTCATCTCGATGAATGGCACAGCGGTTTAATTATTCTTTTGAATGGTTGCGCACGCCCACAGTTAGGTTCTGCCAGAAAGTGGCTGGCAGCTGGCTGAGAATGATGGCAGCAAACATGAGAATGCAGCCCCAGAGTTCGCGATGATTGAGCACCTGGCCGAGAATCATCCAGCCAGCGATGGCTGAGATGCAGCTTTCAAGGCTCATAATCAGCGAAGCAATCGTTGGCGACACGTGTTCCTGCGCGATGGTCTGGAAAGTGAAGCCCATGGCGCTGGAGCAGACACCCGCATAAAGAATCGGAACAGCAGCAGCGATCAAATTGCTCCAGACGGGATCTTCGAAAACAACCGCAACGATGGCCCCAAGCACAGCGCAGACAGCCATCTGCATAAAGTTAAGCTGAACGCTGTCGATTTTCTGCACATAATAATCCACACAGGTGATTTGAATGGTATAGAAGAAAGCACACAATAGCACGATGGAGTCGCCCAGGCCAATGGAGAATTCGCCCTGCTTGACACAGAGGAAATACAGCCCAGCCAAAGCCAGCAACACGGCAATCCACATGCGCAGGCCAATGCGACGGCCCAAAAAGATGCCCAGGAGCGGGACCAGCACCACATAGGTCGTGGTAATAAATCCAGCTTTGCCGACGCTGGTGTACACCAAACCGATTTGCTGGGTGATCATGCCCATGAAAAGCAACATTCCGCAAAGCAAGCCGCCTGTCCAAAAAGTGCGGCGGTCACAGCGCTGCTGTGGCTTTTGCCCCTGTTTTCCGCGACGGCTGAATAGCAGCACCACCGGCACCAGCGCAATCACGGCCACGATGCTGCGCGCTGCTACAAAGGTCAGCGGCCCGACATGATCCATCCCCACGCTCTGGGCAACGAAAGCCACCCCCCAAATGGTGGCTGTCACCAACAGCAAAAAACTATGGAAATACGAATTTTCCTGTTTGGTCGAGTGTTTCACTCACCCATCCCCTTTCTTTCATAAAAAACAACGGAACCCGCTGGTTCCGTTGTCCGGTTTTCTCTCTATCTATTATTATAGTGCCATTTCATAAATACGCAAGCAATCTTCCTCATGGAGCACATAAAATTGGCCGCGCGGACGATATTTGACAACGCTCTTTGCCATGGCAGCAAGATCGGCATCCGCCAAACCGGCTTCGGTCAATGTCGTCGCTAAACCAAGACGATGGCAGAACGCGGCAAAATCGTCGATGGCGAGAGCAATGGCTTCGCGTTCGTCCTGTTCGTAAACGTGCATCACTTCGCGTGCAAACTGCACAAAGCGCGCTGGCTTGCGTTCTGATACGTAGCGCATCCAGGCCGGTGTAGCGATGGCCAAGCTGGCACCATGCGCCATATCGTAGAAGGCGCTGAGTTCGTGACCAATGCCATGGGTGCCCCAGTCTTCAATGCGTCCCTGGCCCAACATGCCATTGTGCGCAACATTGGCGGTGAGTGCAAATTCGGCCCAGGCATCCACATTCGATGGATCGGCGTAAAGCTTCAAGCCCAGCTGCATCGCCGTTTCAATGGTAGAAATGCAGAGACGGTCTGTGAGCATAACGTGCGTGCTATCGCTGAAGAAACGCTCACACACATGGCTGATGACATCAATGGTGGCATTAGCGATCTGCGCCTTTGGCAGGGTCGTGAACACATCCGGTGCAATGATGGCAAAACGCGGCGTTACAGCAGCTGCGTGGAAGCTGCGCTTGTCGTGGGTGTCTGGCTTGGTAACCACGGTAACGTCGGAACATTCACTGCCGGCTGCCGGAATGGTTAACACCACGCCCACAGGCAGCGCCGCCGTCACCGGCGCTTTTCCAAGATAGCAGTCCCAGATGTCGCCATCGTAGCAAACACCGGCCGCAATGCCTTTGGCGGAGTCAATGACGCTGCCGCCGCCGACCGCCAAAATCATCTCAACCTCTTCTTTGCGGCACAGCTCAATGCCTTCCTGCACCAATTCCAAGCGTGGATTTGGCTGCACACCGCCCAGCTCAACCACGCTGCAGCCAGCTGCTTCCAACGATGCCACAACACGATCGTAGAGGCCATTCTTTTTGATCGAGCCACCACCATAATGCAGCAGCACTTTTTTCCCAATCGCCGCGCAAAGGGCGCCAGCCTCGTCGTAACGTTCTTTGCCAAAAACAATGTGCGTTGGCAAACTAAAATCAAAAGCTTCCATTCATTTTTCTCCTTTCCTTACAGCCGCATCTTCCTGATGCGCCGCCATCACAGATGCGAGAATGTCGTCAGCACTTTCACCGGCAACCTCGTATTGAATCATTTCTGCTGCCGGCTGATCTTGTGGCAGCTCGCTTTCTCGCGGGCGATATCCCTCAAAATCAGGCATGCCTGTCGTTGGATCGATGATCACTGCTACCGGCTGATTGCCACGAGCACTGTCCAAGTCGCCACGGCTTGCCCAAAAAAGCACGCCAGCCATCACGACACAAGCAGCAATTGCCAATAAACCGGCACCGAACATCCATAAAGCCACGCCTGTTACGGCTGCGCATAGACCAAAAAACATCGCCAATGTTGCCAAAGGTCGTTTCATTGTCCTCTCCTCCTCTGGTCAAACGTTCCTTTATCTACGCTCAAAAACTGCCAACAGAATCAATACCTATGAGAACAGCATACCACCCACATGCATAAACGTCAAAAGAAATCCCCGATTGTTTTTCTAATTTTCTATTTAATTTGGCGGATAGAAACTAAATAAAAAGTTATGAATTTCCAACGAAATGATCATTATGACAAACCTTGCGCCGCTCCCTCGCAAAGCGTATACTAAAAACACATTCTATAACAAAGGAGACTGCCCCATGTCCAATCTTGACAGCAAACGCGCACGGGAAAAAGCGGTGGTCAATGAAATGATCGCCCTTTACTGCCGCCACAACCACCACACTCCAAAAGGCCAGCTCTGCGATGACTGCGCAGCCCTCTCGCGCTACGCCTGCGAACGCGTCGATCGCTGTCCGTTTATGGAAACAAAAACCTTCTGTTCCAACTGCCGCGTTCACTGCTACAAACCGGACATGCGCGAGCAAATTCGCACGGTCATGCGCTACGCGGGACCACGCATGCTCTATGTCCACCCCATCGACGCCATCCGCCATGTCATCACCAGTCAGGCAGAAAAACGCCGCCTGCGCCGTGATGAACAACATCATTAAAAAACGCTGTGCCGCAAGTACGCACTTGCAGCACAGCGTTTTGTTTTACTTACGCTTTATAACGGAAGAAATGACAGCCAAAGGCCAGACCAGCCAGCGCCAGCGCTATTCCCAGCCCTGTATAAAACACAGCGATGAACGCATCTGGCATGAGATGGCAGACACGAATGGTAATCCCGCCAGTCATCATCACCGCCATGATGCAGAAGGAACGGGCGTCAAAGAAATGCCAGAAATACTGGCGTTCCTCGGCATACTCGCGGATGCGTCCCGTATGCTTGCCAACCAGACCGCGGAACATGCGCCAAAACAGCACAAATACCACCACAGACCCAGCTGCTGCAAGCAGGGACAAATGCCCCACATACGCCGATACGCCAATGCGCGCAATATTAAACCCAGCAGCCAGCCAAACCAACGCCGCCAACAACAGCAATGTTCTCTTCTTAACCATAAGAATCCTCCATTCTAATCTGATCTAATCTGAACATTGTTCACATTCGTTCAAACAAATACCCGTCGCCATGACGGGCGCACACTCAATAAATACAACTACGGATTAAGGCCAACAAAGCAGCGTCTTCATTATGACCACGCCGTTGCTGCATAATGGCCAGCTGCAACACATACTCAATAAACGCTTTATGAGACAAATCGCCATCAAACACACCAGCACGTACTTGATCGTCAGCCTCCAAAGCAGCCAACATTTTTTCTCGCAGATGCGAAAAACAACGTGCCATCAGCGCACGTCCAGTATCTTTTTCGCCAGCTGCAAACGACAACGCATGCACCGAGAAGAACCCTGGATGACGTGCGTCACCATCAGCCAGCGCCGATAACAGCGCCTCAACACAACCAGCAAAACTGTCGTACGCAGTCTCTGCCATGAAAGGGCGAAAAATTTCGGTCCAGACGCTTTCAATCGTTGTGCCGATCAATGCCCCTTTCGAAGGAAAATAATTGTAAATCGATCCCACAGCGACGCCACAAGCCGCCGCCACCGATCGCATGGTCAGAGCGCCTGCGCCTTTTTCCAAAAGCAACGCCTGCGCCGTCGCAATAATTTCCTGTTCCGATGTTACGGTCTTGTTCATATCTACCTCCGAAAAATGAACCTTGTTCAATAATAATGATACACCCTTGCCAGCCATTTGGCAAGAGCCAATCCACACTAGGCGCTTATTTTCCCGGCAGCCTCGTTTATTGAAATGTCACGATTTTCGCCTGCGATTTTTATTGAAAAGTCACGTTTTTTGGCCGCAATTCTTATTGAAAAGTCATGATTTTTACCATAAAATGTTATTGAAAAGTTTTTGAGAGGAGTCCTGCCCATGCTTTACCGGAAGATTGCTGCCGACATCGAACACCATCTACGTACCACGCCGGACAAAATTCTGCTCGTGGACGGCGCCCGTCAGGTTGGAAAAACCTTCATCATCCGCCACGTTGGCCAACAGCTGTTCACCCATTTTATTGAGCTGAACATGGTCGAAGACAGCATCAGCGAACGGCTATTTGCCAACACCCACAGCGTCGAGGATTTCTATCTTCAGGTCAGCATGCTTGCTGGCGACAAGATGCAGGAGCGGGACAACACGCTGATCTTCATCGATGAAATCCAGGCCTATCCGCATCTGCTGACTTTGCTGAAATTTCTGCGCGAAGATGGCCGCTTCACGTTCATCGCCAGCGGCTCCCTGCTGGGCGTCACGCTGTCTCAAACGACGTCCATTCCAATGGGAAGCATTCGCAAGCTGCAGATGTACCCGCTGGATTTTGAAGAATTTCTCTATGCCAACGGCATGAACGCATTTGCGATTGCTGCATTGCGGCGTAAGTTTGACGCACGGGAAGCGTTGGACGAGGCCACCCACAATAAAATGATGGATTTGTTCCGCAAGTTTTTGCTCGTCGGCGGCATGCCGGATGCCGTCAACGCCTACCTGAATGAAAAGAACATCCAGCGTGTGCGCGACATCCAGCGGGAAATCCACGAGTACTACATGATTGACGCCTCTAAATACGACGATGCACACAAATTAAAAATCCGACGCATTTATGAGATGATCCCATCCAACCTCGAAAACAAGAAAAAGCGCGTCGTCGTCAAAGACATCGAAGGGAAAAAGGGCAGAACCTTCGCCCACTATCAGGACGAATTTGACTACCTCGTCAGCGCTGGCATCGCGCTGGAGGTGCGCGCCATTTCCACTCCGGTGTTCCCGCTCATTGAATCCAGCGGGAAAAATCTGCTCAAGCTTTATCTCAATGATGTGGGCATTCTCTCCGGCATCCTCTACGGCAGCAACATCCGCGCCATCATGGACGACGAGCGCAGCATCAACCTCGGCGCAGTGTATGAGAGCGTGGTCGCCAGCGAACTCAGCGCCCACGGTTATCCGCTCTATTATTACGACAACCGCAGCAAGGGCGAGGTCGATTATCTCATTGACGACTACGACAGTCTGTCGGTGGTTCCGATCGAGATCAAATCCGGCAAGGATTACTCCGTCCACAGCGCCCTCAACGCCTTTGTCAAGAATGAACAATACCCCATCAAGCAGGCTTTTGTGCTTTCCAACACGCGCGAAATCACCAGCAAGGGAAAAATCACCTATCTGCCCATCTATTTCATCCTGTTTTTCCAAAAGGACAAGCCTTTGTTCTAACGCAAACAGCCGCCGTCTGTCGTTGTCGACAGGCAGCGGCTGTTATTTATGTCATTTATTGGGTGATGTCTTCCAGAAAACGCATGATCATGGCCGAATACTGGGCGCGGGTGGTGTTGCCGGTTGGGTCCAGCCGCCCGTCCTCAAAGCCTCGCAGCAGGCCGGTGTCGCAGGCCCACTGGACGACGTCCAGCGCCCAGCTGCTGATGGCGTCGGCATCGCTGAAGCGGTTCAGGTCGACGGCTGCCCCTTCGTTCACGGCAATGCCCTTCTGAAGGGCGAAGCGGTGGAACATCGATGCCATCTGCTCTCGGGTCATTGGGTCGTCGGCCCCGAAGCGGCCGTTGCCATAGCCGCTCATAACGTCGGCAGCGACGGCCCAGCGCACGGCGTCGGCGTACCAGTCATCATCGGCCACGTCGTCAAAATCCAGCGGTTGCTCGACAAGCGGGCTGCCTTCGTTGCGCCAGAGAATGACCACGGCCTGCGCCCTGGTCAGCGCCGTATCCGGTGAGAACACACCCTGCGCCGTGCCCACCATGAGCCCGTTTTCCAGGCAGTAGTGCACGCAGTCGTGGTACCAGGTGTGCATCTGCAAATCGCTGTAGCCAGCCAGCGGGCAGCTGTTGTCCTGCGGACAGTCGCTGGCGTCGCTCGCCAGGCGGAAGGTGACAGCAATGGTCACCTGGCCGCGCAGCTGTTCATAGGACCAGGTGCCGTCGTGGTTCTTCGTAACGGTCAGCGCCTGGCCGCTGGCGTCGGTCACCGTGACAGCAGCCACGGTGTAGCCCTCATCCGGCTGCGGCGTGATGGTCACGGTCTGGCCGATCGACGGACGGGATGGGCTGAGTTGCACGCTGCCATGCTCCGACTCAGTGACGATCGGCGCCAGGCCGACGCTGCCGCCCGTGGACGGCGGGTTGCTATAGCCAATGGCGTAGGTGGAGAAATTCTTGGCGCAGATGGTGATGACGCCATCGCCCACGCTGAAATATTCGCCGTTTACAGCATTTTCACTGCCTTCCGGCAGGGCTTCCGCTGCCGTGCCATGATAGCGGTAGACGGTGATGTGACAGCGATTGTCGGTGGCAAACGGCACCACAATGGTCAGCAAGTTGTCATTGCTGTCACCAATATCTACAGTGCTCGCAACGCCGCTGTTTGGCGTTGTTGTTTTCAGCAGACTCAGGTCTAGGAAGGCCAGGGTCTGACCATCGGCTTCCTGCTTGATGGCGGCCTGTTCCTGTTTCAGTGTCTCGTCCTCAGCTTCGCTGCTGTTGGTCACATCCTCTTTCTCTGTGACCGCCAGGGTAATGGTGACGGTTTCACCATCGTTTACTTGTGCACTGTTGGCAATCTCATTCAGCCCGCCAACGGTGGCTGCAAATACGCCAGCCGCGCTGTTGTCCACGGTGGCATTTTTGCGGCCTTCCGGCAGGATGATGGTGTCGGTCGTTTCATGGTCGGCGTCCACGGTGACCATGGTGGTCGTGGTCACATCATCTTTTTTCGTCACAATGTTGTAGACGCCAGCCGGAATGTTGGTGAACACATAGCAGCCGCTGCTGTCGGTGGTGGTTTGGGCAATTTCCTCCGCCCCTTGCATGAGGATGACGGTCGCACCGGCAGCGCCCGTGCCGTCAGATTCGGTCACCTGACCAGACAGGCTGTACTTGGCGTCCTCCGTCCACTGGGCGTAGAGGGTGACGCTGGCGCCGTCCTCTGCACTCAGGTTGACCACGCTTGTCTCATCCGCAAAGCTGGTGCCGCTGCCGTCGGCAGCCGTGTTCCAGCCTGCGAAGGTGTGCCCTGCGCGGGTGAAGCTTGCTGCAGCGAGCGCCTGCGCTGCGTCGTAGGTGAAGGCCTGCGGTGCCATGGTGCCGCTGCCGCCGTTGGCATCGAAAGCCACGGTATAGTGGTTCGCCGTCCAGGTGGCGGTGAGGGTGATCGCTTCCGTATAATCGTCTGCACCCAGGGTCAGATTCTTGACGGCTTCGCCGCTGCCGTTGACCAGCCAGCCTGCGAAGGTGTAGCCGGTCTTAGTTGGGTCGGAGACGGTGGTTGCCGTGCCGTAGGTGTGGCTCGTTGGCTGAGCGTCACCATGTTCAGCACCGTCCATACCTTCGTAGGTGATGGCGTAGTGGTTCGCCGTCCAGGTGGCGGTGTAGCCACGGTCACCGGTGCTGCCCTGGGCGATGGTCACGGTTTCAGAGGCACCGTCGAGCCCGGTGCCTGTCCAACCGGCAAAGGCATGGCCGGTCTTTGTTGGATTGGCGAGGGTAATGGCAGCGCTCTCTACGGTATAGGAGTCCGGGTTCGCGTCACCGTCCGGCAGGGTGCCGCCTGCCAGGTCGTAGGTGATGGTGTATTCGTTCAGCGTCGCCTGCGCCGTCAGACGAACATCGCTGGCGCCCATGGGGAAGGAGCGGCGCTTGTCGGCGTTGTCATCGCTCCACTGCTGCCAGCTGTAGCCATCTTCTACGACAGCGTCGATGGTGACTGCGGCACCGTATGCATAGGTGCCTGCTCCGCTGACGCTGGCAATGCCGGTGTCTGCGCTCAGGCTGACGGTGTAGCTGTTGCGGATGTAGTAGTAGTTGACCACGGTGCTGCCATCGGCAGCGATGGCCACCGTCTGAGCGTTCGGTGCAGTGAAGCCTTCATAATTCTTTAGCGCCGGAGTGACGCTCGCGCCGGTGGTGCCGGTGCCATTCTCGGTGTCGACGCAGGTGTAATTCTCGGCATTTTCGTCACTGCCGGCATCCAGGTTCTGCCGCCAGTGTTTGACGGTGTAAGCGGTGTTCGTATTCGCCGTCCACTTGGCATAAAGGGTGGTGTCCGCGGTCACTGTGTCGCTGCTAAAATCCCACACTTGATTGAGCGCTTCATCCTTGTACCAACCGACAAAGGTGTAGCCGTTTTTTGTTGGCGCGATCGGCGCTGTGATGCTCTCATTATAGGACAGGTCCTTGATGCTTGCCACGGCACTGCCGCCATTGCTGTTAAAGATCACGGTGAGAGACTTTCCGGCTTCCACGGTGTAAATCTGTTCCTCGCCATGTGGCGCCGCATTCGTGGCTTTGAGGCGCACAGTGACGGTTGTTCCAGCAGCAAGATTGGTCAGCGCGTCGCCGGTGCCGCTTGTCCATTCGCCATCACTGAGCTTATATTCCATAGCGCTAGTGATGCCTTTCAGTGCACCGTCGCCTTTGCCTTGGATGGTTTCATTGACAACGGTCACGGCATCACCCGGTGCTGCCGGACGCGCTGCAGTGGCAAAGGAAACCGCTGCCGAAGCAGGAACGCCGTTTGCTTCCGCCTTGCGCACCTCGTAGCTGGTGCCTGGCGCAAACGTGATGGTCTCGGTTTGCCACTTGCCGTTCTCGACACGAACTTCGTAGCCATCCTTCACGGTGATGGTTTCATTGCTATAGTCGATGGCATAGCCTTCGCCCGCGTTCGGTGTCGCTGCAGCGGTGGTAACGCTGGTGCTGCTCGCCTGGGAAGGCATGGCCTCCTCGGTCTCTGCCGTGCGAGTGTAGACCACATAAACGGTGCCAGGGGTCAGGTTCTCGAACGTCAAGGCGCCGCCGTTGCCGCTCTGAGCCTGGCTCCAGTCAATGTCCGTCTCACCTGCTAGCACGACCACATACTGCTGGCCGTTCACGCTGTCTGCAACGGTCACGCTGCTGTCTGTGACGCTGACATCGCTCGGCGCAGCTGGCGCAGCCGCCGCGGCGGTCTTGGTGGTGACGCTGGTGCTCGCGCTCTCTGAAGCAAAGTGGCTGGTCGTCGCCGGCACACGCACGGTGATGGTGTAGGCCGTTCCTGCCGTCAGGCCAGAGAAGGTGTGCGGATTGTCGTCGCCAGTGATCCAGTTCCCGTCACTGATGCAATAGGCCTTGCCGCTCTCGGTGGCAATGGTGATGCTCGTGTCGGTCTTGCCCCTCACCGTTGGCGCAGCAGGCGTGGCGGGACGGACCGGAATTGTGAACGCCGTCCAGGCAGAAGGAGTGTGGTTGTTGTCGCCTGGGCGGCGGATGTAGAGAACAGCGCCCGGCGCAATCGTGCTGCCACTCGACACGATGGTACCCCCGGTTTCTGCCGTCGCCACCTCGTAGCCGTTGGTCACGGTGAGGGTTTCGTTGCCATAGCCAATGGCATAGCCTTCGCCTGCGCTCGGCGGCTCTTGGCTGGCTTTTTCGATGGTGAAGGTCACGCTGGCGGTAGCGTTATCAATCGTCACCGAGGCGGTGTAGGTGCCAGCCTCTTTGACCTTGCTGACCGACTGCCCACCCTTTTTATAGCTGATGTTCCCGTTCTGATAGCCCTGCCAGTTGTCACCATACTGCATGGACGCGGTTTTCGCCTGGCCGTCGTAGGTGCAGTCCGTTGGCGCCGACAGGGTCGCGGTGGCACGATGACCACAGGTGCACGCTTGGGTGATGACGGCGTCCTCCGCGGAGTAAGTATAGCTGTGCGCGTGCAGCGCCGCTTCCCCGCCGTCCGACGAAAGGAGGATGTAGTCGCTGTCGTCCGAGGTGAAGTTGGCGAAGCTGCCCTTCCCCGACAAGCCACTGGTGAATACCCCAGGCTTCGCCATGCTCACGCCAATATTTTGACTGCCAGTTAATGGTCCACCGATGGTGATGACTCTACCCTCCGGCAGGTATACATTGCTGGGCGCATTGGCCGCTGTTGTATTGGCTGTTGTATTGCTGGTGATGCCCACATTACCCGAAAGGGTCATGGAGGTGCCGTTCGTGTTGTTGAGCGTCACCCCACCGCCAACGCCGCTGGCATGGTTCCCAGTGATGTTGCCGCTGCTCATCGTGAAGCTGCTGCCGTTCACATGGACCCCGCCGCCGCTGGACGCCGTATTGCCGCTGATGCTGCCGCCCTCCATCGTGAAGCTGCTGCCGTTCACAGAAACCCCGCCGCCCCATTGCGTGGCGCTGTTGCCGCTGATGCTGCCGCCATTCATGGTGAAAGAGCTGTCACTACCAGTCACATACACGCCGCCGCCATAGCCGCCGCCATCACCGGAAGCGGTGTTGTTGGCAATGCTGCCGCCATTCATCGTGAAGCTGCCAGATGCAACCGATACCCCGCCGCCATGCTTTTTATCTGCACAGTTGCCGATGATGCTGCCGCCCTCCATCGTGAAAGAGCTGTTGCTGCCGTGCACAAAGACACCACCGCCGCCATAGCTGCCGGCAGTGTTTCCGGCAATGTTGCCGGAAACCAGCGTCAGGCTGCCGCCACTTTCGACACTGACAGCGCTGGAGTTTCCAGCAACGCTGCTGGTGCTGGTGATGACGCCGCCGGTGAGGTTGCAGTTGCCGGATGAATTGGACGCTTGCCACAGGCCATCGGTGCCAATGTTGCCGTAGTGGGTGGCAGAGCTGCAATCGCAGATGGTCAAATGATCGCCGCTGCGAACATTGATAGCGTATCCGCGCAAATCCAACACCTTGCCATTGAGGCAGAGCGTGACATCGCCATCGATGGTGATGGAGCCTGTGGCAGAAAGAGTGTTCGTCACGCTACTCAAATAATAGTTGCCTGCGCTCAGCGTGCCACCCACCGACGACACCGTCGACAACGCCGTCCAGCCACTGTGGCTATGCGTCGTCGCCGTTGTCTCGGCCTGAGCGGCGCCGCCGGTTGGCAAAAAAGTGAGCAGCAGGCTGGCAATCAGCAGAATACTGATCCATCGTTTCATATCTATCCCTCCATTGTGTCGGTTGCGCCCGGCACAGATTGCGGTGGCGATCCGTCCTGGCGAATGATGCATTACCTTCATTATATAGGCTGCGCGGAAAAACGGGGAGCGTGTGTCAAATTTGCACCGATTTGCAGCAGATTTGACACCAGACTCACCGCCGCGCTCTCCAGAACGACAACAGCCGCCGTCTGTCGTTGTCGACAGGCGGCGGCCGTTTGTGTGATTGTCAGCTTTGCTGCAGCAGCGCCATCCAATATGGCATGATGGCGGCGCTCCAGCGATAGGAATAGAGCGGGTGCTCCGGCTGCAGCATCGGAATGGCCGGACTGGTGTCATGGCTGCTGCCAAGGACGTTGCCCGCAGCATCCAGCATGATCAGACCATCATCCGTTGGTTCGCTTCGGAACATCAGCTCTCCACTCATGTCGTACGTTTCGCTGATCGCCTTGCCAAAGTTAATCGTAATATACGGCGGACCCAGCTGCGGATCGTCGATGTAATCTGCATTCGGCGATGCATTCAAAAACACCGCTTCGATCTGCAGGCCTTCACGATCATCGTGATTGATGTAATACTCTGTCGGCCCAGGTGCCTGTTCATCTGGCCCAGCGTTCAGGCCGACAGCCAGCACCACCGCCAGCAGTAAGAGCGTCACGGCGCCCATCCCAATAATCTGCCACCTTCGTTTTCTGCGTGTCGTCATGATTTTCCCTTCTTTCATTTCATTCTTGCGGCAACAACATCAAATGGTGCGGCATGACAGCACCACGCCACGGATAGCGGGCAATCTGTAACAGTGGCTGGTCGGCACGATCAGCAAACGCCTGATACTCTGCTGATGAAGCATCGCTAAACCACGTCCTCACGGTCTCACTCGACACAATAAAACCATTGCCATCGTACGTTTCAATGTAGCTGCTCGCCAGGCTTTTACCGAGGACGATGCGCATCTCATAGCCGCTGTAATTGTCGTCTTCCATCCACTCAGCGGCAGGCGACGCATTCAGAAACACCGCTTCGGTCTGCAGCCCTTGGCGTTTCTCGTGATACATGTGATATTTTTCTGGCCCTGGCGCCCGCTCATCCGGTCCGGCGTTCAGACCAACGGCCAACACCACCGCCAGAAGCAGCAACGTCACAGCACCCATGGCAAGCACTTGCCAGCATCGTTTTCTGCGAGGCATCATGATGTTCCCTTCTTTCATGAATCCTTCCACATCGCACCGTTATATTATGATCTAATTATACCGGATAACGCTGGGTGCCGACAATCACTGACAGTTATATTCTTCGCCGTATAGCCATCGCGCTTATTCATTAGGTGACAATATGTAACCATTGAAAAACGCCCCACGGTCAACGTGGGGCGTTTCAGACTGTCGAAAAAGGTCACCTTGCGGTGGCCTTTTTCTCGTCTTCAGCCTCAACATGC
>CALAKO010000232.1 GCA_937922955.1 uncultured Peptococcaceae bacterium | reverse complement strand
ACCCAGAACAGGAGTCAGCAGTTGAATGAGGAAATCCGGCACACCGGTGGATTCATCGGACAAGGTGTTGGCGCTGTAAACCGCTGCAGCGATCATAAAGAAAATGCCCCAGTCAAATTTGCGATAAGCGACTTCTTTGAAATTCAAGAGCGGCTCACCATCGATGCGTACGATTAAAAAGAGCATGATCCACAGCAGACTGACGCCCAACGGCCCAATGGTGCTCAGGGCCTGGCAGATGATGTTGCCTTTGACGACGCTTGGCACAAGAATCATCAAGAGGAAACAAGGCAGCATGATGAGGTAAATCACCTGGCGCTTGTTCATTGGCGGCAGCTGAATGTAACGTTCGAGCATGGCCGGATCAATGGCCTCAAGTTTGCTGAGGTCGACGCGCAGGACGAATTTAACCAGAAACAGGTAAATGGCCGTGAAAATCACCGTGACGGTGAAACAGACAATCATATACGAGAGCATTGGAATGGACATGGGATTGCCCATGGAGGCAGTCATTTTCTGGAACGCTGCATAAGGAATCAGCTCCGCCCCTTTGAACGGAAACAATGGCTGCGCCAGCGTGGAGACCGCAAACATCCCCATAAAGAAATATTTCCAGATGCGCTCGCCCTTTTTAATGCCCAGGGTTTCCATGAGGCTGGTGGAAATCGGCCAGAGCAGCAGCAGGGAAATCATCGGCTGGGTGACCGCCGCCAGTACAAAGCACAAGGCGTAATAGGTGGCCAGAAAGACGATGGGACGACCCTTGAAAATTTTTCGGGTGAGAAACCAGCGGGTGATGTATTGGGTATCACCAATGGCATCCAGCCCGCCCATCAGCACCATGGCAAAAAGGGTCAAAAGCACGGTGTCGGCGCCAATGGCATTCATCCACACGCCATTGAAGCCACCATCACCGCCGTAGCCGGAAATGGCCAGCACAAAGAGCCCGACCAGGCTTGGCCACATAGTCTCTACAGTGCTCCAAAGATAAACCATGCATAAAAATGCGCCCACACAGCGCATCCCCAGCGGTGTGATCGGGTCAATCGGTGGCAAGAGCCAAAACAGCGCTAAAATACCGAAGCCAATCACCAAATGCAGGGGATAAAGAGATTGTTTTTTCGTTGTTGTACTCACTTTTTCAGCCTTCCTTTTAAGAGTTCAAATCGAATGCCCCGACGACGAGCAAAAAGCGCGCGATGGGGTCTACTTAATTATTTTATCCATTTGATAATCGCTCTTAAACAAAGCAGGCTATCAGGCGAGTAATCCAGGTTACCAATTTATGGTCATTCGTTATGAATCCACGAGAAACGTATGAACAAATTTTCAAGACAACGAATGACGCATACGTTATCAATAGTTCAGCGTTTTCTGACGATCACGATAGGCTTCCAGCGCCGACAGATTGGTCAGCACCAATCCCTGCGGCGTGCGTTCCACACAGCCCTCCTCTTTCAGGGTGCGCAGCATGTTGGTAACGGTGACGCGATGCACCGACAAAAACTTGGCAATCTCAATGTTGGTATATTGCTTGGAAAGCAGCCGTCGTCCTTCCACCTCCCGGCTGTTTTCTAAAAGGAAGGCACACAACTCCGCCGGCGCGTTCTTTTCTTTCTTCGCCCAGTATTTTTTGCTCAGATGGGTGTAATCGTTGACGGACTCCCGCAGCAAATCGACGAGCAGATCCGGCTGCTGCTGCAGATAGGCTAGGCACACGTCCGTCGGAATTTTATAGCACACACAGTCGGTATGGGCGACAAACTCGTGAATGGAGCAATACGGCGGTGTACTGAAAGCTGTAAGAATACCAATCAGCGATGACACTCCTTCGCCGCCAATTTTTCGGCTCAGAATGGATTCGTCGCCATTTTCGGTCAAAACCACGCGATACACCACACCGCTGACCAAATAATATACGGCATCCAACGGATCACCCGCATGAATCAGACACTCGTCCGGCTGGAAATAGCAGCGTTCCGCGCCAGGCAATTCTCGAAAGGGCATGAAGGCTCCCTCCTCTCCTGCAAACGCTCGCCCGTCGTCACTTAGCGGCGCGTTCCACCAGCTGCGACAATTCTTCGCGCACGCTGGCTTCGCAGTCACGCATGGCTAGAATGGTCTTTTCAAACAGCTCTTTGAGCTCCCAGCCAAGGTTTTCGGCGCCCTGACGGATGACGTCGCGGGAGCAGCCAGCAGCGAAGTGGTTGTCTTTGAATTTGCGCTTGACGCTGTCGGCGCCCATGTCCATGACGCTCTTGGATGGGCGCACGAGGGCGCCGGCATTGATGAGGCCGGTGAGTTCATCGACGGCAAAGAGCACCTTTTCCATTTCATGCTCGGGCTGCACGTCGCTGCAAATGCCATAGCCATGGCTGCACACGGCGTGGGTCAACTCGTCGCCAGCGCCTATTTCCGCCAAAAGCTCCGGCGCTTTCTGGCAGTGCTGTTCCGGCCATTGTTCAAAATCGATGTCGTGCAGCAGGCCCACAAGGCGCCAGAAATTTTCTTCGTCGCCATAGCCCAGCTCGCGCGCGTACCAGCCCATGGTGCCTTCCACGGTCAGTGCGTGTTCAAGGTGAAAGGAATCTTTGTTGTATTTGAGCAGTAAATTCAGAGCCTCGTCTCTGTTGATGGGTGTATTCATGGGTATCTTCCTCCTCGTTGTTTTAATTATAGTCTACGTCTGTGCGATCATTCTGTCAATCTCAGGCAAGAGCGCGCCTCGCATAAAAAAGCGCTCCCATTTTCGAGAAATGGGAGCGCACCATACTCAATCGCGGCGAATCATCTCCGGCGGAATCAATTCCGGCGGGAACATGACCTCGGAGTGGTTGTCCCAGATGAGGGCGTGGTCGATCAACTGGTCGCCGTCGTAGGTGTCTTTGTAGATTTTAGAGAGGCGGTAGTATTTGCCGCCTTCGCGACGAAAATGGTGGTCGTCTTCGGACAGGGCATAGCGATGCGGGAACGGGCGCGCGCTGCGCAGTTCGCCGTGAAGCTGGCCGTCGGCCACCCACACCAGCAGCTGCACGTCCTGGTCGGTCGGGTTCTTGAAGCGATAGTCCACGTAGTTGTAGAAAATGGACGTGCCCGCACTGAGCGGCACACGGTGGCCGATGTCGCAGGCAAGGGCGTCGGAATGTTTGTGGAACTCTGTCACGGTCAGCGGGCTGTGCAGCACCAGCAGGTTGATGGTGTTGGCGAGGTTGCAAAGACCGCCGCCCATGCCCGGTATGATTTGGTTCTTTTCGATGACGCGGCCGTCTTTGTAGCCTTTCTTTTCGGAGACATTGCCGACCAGCCGCCAGAAGGAAAAGGTTTCGCCCGGATGGATGACGAGACCGTTGAGCTTGTCGCAGGCCAGGCGGATGTTGACGGCCTTGTTTTCCTGCAGCACCGGATCGATGCCCGGACCGCGCTTGATGACCGTTGACTGGTGCGCCGAAACGAGGTTTGGCAGCTTGGCGGTGCTGCGTTCGCTGGCGAACGGCTCCCGGCAGGCGGCGTCCTGCAGATGGCGCCGCAGGGTTTCTTTCTGCGTAGCTATTTTATAGAAGAGCGGGTTGAGATCGCCAAAACGTCGGCGCGCCTTACTTCCTGCAAGCTCCACCCCACCCAGTCGATGCTGACAGGAACGGCGCAGCCGATAAGTGAGCATCAGCGCCTGCTCGGCGCGGCGGCGTTTGCCCAACGCCGTCTCACCCGGCCAGCGCAGGAACTTGACGAGGATGCTCGGCATGCCGGCCAGATTGGCCCCGAGCACATCGGTGAACACCTGGTCACCAATGACCACCACCTGATCCTTCTCCAGCTCCATCACCTCCAGCGCACGCCAGTACGCGGCTGGCTTTGGTTTATCGGCATCGTGGATGTAGTAGGTGCGGATGTTCAAGATGAAGCGATTGATGCGCTTTTCTTCGTTGTTGGACAAAAGCAGGGTCTTGAAGCCCTTGGCTTGAATTTCGCGGAACAAATCATCGATGGCGGGTGTGGAATCGTCGCCATGGTGCACCAAGGTGTTGTCAATGTCAAAAATCAGTCCGCGAATCCCCATCGCATACAGCGTATCGTAGTCGATGGTAAAGACGCTTTCCACTGTCTCATACGGATAAAATAATTTCAGCATACACAGCCTCACTTCTTCATATACTCACACACCGTGTCAATCTGGGCGCAGAAATCGTCGCCGAAGCACTGGTCAAAAAAGGCGCTGCCGATGGTGAACGCCCACGGCGCCGCATCCTTGACCTCGTCCAGCCGCTGGAAGCTGTTCACGCTGCCTGCCAGACACACCGGCGCATCGATGGCGGCGGTGAAAGCTTTGTTGAGGGCGGCAGCGTCGCCTTCGTAGCGGTAGCCCAAAAGATCGATGCCGTACGCACCCTTTACCAAATACTCGCGAGCTTCGGCAATCATGCCCTCCAGCGACCCACGCAGCACCGACGGCCGCTCGCTGATTTCGCCCACGAAAGGCATGTATTTCAGGCCGTGCGTCCGGCAGAAATCGTTGACAGCATCCGAAAAAATCGTGCCCATGAGCACGTCGCAGCCACACTCCACAGCCATCTGCGCTCCAGCTAGGCATGCCGGCTCGGTGTAGGCCACCACCTCAAGAAACGTCGTCTTACCGCACGCCTTCATGTGGGCGTAAAGCCGCTTCATCTCCGGCAAAGGCAGCGCCTCCTCTTTGAAGCCCCAAAACTGCGCCTTGCTGCCGCGGCAGCGATCAAAAACCTCGTATGCATTGTCTACAGTACGGTCGTTGTACGTCAGCATGACAATGAGTTGCGGATGATTCGACATAAGAACCCCCTCCGTTGTGTGATATAATCCTATCTTACCATCTCCGCATTTCTCGTTCAACAACAATCCTGTGAAAAATCGAACAAACCGTTTCCTTCAGCAACACATGTGTCCATTAAAGGATTACAAAAAAACATCGCCAACACCCATTGTTGACGATGTATAGTCTCTATTGGTTCATTCTTAGCCCTGCACCGCAGCATGTACCGCCTGCTGCTTAGTGAAAAAGGTGTTGACCAGCAGATGGTTTTCGTAAATTTTAATAATGCGCCCAATAAACAGCGCCGACAGGACCGTTCCAATACCAATGCCATAGAACTGCGTGTGGTTCATCAGACACAGCGACGCACTAATTAAAACCATAGTCGCGTCAAAGCCATTCTTTGTCAGTGAAAAACGGAGCTTGAACACATCGGAAATGGTTTTTGTGAGACCATCTGGAGGCGTCAGCACCAGATTGGTTTTGACGCAGAGAAAAACTCCCATGGCTGTCACAAACAAAGTTCCGGTAAATAACACACCATTCAAAAGAACACCCACGTGAATTTCTGGGATGAGAAAATCATACACATCGATCAGAAAGCCAAACGCAAAAGACAACGGAATTTCCAGCGCAAACGCTGTGGTTATACGTTTTGACAGCACACACTGCACAACAACAAACACCAAATAGCACAGGATCGACGCAGTGCCCATGGAAATATGGTAAATCTCTGCAATAGAGTACATCAGCGAACTGAAAGCCGCCACCCCCAAATCAAAACGAATATTAAGCACCACTGCGGATGCGATAAGATTCAGCCCAATAATATATAATATCCAACGTTTCAACAAAACCTCGATACTCCTTTCAGCTGGTTTACGCCACTATTCATTGCGATTCTAAATTTTCCAGCGCACGATCTATCAATCGACA
>CALAKO010000231.1 GCA_937922955.1 uncultured Peptococcaceae bacterium | reverse complement strand
TAAATTATTCTTTCTTTGATTTCGAGTATGTTTAATGGTAAAATTAAATTGTGTATAAGTTTCAAAATATATATGAGGTTTTGAAAAGTTGAAAGGAGGTCACAATATGGAGACCAGAGTTGCAACGTTGGGGATTATTGTTAATCAATCAGCGGATACGGAAGCGTTAAATGCGATTTTGCATGATTTTCGCGAGTATATTGTCGGGCGTATGGGCATTCCGTATCGCCAAAAACAGATGAATATTATTTGCTTGGTTGTTGATGCACCACAGGATGAAATCAACAGTCTTACTGGTAAAGTGGGCAGTTTAGAAGGTATTACAGCTAAAGCTTGTTATTCTCAGGTATAAGCGTGTATGAGCAATAACGAACTGTTCAATATCATTGATACATTGCGAATGACGCGGTCGTTATCTGATGACGATTTTTTGCGTCTCTATACAGAGCGCTCGCCTGAATCAAATGCCTATTTGTATCAACAGGCTGATGAAGTGCGGCGAGAAATCTATGGCAACCAAGTTTACTTGCGTGGACTGATTGAAATATCAAATATCTGCAAGAACGACTGCTTGTATTGCGGCATTCGACGAAGCAATGAATTGGCCATGCGTTATCGTTTGTCGTTTGACGACTTGATGGAATGCTGCGAGCATGGTTATTCGTTAGGATTTCGTACTTTTGTGCTGCAAGGTGGCGAAGACGGATTCTTCAGTGATGAGGTGTTGGTTGAATGGGTTGGTGCTCTGGCCGAGAGGTTTCCAGATTGCGCGTTAACGCTGTCTTTAGGGGAACGTTCAAGGGAGAGCTATGAAAAGCTTTATCGTGCTGGTGCAAGACGATACCTGCTGCGTCATGAAACAGCGACAGACAGCCATTACCGAAAACTGCACCCTGCAGATATGAGCTTGCAGCATCGCCTGCAATGTCTGGCCGATCTCAGAGACATTGGTTTTCAGACTGGTTGCGGTATTATGGTTGGTTCTCCTTACCAGACGTGGGAGCATTTACTTGCTGATTTGCGGTATATGCAACGTTTTGATCCTCAGATGGTAGGAATCGGGCCTTTTATACCTGCTAATCATACCCCGTTCGAACATGAGAAGCCGGGCACTTTAGATGATACGCTGTGGATGCTGGCGGTGGTTCGACTGATGCTTCCTCATGTGCTGTTGCCTGCGACAACAGCATTGGCGACGTTAAGTACGCAAGGACGCGAGGCTGGATTGAAAGCTGGCGCAAATGTATTAATGCCGAATCTTTCACCGTTGTCGGTGAGAAAAAAATATTCTTTATATGATAATAAAGCAACTTTAGACGGAGAAGCTGCTGAAAATGTAGCAGCATTGTCACGATGGCTTCAGGACATTGGTTATGAAGCTGTGGTTGACCGAGGAGACTATAAGATCTAATGAGTAAGCTTGCTAAAGGCTGACTCAAAAGAGAGGAGTAATTTTTATGTATAATCCAAAATCATTAAAAGCAGAAGAATTCATTAATCATCAGGAAATTTTAGACACACTGGCTTATGCCGATGCACACAAGGACGATCTTGCTCTTGTTGACCAAATCCTTGAAAAAGCAAAGTTGCGCAAAGGCTTGAGTCATAGAGAAGCCTCTGTTCTTTTGGCTTGCGACGATCCTGAAAAGAACAAAGAAATCATGGCATTGGCAGAGCAAATTAAAAAGGACTTTTACGGTGATCGTATTGTTATGTTTGCACCACTGTATCTGTCCAACTACTGTGTTAACGGATGTGTGTACTGCCCATATCATGCAAAGAACAAGCACATTTCCCGTAAAAAATTAACGCAGGAAGAAGTGGCAGCAGAAGTTCGTGCCTTGCAGGACATGGGGCATAAGCGTTTGGCCATCGAAGCTGGCGAAGACCCAGTGAACAATCCAATCGAATACATTCTTGACTGCATCAAGACTATTTACGAAACCACCCATGATAATGGTGTTATTCGTCGCGTTAATGTTAATATCGCAGCGACTACTGTGGATGAATACCGCATGTTGAAAGAAGCTGGAATCGGAACGTACATCCTTTTCCAGGAAACCTATCATAAAGAAAGTTATGAAAACCTTCATCCAACAGGACCAAAGCACAACTATGCATGGCATACTGAAGCCATGGACCGTGCTATGGAAGGCGGTATTGATGATGTTGGTTTGGGTGTGCTCTTTGGTTTGGAACTGTATCGTTATGAATTTGCAGGGTTGTTGATGCATGCGGAACATTTGGAAGCCGTTCATGGTGTTGGTCCACATACCATCAGCGTTCCTCGCGTTAAACATGCCGACGATATTGACCCAGATGAATTTGATAACGGTATTGATGACGATACTTTCATCAAGATCATTGCCTGCATCCGTATTGCTGTTCCATATACTGGGATGATCATCTCTACCCGTGAAAATCAGGAAGTACGCGGACGTGCATTACACGTTGGTATCAGCCAAATCAGTGGGGCTTCTCGTACTAGTGTTGGGGGATATGTTGAACCAGAACCAGAAGAAGAAAATTCCGCTCAGTTTGATGTCAGCGACAACCGCACGCTGGATGAAGTGGTGCAATGGCTGATGGGCATGGGCTATATCCCAAGCTTCTGCACAGCATGTTATCGTGCAGGACGTACCGGTGACCGATTCATGAGCTTGTGCAAAGCTGGTGAAATTCAAAACTGCTGCCATCCAAACGCATTGTTAACGTTAGAAGAATTCCTGCTGGATTATGCATCTCCTGAGACTCGTGCAATTGGTGAAAAAGTAATTCAAGAACAGTTGAAACAAATTCCACGCGATAATGTTCGTCAAAAGACGGAAGAATATCTGGCCCAAATGGAACATGGTGAACGTGATTTCCGCTTCTGATCAAGTGTAGAGGAGGGAAGAATATGAGCCTGCAAGATACGCCAACAGCCAACCGATTGCATATTGGTTTTTTCGGACGTTGCAATAGCGGGAAGTCAACCCTTATTAATGCATTTACCGATCAGGATGTCACCATTGTTTCGCCAGTGGCGGGTACGACAACCGATGTTGTTCAAAAAAATATAGAGCTGCATGGACTTGGTCCATGCACGCTCTTGGACACTGCTGGATTTGACGATCAATCGGGTGACCTGGGTGTTTTGCGTATGGAGCGTACTGCCCACGCATCAGAAAAAACCGATATTGCAGTTGTAGTGTTTGATGAAGAAGATTTGACGGACGAAGCACGATGGGTTGCTATGTTTAAAGAACAGAATACACCTGTTGTTGCTGTGGTCAGCAAATGTGATCTTCGCACACCAGATGAGGAATGGTTAACAAAGGTGGCTGATTTGGTTGATGATGAACCGCTTTGCGTCAACATCAATCATCGCGACGACATGACAGCGCTTAGATACAAACTGGCTTCGGTGAATCCACATAAGGAAGAACCGGAGATTACCAATGGCCTGGTTAACGATGGAGATATGGTCATGCTGGTAATGCCACAGGATATTCAAGCTCCAAAAGGGCGGCTGATTTTGCCACAGGTCCAGACTTTGAGAGAACTGCTGGATAAACGATGCCAGATTCTTTCTGTGACACCGGATCATTTTGTTGATGCGTTGGATGCTTTAAAAAGACCGCCAAAGCTTATCATTACAGATTCCCAGGTTTTCGCCTTTGTTCATGAGCATAAACCAGCTGATACCCTTCTGACATCATTCTCTGTACTGTTTGCAGGGCTTAAGGGCGATTTATCGACTTACGTTGAAGGAGCGAAAACTATCGCATCCCTTCCATCAGATGCACATATTTTAATTGCTGAATTGTGCAGCCATGCTCCGCTGGAAGAGGACATTGGTCGAGTAAAGATTCCAAACTTATTGCGTAAACGGGTGGGAGAGAATATCTCGGTTGATATCGCTGCAGGATCGGATTTCCCAGATGACTTATCCAAGTATGATTTGATTATTCAATGTGGTGCTTGCATGGTAAATCGAAAATTGGTGCAGAATCGCATTATTAAGGCAAAAAAACACAATGTGCCAATAAGTAATTATGGCATTGTTATTGCTTATCTTACTGGAATATTAGACGAAATTGTGTATTAATATGATATCTTTATCATAATCATAGTACATAACTATTGTATCAGGAAATCATGGATGTTCGATAAAATCTTCTAAATAATGGTGAAAATAAAAATGTTCCGAAAATTTGGTGGATATTGTATAATGTAGCAAGAAGTAGAAGTAAGATGTTTAAGCAATAGCTAGAACTGCTTGAACACAAACGTGCACATTTAAGGGGTGTTACAATGAATTACGAAATGTTAGACAGAAACAAATTAAATGAGCTTGATGAATACATCGCCTCCTTTGAGGATAAACCAAGCCATTTGATCATGATCCTCCATCGCGCACAAGGTTTGTTCGGTTATCTGCCAAAAGAATTGCAGATTTATGTAGCTGAAAAGACTGGTGTACCGGCAGCGAAAGTTTATGGTGTTGTTACCTTCTATTCATTCTTCACAATGAAGCCAAAAGGTCGTCATACAATTTCTGTTTGCATGGGGACTGCCTGCTTTGTAAAAGGCGGCGAACGCATTCTCGATGTGGTTAAAGAAGAACTTGGTGTTGAAATTGGCCAAATGACCGAAGATGGCATGTTCACTTTGGAACAGGTTCATTGCCTTGGTGCCTGTAGCTTGGCTCCTGTTGTTTCGATCGATGGCAAGGTTTATGGCCATGTAACACGTGATAAGGTAAAAGAAATCATCCAAAGCTACTACATTGAAGAGGAGGATGTATGATGAGTGAACGTTTAAATTCTTATGAAGCGTTAAAAGCAAAACACGATAGTTTGCAGCAAGCACAAGATAACCCAATCGAAATTCGAGTGGCAATGGGGACCTGCGCAATAGCCACTGGTGCAAAAGAAGTCTTGGATGTTATTGAAGCGGCTATCGAAGAAAATGGCCTTGACAATGTAGAGTTAAAAGCAACAGGCTGCATGGGTTATTGCTATGCAGAACCTACCGTCGAAGTAGCTGGCATTGCTGTTGATCCAGTAATGTTTGGTTATGTAGATAAAAAGATCGCACGTGACATTGTAGAGCAGTATGTTATGAAACAGGAACCTGTCGATGCGCGGATCGAAACCTGTCACGTGAATGCGTAAGGAGGAGGTTACACTATGGAAACGAAAAAGCCTGTTCAGCAGTTGCGTATTGCCCTCAGAAACTGCGGCATTGTCAATCCAAGAGATATTGATGACTGCATTGCCCACGATGCATACATGGCTCTTGGCAAATGCCTTAACGAAATGACTCCTGAAGAAGTTGTTCAAGAAGTTCTTGATTCCGGATTGCGTGGTCGTGGCGGCGCTGGTTTCCCAACTGGGAAAAAATGGCAGATCGCTGCAACTTACGATGCGGATGTAAAATATGTTGTATGTAACGCCGATGAAGGGGACCCAGGTGCATTTATGGACCGTTCCATTCTGGAAGGGGATCCTCATTCTGTCCTCGAAGCAATGGCTATCTGCGGTTATGCGATCGGTGCTCATGAAGGCCGTATCTATATTCGCGCAGAATATCCATTGGCTGTAAATCGTCTTGAACACGCCATTGAACAAGCGACCGAATATGGTCTTCTTGGGAAAAATATTTTAGGCACAGGGTTTGATTTCAATATTGAAATTACACTTGGTGCAGGTGCGTTTGTTTGCGGTGAAGAAACAGCACTGCTTCACTCCATGGAAGGGAAACGCGGTGAACCATCGACGAAGCCTCCTTATCCAGCGGAAAGTGGCTTTATGGGTAAACCAAGTAACGTAAACAACGTTGAAACCTTCGCTAATATTCCTACTATTATTAATAAAGGGGCTAAATGGTTCTCAAGCATTGGGACCGAAAAGAGTAAGGGCACAAAGGTGTTCGCTCTGGCTGGTAAGGTCAATAATGTAGGGCTTGTTGAAGTTCCAATGGGTACCACCTTACGTGAAATCATTTATGATATTGGTGGAGGCATTAAAGGCGGTAAGAAATTCAAAGCGGTACAGACCGGCGGTCCTTCTGGCGGATGTATTGCAGAAAAATATCTTGACCTGCCAATTGACTACGACAACCTTGTATCTATTGGCTCCATGATGGGGTCTGGTGGTATGATTATCATGGACGAAGATGACTGCATGGTTTCCATTGCGAAATACTATCTGCACTTCTCAGAAGGTGAATCTTGCGGTCGTTGCACACCATGTCGTATCGGTACCCGTCGTATTTCTGAACTTTTGAACATGATCACCGATGGTCGTGGTAAGATGGAACACATTGATGAGTTGAAGCGTATTTGCTATACAATGAAAGACACTGCGCTTTGCGCACTGGGCCAGTCGGCACCAAACCCTGTTCTTTCCACCATGGAAAACTTCTGGGATGAATACATTGCCCACGTTGTCGACAAACGCTGCCCAACTGGTACCTGCAGAAAGATGACCCGTTATCAAATCGATCCAAGCCGTTGCGCTGGCTGCTCTCTCTGTGCACGCAACTGCCCAGCCGATGCGATCAGTGGTGTTCTGCGTTCCCCATTTACCATCGACCAGAGCAAGTGCATCAAGTGCGGTACCTGTATGGATAAATGCAACTTTGGTGCCATCTACATTGGTTAAGAGAGATTGGAGGAGAAGAGAAGTATGAGCGATGTAACCTTAACAATTAACGGGCGTGAAGTCACTGTCCCTGCGGGCAGCACCATTCTCGATGCCGCTAAAAAACTTGATATCTGGATTCCTACTCTCTGCCATATGCACCTGCATGGCACAGAAATGGACAACCATCCAGCGTCCTGCCGTGTATGTGTTGTTGAAGTCAAGGGCAAACGCGCTCTGATGCCATCCTGCGCAACACCAGTAGCTCCTGGAATGGAAGTAATTACCAACTCTGCACGTGTTTTGCAAGCACGCAGAACGGTTGTAGAGCTTCTGATATCTGACCATCCAAAAACCTGCTTGACTTGCTTGAAGAATGGCGATTGTGAATTGCAGGAAGTTGCGGCTCGTTTGGATATTGACGATGTTCGCATCACCGGTAAGTCTCAGTCGACTTATAGACTTGATAAAACAAATTCTTTGGTTCGTGACATGAACAAGTGCATTATGTGCCGTCGTTGCGAAACGATGTGTAACGAAGTGCAAAAAGTTGGCGCTTTGTCAGCTGTTGGCCGCGGTTTCGACGCAGTCATCATGCCAGCTTTCGAATCCCCATTGCTTGAAACCCGTTGCACTCATTGCGGCCAGTGCGTAGCTGTTTGCCCAACTGGTGCATTGGTTCAGAAAGATGCAACTTGGGAAGTTATTGATGCCATTGCCGATCCTGAAAAAGTGGTTGTTGTTCAAACTGCACCATCCGTTCGTGTAGCGATTGGCGAACCATTTGGAATGGAACCAGGTTCCATTGCAACCGGAAAGATGGCTACCGCACTTCGTATGATTGGTTTTGACCATGTTTATGATACAGATTTCTCTGCAGACTTAACCATTATGGAAGAAGGTACCGAACTCTTACAACGTTTGCGCCGCTTCTTAAATGGCGAAGAAGGTCCATTACCAATTATGACCTCTTGCTGCCCAGCATGGGCCAACTTCTATGAAACTCAGTATTCCGATTTGCTGCAATATCCATCCACTGCAAAATCTCCACAGCAGATGTTTGGGGCAGTTGTAAAGAATTACCTTGCTGAAAAGTTTGGTGTTCCTCGTGAAAAGCTTGTTATGGTTTCTGTAATGCCATGCCTTGCTAAGAAAACGGAAGCAACGCGTCCAGAGTTCTCTGTTAATGGCAACCCAGATGTTGATATCGTTTTATCCACTCGTGAATTGGCACGTTTGATTAAATTGAAAGATATTAACTTGGCCGAATTGCCAGAATCTGAATTTGACGATCCGCTTGGCGAATCGACTGGGGCTGCTGTTATTTTCGGGGCTACTGGTGGGGTTATCGAGGCTGCTGTTCGTACTGCCTATGAATTGCAGACCGGTAAACCATTGCCTAAACTTGATTTTGAAGAGTTGCGTGGTTTCGAAGGCATTCGTGTAGCAACAGTTGACGTAGACGGTATCCCTCTGAAGATTGCAATTGCTCACGGTTTAGGGAACGCGAAAGTTCTTATGGATGAAGTTCGAGCAGGTAATCCTAATGGATATCATGCCATCGAAGTCATGGCCTGCAAGGGTGGCTGCATTGGTGGCGCTGGTCAGCCATATCACCATGGCGACGAGCAAGTTCTTCTCAAGAGAATGAAAGCGCTCTATGAAATTGATAAGAACATGCCACATCGCAAATCCCATGAAAACCAGTCGATTCTCGCTCTGTATCGTGATTACTATGGAGAACCAGGCAGCGAATTGGCACATCATCAATTACACACTCATTATATGGCACAAGATAAATATTGATTTGACACACACCTGTCTCAAGGGGGCTGCGCATCTGCAGTCCCCATTTTTTTACGAAAATGCATCGTCGTGCAGTGACGTTTTGCGTATAAAACGATGAACTTTTATAAAAATCGAACATAAAATACAGATTAAATGTTTGAATTGTGGTAAAATAAAGAAAACATGCTATTCTTGAATTATTGAAAATCGGATTAATATTAAGGAATAGGTTAAAAGAGATAGTGATTTAAAAGGATGGGATTGTATGTCAAGCGAGATTAAAATTTGCATGGGTAGTGCATGCCATATTAAAGGGGCACCTGATTTGGTTCAAGTTTTTCAGAAAGAAATTGAAAAGAGAAATGTTGGTGATCAAATTAAATTGATGGGCTGTTTTTGTAAGAAAAATTGTTTAGAAGGGATCAACGTAGAGATCAATAACGTGGTATATGGTCATGCAACGCCTGAAGATGTGCCGCGTTTGGTTGACATAGCTTTGGGGGTAGACGAATGAAACATTTTCCATTTCCAATTGTAAATAAGGATAATTCAAATTGTTTGGATTGCTATCGATGCTTGAGAAAATGCCCTTTGGATGCCATTGAATTTTCTTCAGGACGAGCGCGTATCATTACGGAATCATGTGTTGTTTGTGGAGAGTGTATGCGGGAATGTCCACAAAAAACGAAACGTATTATTAGTGATATGGATTTTGTTGTACGAGCATTAAACGAAGGCACACCAATGGTGTTAAGCGTTGGTGAGATGGGATTGTTGGCTGGAAAAATGCCAATGATCGAATTAGCGGAAAAAGCCTATAATATAGGATTTGATTATATTGAGGAATTGGATGTATTGGAAGAAGATGTCATCCATGAAGTCAGGGACTATGTGCGTGCCAGCGATAAGTTGGTATTGGCCAGTCATTGTCCAGTAATCGTTAATTTGGTTGAACAACATTTTCCAGAATGGATTGAGCATTTAATGCCATTGCCTAGTTTGGCCTCCATTCATGCTAAAGATTTAAAAAAACGTTTTCCGGATCATATGATTGTTCATGCGGCAAGCTGCACTGCTGAATTTTACAATCGTCAAAACGATGAAGACATTGATTTTCTGATAACGCTTTCAGAATTGGAACGAATTATTCGCTACAATCCGGTTGTAAGAAAAGCCGAAGATGCTAAACAACCTTTTTATATTGAGTACGAAGGTGGCTACGCTTTTTCGGTCGTTGGCAACTTATCCAGCCGTTTGATCGATGATGGTGTTGTTGATCGTAATGCGATTGAATGGTATTCGGGACTAGATACTTGCATTGATATTTTGAAAAACAAGGATCAGCTGCTGTGTGAAGAGGTTCAGTTCTTAGAACTGATGGCGTGTCCAAGTGGATGCGTGACGAGCGTAGATATTCAAAGCCCAGATAGCGTTTTTGGTCGTTGCTTACGGATTAAACAATACAACGGCGATCGGATTTATTTGCCAAAGTTTCGTTTAAATATTCCTATTCCAGAAATTTCTTTCGAGAATAGAAAATACGATCGTCCAAAAGTGGATGCACAAGCGGTACGAACGGAAATGGATGCTTGCTTTAAAGATACCGATGCAACCATTCTTAACTGTGGAGCCTGTGGATATGATACCTGCTACGCAAAAAGTGCTGCTGTTGTTCGTGGCGAAGCAACCCGAGACATGTGCATTAGCTATCTAAAAAGTAAGGCCGAATCGTTTGCAAATTCGGTCGTTAATAACATTGCTAGTGGTTTATTGGTTTTTGATAAGGATTATACTATCCTGCAGTTGAATCCATACATTCAAAAGATGTTTGGGCCGTATCATTTGGATGTTGGCGCAAAAATTTCGGATTACTTTGATGTTCGCTATATGCGAAAGACCGTTGAAAAAGGGGAAATCGTACGCAACGTTAAGATTGCTTATAAGGAGCTGGGCATCTGGACGCAGCAGACCATTCAACCATTGGACAGCGAACGTTATGTTGCCTTCATCGTTGATATTACAGACAGTGAAAAGCAGCGTGAGCAGTTCAATGCAGTCAAGCGTGAACTTCTTGTAAATGCCAACCAGGTTATTGATGATCAGATGCGTACTGCACAGGAGATCGCCAATCGCCTTGGGGAAACAACAGCTGCAACGAAAATTACGCTGCTGAAGTTGATTCAGGAATTTGAGCGAGAGAAGGAGTTGACGTAAGATGGCCGCAATTATTGGTGAAGTCGGCATCGCCCAGTTGCGACATGTTGGTGAGGAACTCTGTGGTGATAACGTTGAAATCATTCGTAATGATGATGAAACCGTTATCGTTTTATCCGATGGTCTCGGAAGTGGTGTTAAAGCAAACATTCTCAGCTCTCTGACAGCAAAAATCTGTTCTAAAATGATCGCAGCGGACGTGCCGATAGAAGATGTTGTTGACACACTGGTTAATACTTTGCCAACCTGTTCGGAACGTGGTGTGGCCTATTCCACGTTCTCAATTCTGCGTCTTTACAACAATGGTGTTGTATACATGGTAGATTTTGATGGTTGTCCGATGGTGCGTATTACAAAAGACAAGAAGATTTTCGCTATTGAAACCAATCCAACGGACGCAAATGGGAAAACCATTCATGAAACCAGCTTTCGCTTGGAGGCCGGTGAAACCATTGTCATTGTCAGCGATGGTGTAGTTCAGGCTGGCTTGGGAGAAATGTTGCCGTTTGGTTTGGGCACGGATGGTCTCATTGACACGCTGGAACGTTTTTGTGATCTCGATGACAGCGTACAGAGCATCGCTTGGAAGATTGTTAATATCTGCAAAAGCTACTACATGGGTGAGCCTGGTGATGACACGACGGCGGTCGTTGTTCGTCTCAAGGAAGAACAAAGCATGGTTATTATGACAGGACCACCAGTAAATCCTGCCGACGATGCTCGAATGGTTTCTAGATTTGAAGCAACCGAAGGTACGCATGTCATTTGTGGTGGTACAACCGCTCAGATTTACGCCCGCGAAACTGGCAAGAAAATCTTCTCAGATTTTAAATATGTGAACAAGAAGATTCCACCAACCTCACGCATAGAGGGTGTGGACCTTGTTACTGAAGGGATCATTACCCTGTCGGCGGTTATGAACCTTCTTGAAGACCAAGAGCTTCCAAAAACAGAAGATGGCGCGACTCTCTTGTTGGAAAAAATTCTCGAGAGCGATCGCATCATTTTCCTACAAGGCATGGCGACCAATATTGCCATGAAAGACAATATGCCGCTTGATCTCGACTTGCGTGATGTGATTGTCGAGAAACTGGCAGAGAAACTGCGGAGTGTCGGCAAGATCGTTGAGATAATTCAATACAATTAATGCACTGGAGCCTCCAATGGTTAGATGATCCTGTCTGGCTGTTGGAGGTTCTTTTCAATTTGCAGCGGTATTTGAGCGTAAAAATTGGAGGGTATAAGATGAAGCTGACAGTTTTAGTAAATAACAACACCTATATTGATCGGTATTACCTTGGCGAACCCGCGTTGAGCTTTTATATTGAGGTGGATGACGCACGCGTGCTTTTCGACGCTGGTTATTCGGATGCTTTTTTGAAAAATGCTGAAAAGCTGGGCGTGGATTTGAGTGCGCTGACCCATGTGGTGCTTTCGCATGGGCACGATGATCATACGTGTGGCCTGCCAGCTCTTTTTGGATGTTATGATTTGCGCGAGACGCCTTTGATTGCGCATCCAGACTGCTTTTGGCCTAAGCGCAGCGGCGGTCTGGATATAGGTGCCCCATACAGCGCAGAAGAAATTACAGCACGAACCGATTATCAGCCAAGCGTGGCACCGGTTTGGTTGACTGAGCACTTGGTTTTTCTTGGAGAGATACCGCGCACACTGGCGTTTGAACCCTCCTATGCGATGGGTGAGCGGCTATATAACGGGAAATGGGAGTCAGACATTGTGACTGAAGATAGTGCATTGGTGTACAGGAATAACGAAGGACTATTTGTCATAACCGGTTGCTCTCACAGTGGCATCTGTAACATTATTGAGTATGCCAAACACATCTGTGACGAAGAACGAGTACTCGGCGTCATTGGTGGCTTTCATCTCTTTGCGGACGACGAACGTTTGGCGCAAACCGTGGATTATTTGGCCGCGCAGCGTCCAAAGCTGTGCTATCCCTGCCACTGTGTGTCCCTTACGGCAAAGGCAAAAATGTTGGAGCGGCTGCCAGTGACCGAGGTGGGCGTTGGAATGACAGTGACAATTGAACATTAAAAACGGACCATGATCCCAACTAATTAAGAAGGGGTCATGGTCCGTTGTGTTTTCAGTTATGACTAAGACGCTGCTGAAGCATGTCGTTTGGCAAGGCAGCAAGAGCTGGCGATAGAACAAGGGCGATGACGAGACCGCTGAGGCCTTGGACTGTATTTGGAATGACACTGGCGACGGCTCCCCATCCATAGAAGAAATATTCAAAGGCAAAGTAGCCGCCTGCGACAAGAAGCGTATCAATGAGGCCGCCAAGCACCACTCCGACAATGCGTCCTTTGGGGAGATGCACCACGCGGCGGTAGGCAAGTGCAGTGAGACCGGCGATGAGTCCCTTGATCAGAAAGGTGGCAGGGACATAGAAGAAATAGCCGCCGAAGAAATCGGCCATGCCAGAGCCAATGCCAGCTGCCAGAAAACCATAGACGGGGCCAAGAAAAATACCGCATAGTATGACCAGAGCGTCACCGGGGTGGATATAGCCGCCGGTGCTGGGCACAGGGATACGAATGACCATAGTGGCTACGCAGGTCAAAGCCGCAAAGAGAGCGGTGAGGACGATTTGTTTTGTTTTCCGATTCATCTGGAATCACTCCTTCGTTTTTTCTGAGCTTATCATAAAACAAAGCTGGCCCTATTAAAAGAGCCAGCTTTAAAAATGTTGATAAGGTCAGATAAGGTGCCAGATTTAATCGCGGAAGGTCAGACTGTCGCTGGTCATGTTTTCGATGATGGCCAGCGATTCCACGCGGATACCGCGTTCGCGCAGACGATCGCCGCCATGCTGGAAACCCTTTTCAATGACAATGCCGCAGCCTTCAAGGGTGGCGCCAGCGGCATTGATGATTTCAATCAACCCTTCCAAGGCACAGCCGTTGGCAAGAAAATCGTCAATGACCAGAACATGGTCGTCCGGACCAAGGAATTTTTTGCTCACAACGACGTCGTACACGCGCTTGTGGGTGAAGGATTCAACCTTTGAATGATAGAGATCCCCATCGAGATTGATGCTCTGTGATTTCTTTGCGAAAACCACCGGCACATTAAAATGCTGGGCCGCCAGGCAGGCAATGCCAATGCCAGAAGCTTCAATCGTGAGTATTTTGTTGATCGGCGCATCAGCGAAACGACGCTTGAATTCCTTGCCGATTTCGTTGATAAAAGCGATGTCCATTTGATGATTTAAAAAACTGTCGACTTTAAGGACATTGCCAGGTTTGACGACGCCGTCCTGAAAAATACGTTGTTTTAATTGCTCCATGATGAGTGCCTCCCTCAATTTTCATCGTGTATTCTTCTATGATAGTGCACCAAGCGCTGCTTGGCAATTCTTTTTTATGAGATTGACAGAATTGTGAATTGAGTATATACTGTGTATGTAATAACATCACATCGTGCGAAGGAGGGTAAGAAAAGGTGAAAATTGTTTTATCAAATTCATCCAATCAGCCGTTGTATCAACAGATTAAAGATCAGATCAAGGAGGCTATTTTAAAAGAAGAACTGACCGAGGGAGCACCGCTGCCATCCATTCGCACGTTTGCCAATGAATTGAAGGTCAGTGTGTTAACAATTCGCCGTGTGTACGATGAGCTGGAAAAAGAAGGTTTTGTTACCAGTCAGGTTGGCGTGGGAACCTTCGTGTCCGCTGGCAATATTGAGTTGCTTAGAGATTCGAAGCGGCGAATGGTGGAAGAGAAAATGCAAGAGATGATTGGCTTGGCAAAGACCTTATCAATCACAAAAGAAGAGCTGAATGAAATGATGGACATTCTATATGAGGAGGATTGAACATGGAGATGGTGTTACAGGTGTCGGGATTGAACAAATCCTATGGAGATTTTGCGTTGCAAAATGTATCATTTTCTGTTCCAGAAGGATGCATCACGGGCTTGATCGGTGCCAATGGCGCAGGGAAATCAACCACGTTGCGTGCCATACTAGGCCTCACTCAGTGTGACGGCGGAGATGTTCAGGCGTTTGGCTTGCATGCGGTCACTGATGCTCAGCAAATGAAGGATCGCATTGGCGTGGTATTGGACCATGGATGCTTTTATGAAGAGCTGACGGCTCAGGAAATGAAGTCGGTCATTGCGCCGGCGTATTCAACCTGGTGTGAAGCGGATTTTCAACGGTATATGGAACGGTTTTCCTTATCGCCGAAGCAGCGTATTCAAACCATGTCAACAGGAATGAAAATGAAGTTTGCGCTGGCGTTGGCGCTTTCCCATAAGGCGGAACTGCTCATCATGGATGAGCCAACCAGCGGCCTGGACCCTTTGGTTCGGCGGCAGTTTTTGGATGTGTTGCGGGATTTTATGGAATCAGGCGGCAGAGGGGTGTTGTTTTCGACACATATTACATCTGATTTAGATAAGATTGCCGATGTGTTGGTGATGATCGATCACGGACATATTCTTTTTCAAGAAGAGAAAGATGCCTTGATGGACCATTACCGCATTGTAAAAGGAGATCGTGCGTTGCTCAACAATGATCTGCGTCGGCTGTTTGTGGTGTTGAGTGAATCAGCTTTTAGCTTTTCCGGCCTGACGAGTCATGTCGATGAAATGGTGGCGCAGATTCCGGGCCTTGTGGTGGAACGCCCAACGATCGAGGATATTATGTTGGCACATTTGGAAGGAGGGGAATGACGATGTTGTTTTACTTAGTGAAAAAGGATTTTTTGATCGTGAAAAAATATGTGTTGCTGATGTTGGTAGTGTCCATCCTGATTCCGCCATTCATGATTTGGCGGGTGCCAGAATTTGCCGGAACGCTGGGATTTGTGTTGGCGGAAATTTTTGCAGTTTGCATGCTGCTGCAATATCTCTCGCTCAAGGAGTTTCAGTATAAACATGCGGCACTGCTGCTGAGTGCAACGCCGTATTCACGTAGTCAGATGGTCGTGTCAAAATATGTTTTCTGCCTGGTAATCTTTGTGGCATGCGCTGCGATATTTTTTCTTGAAACGATGCTATTTCCTGGTTTAGGACGTCTCAACGGCGTCATGGTGGCAGGAACCTTATTGGTGTTGGCTTGCTTTGTTGGTATTTACTTGCCGGTAGAGTATCGACTTGGGTATGAAAAAACAAAGTTTGCGTTTGTAATCATCATCATGGCGTCACCGTTCATTTTGCCTGCATTGCTCAAGATGAATCTGTTGACGGCATCGATTCCTTTCGAAGCTGTTTCAGGAACTGCGCTATGTATAGGAATGGCGGCGCTGGCAATGGTTATTTTGCTGGTTTCGGCCTGTGTGTCTGTGAGATTTTATCGTCGCGCTGAGTTGATATAAAGGAAGTGGTAGGATGAGCAGCGATGTATTGGTTCTGTTGATCGTGGCGGCGCTGGCTTTGCTCTTTGCTTTGTTCAACGCTGGACAGCTGCTGATTGTTCGTCGTCACAGTGAGAGAACAACTGGCACGATTCAAACAATCAATCTGATTTACTGGGCAAAGTGGGCGACGATCAGTCATAAAGTCGGAACGCACACCTATGTTTCAGAAAATCGCGTTCATGTTCCGGGGTATGCTCAGATAGGTGATGAGGTGAGCATTCGCTATGATGTGAACGCACCGGAACGACTGTATCAAGCGTCGTTTCGCCGTGTAGGCATAGCTTTAATGATTGCTGTGGTGTGTGGAGTGGCGGCGTATTTCTTTGACTAAGTATAGAAGGAGGAGGCTGTCATGCCAGATTTGCCACAATGGCTGGTATTGATTTTGATTCTATTGCCGGTTGTGAATGGGCTATTGAAGCGGCGTAAGAAATGAAAAGAGCGGTCACACAAGCGAAAATATCGTTTGTGTGACCGCTCTTTGATTTGCAAGGAAAGTCTTTATCGAGTCAGCAGCATGCGGTCTGCGAGCATGATGTTGGCGTTTTTATAATATTGCATGATGTCCTGTCCCGTCATTCCGGCACGTTCTTCGCCTTTGATATCGAGAATGATTTTGCCGCTGTCCATCATGATGGTGCGGTTACCGACATGCAGGGCGCTTTCGAGGTTGTGGGTAATCATCAGAGTGGTGATGTTGTTTTCGGCAACGATGTCGTTGGTCAAGCGCATGACGGTTTCAGCACTGACAGGGTCAAGAGCTGCGGTGTGTTCGTCCAAGAGCAGGATATCCGGTACGACAATGGTGGTCATAACGAGCGCTAGGGCTTGACGTTGGCCGCCGGAAAGGGTGCCGACTTTGACATTAACGCGGTCTTCCAGGCCCATGCCAAAGCGAGCAAGGTGTTCGCGAAAGATGTCGCGGTTTTTCTTGGAGAGTGGAAAACGCAACGGTCCAATGCGGCCGGAGGTGTAAGCCAGAGCCAGATTTTCCTCAATGGTCATGTTTGGCGCGCTGCCGCGTAATGGGTCCTGGAAAAGACGCCCAATGATGCGGGAACGTTTATGGGCAGGCATGTAGGTGATGTCTTTGCCTTCCAGTTCGATGCGGCCGCGGTCAACGAAGAAATCACCGCAGATGGCGTTGAACAGTGTGGATTTACCAGCACCGTTTGAGCCAACAATGGTGATGAAATTGCCTTTGTCTACAGTGAGAGAAAGCCCGTCCAGTGCCTTGTGCGAATAGCCGGAGCCAGTCGAAAAGGTTTTCGTCAGTTTAGTCAAGGTCAGCATGGCTGAGATTCTCCTTTCTCTTACGTGACATATCAATAAGCTGTTTGATGGCTGGAATGGCCAGCGCAATCGTAACAATGACCGCTGAAAGCAGACGGAACGCTGCTGAAGGGAAGATGTTGGTCTGATAAGCAAGGGCAATCAGCAAACGATAGATGATGGACCCGAGCACAGCGGCGCAGAGGCCACAGAGAATGCCGCGCTGTCCCAGGAATGCTTCCCCGATGATGACGGAAGCCAGCCCCACAACTAACATCCCAACCCCGCTGGAAATATCGGCGAACTGCTGGTATTGGGCGAGAATTCCGCCAGACAGGGCAATGATGGCATTGCTTAATGCCAATGCCAGGATCTTTGTCACACTGATGTTGATGGAAGAGGCACGAACCATGTATTCATTGTCCCCAGTGGCACGGATCGAGAGACCAATGCGTGTTTTAAAGAAGGTATAGATCAGGAAAATGACTAAGGCGACCAGAATCAGGTTGACCATGGTTTTGGCCATATCGAGATCATTGCCAAAGATTGGTGCAATGAGGCTGAAGATGGTATCGGTGCCAATCAGGGTCAGATTGGACTTGCTGTCCATTGTCAGAAGGTTGATGGAATAGAGTCCGCTCATGGTAAGAATACCAGCGAGGATGGCTGGTATGCGCAGGTATACGTTCAGCGCACCGGTGACAACCCCGGCTACAGCACCGGCAATTAATGCCAGTACAATGCCGAGAAGTGGATGACCGGCGTCGGCGCAGACAGCGGACACGACCAAGCCGAAGGTAAAGCTACCTTCGGCGGTCAGATCCGGAATGTTCATGATGCGAAATGAAATGTATATGCCTATTGCCAGGAAGCCATAAATGAGGCCCAGCTGCAGGCTGCCAATAAACAGCGTCATGGGAAAATGACATCTCCTTTTATTTCAAGATTATTCTTCGTCACCAGTGCTTGTTTTGACAAAGACGGCGTTATCAGTGGCACCATCTGGGAAGGTAATGCCAAGGCTGGCAATGACATCTTCATTAAGCACTTCATCGCTGGCAGGGAAGACGATGGCAGGGATATCTTCAACAGCGGTACCTTCCAGGTACTGGATGATCATATCTGCGGTTGCAGCACCGATTTCTTTATCGCTCATTGCAACGGTAGCCATGGCACCTGCTTCAACAGTGGCGGCACTGCAAGAGTAGGTAGGTTTTTTGTTTTCGATGGCAACATCGCTGACGAGAGCCATTGCACTCTGAACCATTGCGGAGTTAGGAATGAAGACAGCATCTACTTTAGGGAAGAGGTTCTGAGCAGCTTGCTGAACTTCAGAAGAGTTGGTGACGACGGCTTCTTCATAGCTGATGTTCTTTTCATCAAGGTATGCTTTTGCAGCTTCGACGGTAGAAACCGCGTTGTCTTCGCTGGTGTTGTAGATGAAGCCATAGGATTTAACGTCTGGGGTTAGTTTTTCAGCCAGAGCGAAGATGTCCTCAACAGGGATGGCATTGCTGGTACCGGTGGCATTCTTGTCTGGATGTTCCATTTCGGTGATGACACCAGCAGCCACTGGGTCACTGACAGCGGTGAAGAATACTGGAATGTCGCTGCCAGCTGCAACACAGGCCTGCGTAGCAGGGGTGGCGATTGGCGCCAGCACATCCACGCCTTCGGTGATGAGATTCTGCACGATGGTGTTCAGGTTGGATGCATCACCCTGGGCGTTCTGGAATTCAATCTTTACTTTGTCTTCGCCATAACCTTTGGCTTCCAGTTCTTCGATCAGCCCTTCTCGCATATCATCAAAGGCTGGGTTGTCTTGAGCCTGGATAATGGCGACAGTTTTTACATCGCCGCTTTCAGAGGCTGCGCTGGATGAAGATTCGCTGGAAGAATCCGATCCACCGCCACAACCGGCAAAGGCAACAAGCATAGAGGCAGCAAGTACAGAAGCAACGAGTTTCTTAAAAGTTTTGTTTTTCATAGGGTATCCCTCCAATTTAATTTTGTTGGTTTGCCAGAAGTGAAGGACCGCTGATAATAAAAAAACACCTGTCCTGTTACAAGGACAGATGTTGAATAATCTGCGGTACCACCTTATTTAGCGCAATGCGCTCACCTCATGCAGGATGCCAACACATCCCTCGCCCTTAACGCGGGTGTAACGTCAGCTGCTACTAAGCGAACTTTTCACAGTGCCCTCCGTGGCCCATTGTGCCAGCGCGTATCCATCAGGCTTCCACCATCCCCGACTCGCTATACAACCGTGTGCTGGTTTTACTTCCACATCTCTGGTTTGAATTCATTCTATGGGATAATAAAGAGATTGTCAAGAAAAAGTTTTAAGAAAATTGGTTTTTTGTGGAGAAAACTTTGTCCGTGAATGAAAAACAGGTGTTGACATAAATAGGATGGATGTGTAAAATGCAATGTAAGATGGTTGGTTAGTCAAGTGACTGACTGAAGAAGTAGGGAGGTGGGTGAATGTTTATTGATCCGAATAGTGAAAAGCCGATTTTTATTCAAATTGCCGAAGAATTGGAAGATGCTATTTTCGTTGGTACATTTTCCGAAAACGAAAAAATACCGTCAACGAATGAAATTTCAGCGTTGCTTGCGATCAATCCACATACCGTTCTTAAGGGAATGAATATCCTCGTTGATGAAGGCATTATTTATAAAAAACGTGGCTTAGGAATGTTTGTGCAGCAAGGTGCGGTAGCGTTGATTCGAAAAAAGCGTCAAGGACAGTTTTTTGAGCGTTATATTCAGACATTGATAGATGAAGCCGACAAATTGGCGATGACGAAGGAAGAGGTCATTGCGTTGATTGAAAGGGGATACGATCATGAAAGGAATTGAGATTAAACACGTATCAAAACGGTATAAAACAGTGACTGCGCTGAACGATGTGACCATGTACTTTGAGCCAGGAAAAATTTACGGTCTATTGGGGCGTAATGGCGCTGGTAAAACAACACTAATGAATATTATTGCGAACCGCATTTTTGCTGGCCAAGGGACGGTACTTATCGATGGTGACACTGCAACGGAAAATATGGCGGTGCACGAAAAAATTTTTTGTATGAGTGAATCCGATTTGTAC
>CALAKO010000230.1 GCA_937922955.1 uncultured Peptococcaceae bacterium | reverse complement strand
TAAAATCTCTCTTCGGCCAGAAAGCCACCAAGATCTATGCCGTGCTCGTGATCTGTTTTGTCGTTATCGGCTCTACCTTGAAAGTAGATCTTGTTTGGACGATGGCCGACATGTTTAATGGCCTCATGGTTCTGCCAAACTTGATTGCACTTCTTGCTGGTTCTAGCATTGTCATTCGCCTGGCACGCGAAAATGATCATAAATAATAATGAAGTCTGTTGAACGCCAAATAGCTTACGACAAAATAAAAAGACTGACGCTTATTTTTCAAGCGTCAGTCTTTTTATTTTCTTTTTATACAACGAGAGCATTAAATCCAGTCGTTTTCAAGCAGCAATTCTGCAATCTGAACAGCGTTAGCAGCAGCCCCTTTGCGAATCTGATCGAAGCAAACCCAAAGAGCCAAACCATTTTCAACGTTAAGGTCATTGCGGATACGGCCAACGTAAATATCATCGGTGTCAGCGGTATCTACAGGCATTGGATAAATATTGTCGTGTGGCTTATCCTGAACGATGATGCGTGGTGCTGCTTCGAGAATATCGCGTGCTTCATCAGCGGAAATTGGCTCTTCCGTTTCAATATAGATGGATTCAGCATGGCTGCGGAACACAGGCACACGCACAGCAGTTGGTGTAATCTTGATGTCGTAGTCGTCCAAAATCTTATGGGTTTCATGAACGAGCTTCATTTCTTCCTTGGTGTAGTCTTCTTCCTGCCATACATCAATGTGTGGAATCAAGTTAAACGCAATCTGATGCTGGAAAGCGGATGGATGGATTGGTTCGCCATCGAGCACCTGACGAGCCTGTTCTGTGAGCTCAGTCAGACCAGCTTTCCCTGCACCGGATACCGCCTGATAGGTGCTGACAACAATTCGGTCGATGCGGGATTTTTTATAAAGTGGATAGAGCGCGCCAACCATAAGAATGGTGGAGCAGTTAGGGTTTGCAATCAAGCCTTGGTGATTTTTTGCAGCCTGGCCATTGACTTCTGGAATAATCAGCGGAACATCTGGTTCCAGACGGAAGGTGGAACTGTTATCGATGACAACAACGCCCTTGCTCTGCGCAAGACGACCAAATTCACGGCTAGCTGGACCACCAGCGAAGAGTGCAAGATCCACACCATCGAAAGAATCAGCAGTAGTTTCTTCAACCACGTAGTCCTTGCCCTGGAAATTAATCACTTTGCCAGCACTGTTCTTCGTAGCCAAAAGTTTCAAATCAGCATATGGGAAATTGTGTTCATCCATCACTTTGAGCAATTCCTGCCCAACAGCACCGGTAGCACCAACAATAGCAACGTTCAGTTTTTTCATTGAATTCTATTCTCCTTTTTTAGTCTTCAAACATGATGGTATCCAGGCCTTCTACCAGCCCCACGCGACCATCTACGCGCTTTGTCGCAAAAACAATACCAGGCATGAACGATTCGCGGTTGATCGAATCGTGACGAATCGTCAATGTTTGACCAAGACCGCCGAAAATGACTTCCTGATGAGCATTGTAGCCTGGCAAACGCACACTGTGAATATGCATGCCTTCTACGTTAGCACCACGCGCACCGGCGAGGGTTTCCACTTCGCCCGGCAGCCCCTGTTCATGAGCCTGACGCACCTTGGCAATACGCTGTGCGGTTGCAACTGCGGTACCAGAAGGCGCATCCTTTTTCTGATCATGATGCAGTTCAATGATTTCTACCTCAGGCATAAACTTGGCCGCTTCTTCAGCAAAACGCATCATCAGCACAGCGCCAATGGCAAAATTCGCCGCATAAAAGAAGCACTTACCATTGGCAGCCGCTTCCTTGCCCCAGGCTTCCAACTCTTCATGCTTCAATCCGGTGGTCCCGCTCACCAAATGCACCCCGTGTGCCAGCGTCACGCTGGCATTTTGACGAAAAGCATCGGCATTGGTAAAATCAATCACCACATCCACATCATTGTCATTCAAAGCCGCGTCCAGATCAGCTGTCACGGGAATGTCATGACCTTCCACCGTCAGCGTCATTGGTTCGTCAACAAGGCCAATCCCGAACACCACTTCTGTCTGAGGATCGTTGGTCACAGCCTTGAGAATTTCACGCCCCATCTTACCAGTTGCGCCAACAACGCCAACTCGAATAGTTTCCATAATTATTGTCCTCCTTTTGAGTGTTTCGTTTTCACCAAAGAAGTCTCCACAAAAAAGCCACAGGACACACAGACCTGTGGACATGCATACTCTGAGAAACGCTAAGCATACAGCACAACGACAGCCTCCGCCGCCGACAGCCCTAAACCTATTGAGTTCAGATCCAGCCGAACGCAAAAAAAGTTACGCTCAGCTTCGGCAAGCACGCCTTCCGATGGTATCATGGATGCTTTTTCATCTCCACCAATCGTTCTTCGTACCCGCGCCTCTGCATTGCCTTAGACAAATCATTTGGTTACTCTAAAGCTATCACAGCCATGGACAATTGTCAACCAATTGTGGAGAGTTTGTCCGCCATTCTCAACGAAAAATATTTATTGATGGTTTTCAATAAACGTCACCACTTCAGCCAACATGCCGTCGGTCACCACATGCCCGGCGTCTGGAAATACGACCTGCCGCACATGCTCACCGCCATTAGCCGCACAGAACGCTTCGTTCAATGACGCAGGCAACGTTTGATCCAGAGCGCCATTGGTTAAAAGCACCGGCAACGTCATCCCCTGCGCCTGCCACAATACTGGGTCACAGTGTTCAAGCTCAGTCATAGTACGGACTGCCGCTTCGCTTGCCAACAACGCCTGCAGCTGTGGATCGTTGCCGTACACGCCCTGCATCATCGCCAGTGTATCTGCCCAGTTGGCACTGCTGTTCATTGCCACAACACCGTTCAACTGCGCCTGCAGCCCTGCAGCAGCCCCCAGCACAATCATTCCACCCAGAGAATGCCCAACGAGAAAATGACTGCGTCCCGCCGTCAGTACCTCCTTAGCCAACAGCCCACACTCACGGATGCTCTGTGCGAGCACCTGCAGAAAATCCACCACGCTCGTCGCCGCCTCGTAATCCAGTGACCCACGCACCCCGTGTCCGGCAATCTCCGGCACAATCACGCGGTAGCCAAAGCTCGCCAAGAGCCGCCCGCGAAAGCACTGCTTCTTTGCATGCGAGCCCCAGCCATGATAAAGAATGATCTCAGCCTGCGGCGTCGTTCCCGGCTCCACAATCTCAAAGCATGGAATGCCCGCCAACACGGTCTCACTGATCCTCAGCATCACCACTCCTCCTCATCGCAAGCCCGGATAACCCAGCTGACGCTCGGCCTCCATCAGCACAATGCCCACGCTCGTCGCCAGATTAAAGCAGCGCGCCTCCTCGTTTGGAATCATCGGAATGCGAAACTGATGCTCCCCAAACAATGCGTGCACCTCATCCGGCACACCAGCGTCCTCGCGCCCAAAAATAATATAATCGCCGTCTGCAAAATCAAACTCCGAATGAGCCTTCGTGGCATGGCTCGTCATCAACACCATGCGCCCGTCCTTGTTTTTCTCTAGAAACTCCTCAAAGCTGTCATAACAAACAATATCGGTCTGATGCCAATACGTTAGTCCAGCACGTTTCAATTTTGACTCATCAATGCAGAAACCCATTGGCCCCACAAGATGCAATCGCGACCCAGTAACAAAACAACTCCGTGCCACATTCCCCGTATTCTGAGGAATTCGTGGCTGATACAAAACAATATTCAGCAAAAGAATCTCTCCTTCTTCTCATCAAATACACGTGCAAAAGCGCCTGCCTTGCGCTAAAATAATAGCAAGAGGTGA
>CALAKO010000229.1 GCA_937922955.1 uncultured Peptococcaceae bacterium | reverse complement strand
GGGTATAATAAAACATGTAAGGTCAACAAAGGTCAAAAGAACATCAAAGTGAGGTGAGAGAAAATGGGCAGTTTGTCCCAAGATATTGAGAAGTACTTGAAAACATTGTTGGACCAATCGGATGGAGGTGTGCTGATTGTTCAAAGAAGTGTGCTATCAGAGAAATTCTGTTGTGTGCCGAGTCAGATCAACTATGTGCTCAAAACGCGTTTTACGCCAGCCAATGGCTATGTTGTAGAGACACGTCGCGGCGGTGGCGGTTATGTGCGCATACAGTCGGTTCCTCTCAACAGTGCCCATGATTTTCGCCCATTGATGGAGGCTTCTGGAAAAAGCCTGTCGGAAAAGCAGGCGGAAGGCATTCTGACGTATCTGGTGGAGGAGGAAATCCTTCCACCTGATGTGGGAACGCTACTGAAAGCGATCATGAAAGAACGTGTGCTGCAGCCGTTACAGACAATGACAACCAATGAAATGCGTGCAAGATTGATGGTTCATCTCTTGGCGCATATGAGCATTGGTTCGCAGAATCAACAAAGCAGCGATGACACCGATGCATCTGCTGATGAAGCGGATGCGGTCGATTCTGATAAATGATCAGAAAAGGAGATAGGACCTATGTTATGTGAAAAATGTAAACAGCGTGAGGCTACTGTTCATAAACAAGCCATTATTAACGGTGTCGCTCACAGCGAACACCTTTGTGCAGAATGTGCGGCCAAGGAAAGCGGAACCTGGAATCCTTTTGAATCGTTTTTCCAGAATGATTTCTTTAGCCAGCCATTCTCAAGTTTTTTCGAACCGTTCTTCCAGCTTGGCGGACAGACGGCGCCGCAGACCAAGCAATCGGGCATCAGTCCTTGTCCGCATTGCGGCATGACCTGGGAAGCCTTTCAGCAGAATGGGCTGCTTGGCTGCAGCGAGTGCTACGACCACTTCAAAGATGTCCTGCCACCACTGCTGCGCAGCCTGCATGGTCATACGGAGCATATTGGCAAGAAGCCGGCCGCTGACGCGTCTGCACAGCAAGGTGCAGCAACGACAATTGACGTGGAACCAGCCGCAGAGAGCGAACTGGAACGCTTGAAATCAGCCATGAAGCAGGCCGTGGAAACAGAAAACTTTGAAGAGGCTGCCCGTCTGCGCGATGCCATCAAAGCCTTGGAAGCAAAGGAGAAGAACGATGGAAACCCTGCATGATGCCATAACACAGACACCAGCAGCTTGGGCCAAGGGCTGCGGTGATGATGAAGATGTCGTCGTATCCAGTCGTGTGAGGCTGGCGCGCAATTTTGCCGCGCAGCGTTTTCCGCTGAAACAGGATCGCGAAGAAGCGATGCAGGTGTGGAAGCATGCATCGGATTTTGCTGATGCGCACAGTGGTTATCGGTTTTATCGTCTGGATGAGGCCGATGAATTGGAACGGCAAGCGCTCTTGGCCAAGCATTTGATCAGTCCGGAGCATGCTGTGAAGGACGCGCGTTTGCGGGCCGTGGTGTTGTCAGAAGACCAGAGTCAAGCAGTGATGGTCAATGAAGAAGACCATTTGCGCATGCAGGTGTTTCGTCGGGGCTTTGCTCTTGGTGATGCCTGGCAGGCAGCGACGTTGCTGGATGACCAGATTGGCCGCTATGGTGCTTATGCTTTCAACGACACGCTAGGGTATTTAACCAGTTGTCCGACCAATCTTGGCACAGGAATGCGCGCGTCGGTGATGCTGCATCTGCCGGCTTTGGCGGCTAGCCGTCAAACAGGCGTGCTGCGTGAGGTTCAGAAAATGGGCTTGACGGTGCGCGGTTTCCTGGGAGAAGGCAGCGAGGCTACTGGCGATCTCTATCAGTTGTCCAACCAGATGACTCTGGGACGCAGCGAAGAAGACATTCTTGCCACCTTGCGTGCAGCTACTCATCAAATCGTTGAGCACGAACGCCGTCTGCGAGAAGCATTCCATAAGCAGGGCGATGCCTTTGCCGATCAATGCTACCGTGCCCTTGGCACGCTTGCCTATGCGCGCCGCCTTTCCGGCAGAGAAGCCTATCAGCTCTTGTCGCTGGTGCGTCTGGGCGTGGCTCTGGACGTGCTGGAAGGCTGGAAGCTGGAGCAGGTCGATCGCCTGCTGATCAAGGCCCATCCTGGCTATGTGCAGTTTGCAGCCGGTACGGTTCTTGACGAAACAGCACGTGATAAAGCCCGTGCCGATATAATT
>CALAKO010000228.1 GCA_937922955.1 uncultured Peptococcaceae bacterium | reverse complement strand
AGAGCCTGCTGTTTTGATAGAAAAACAACATTTTAACTTATTATACGAGGAGGAAGAACAATGAAACGATGTACAAAGAAAGGCTGGAGTCTGGTTTTGCTGCTGGCGTTTGTGGCGAGCATGGTGCTGCCGACAGGCGCAGCGGCATCGGACACCATTTATGATCTGACGACTTTTCGCTATGAGGTGCTGAGTGACGGCACAGCCTGCCTCGAAGCTCTGCCGGCACCACGGTATCAGACTGGCACGATGGTCATTCCGTCTAAGATTGATAGCTACACGGTGTCGGCGCTATCTGATTTTTTGGCCTATACGGAGGCCGTGGTTGATTTGACCATTCCTGGCACCATTAAGAGGGTGCCCAATGTTTTTGATCATAACAGCAAGCTGCGGACGGTGGTGCTGGAAGACGGCGTGACCGAGCTGGATGCAGGTGCGTTTGAAAGCGACACGGGTCTTGCGTCGGTGAGGCTGTCCAATGCGCTGACAAAAATTGGCGACAGAGCCTTTAAATTTTGCTACCCGTTAAGCACTGTTTCCCTGCCGAACGGGCTGGAAACGATTGGCGCTTCGGCTTTTGCACATACGGGGCTGACCTCGCTGACCCTGCCGAACAGCGTCAACAGGGTGGGCATGCAGGCTTTCGCGTCTTGCAGCTCGCTGAAAACGGCGGTGCTGTCGTCAGGCATGACGGAGATTCCTATGGGCATGTTTCAGTATGCCACCAGCCTGACGACGGTGACGATTCCGGCAAGCATCACATCGATCAACTCGACGGCGTTTTCTGGATGCAGCGCTTTGACGACGGTTTACTATGGCGGCAGCGAGGCACAGTGGCAGGCGCTGCTGAACAATGGCGGTAGCAACAGCGAGCTGGAACAAGCCACGGTGCATTGCGGCACCAGCACGCCGGAGCCACCGGAAGGTGACGACACAGAGGCGATTGTGACGCCGGTGAACTTGACTGCGGCGAGCAGCGCCGACGGTGTGACGCTGGCATGGGATGTGCCGCTGGAAGTGGACACGAAGTGGGTCTATGATGGCTTTGACATCCTGCGCAAGAGCGGCAGCGGCAGCTATGCAAAGATTGCCCACGTGGGCAGATGGACCCAGGACTATGTGGATGCCACGGCGGTGCATGGCACCACTTACAGCTACGCGGTGCGCGGCACCAATGGCAGCGAGACAGGCACGCTGAGCAAGGCAGCTACGGTGACCTATGACGCCAACGCCCATGAAACGGTGGGCATGAATGGCACGCGGATTCAGCTTGACAATCAGGGCTTTGGCAGCGGGCAGTATGAAACAGTGGACAAGCTCTGGCTGACCACTGGCAGCAACGGCATGTGGATCACGCTGGTTTTTGATGAACCGCTGAGCGATGAAAATGTGCGCGTGACGGTGACAGGCGGCGGACAGGAATTTGAAGGCACGAATGTGGAAGTGCTGGTGCAGCAGCTGATGTTTCGGCTGACGCTCACCGGCGGCAAGCATCTGGAGCCGAGCACAACCTACACGGTGCGCGTGGTGGACAGTCGTGGCAACACGCTCGCGCAGACAACGCTTGAAAGTGCCGACGAAAACACCCAGAGCTGGGGCTTTACGAACATTGATTCTTCCTATAATTACGCGGACCTGATTCGCTACTATCCAGCGACGATTGCCGACAAGCTCTACAGCCTGGACAAGAGCCACGGCGAAGATGGCCTCTGCTTCGGCATGGCGCTGGCAGCGGCGTTGTGGAAACAAGGCGACATGCCGTCGTTTTCCGGCGGGCAGGATCTGCTGAACGTTGTGAGCTGGAACAGCTCGCTGAGCAGCGGTCAGTGGCGCGGTGTCAGTGTGCAGGATTACATCAAGGCCTGCAACGCGCTGCAGTTCAGCCAGCCGTACGCGTCTCAGACACGCGCCAATAAGAACGACTACGATGGCTTGGTACGCGCGGTGAAGAGCGGTCAGCCAGTGGTCATCGGCACCTGGATCGACGGTACGGGACATGCGGTGCTGGCGTATGACTATGAGGACAAGGGCACGGAATTTGTCATTTATGTGCAGGATCCGCAATGCATGCCGCATCAGATCTGTAAGCTGACGCTGAAGGGCACGAGCGGCCATTGGAGCGGCTGGACCTATGAACGGCGAACGCTGACGACGAAATCGGACGGCGTCAACGATCCGAACATGTATTTCTCCTGGCGCAACGCAACCACCACGCCGGACGACGATTTTGATGTGGACAGCGTGCTGATGGATATCGGCAACAACATTGCGAGCAACATTGGCGACGATCTGGAACATCTCTGGCAAAACCTGGTTGGCAGCAGTTCGGTGACGCCGCTGAGCGGCACCAGCATGGGCTGGGTCAGCAGCGGCACGCTGACGATGCGCAACCTGAGCGACGCAGTGGAAGTGATCGACAGCACGATGAGCCTGACGCTGGACGGCTCGCAAGCGAGCGTGAAGCTGGCGCAAGGCATTCAGTCGGCAACGGTTGGCGGCAGTGGCACGCTGTCCGTGACCATTGAGACCGAAGAGTCTGTGATGAGCTTTGAAGGCAGCGCCAAAAACGGTGTGTCCATCACCCGCGACGGCGATCAGCTGCGGTTGTCTGGTGCTGATGAAGGACATGTGACGACGCGCGGCAGCGATGGCATTTCGGTGTCGGTGAGCGTGGAACCGGGGAAAGACTATGTCCTGAGTCTTGACGGCGACATGGAAACGCCGAGCGGCGGCGATTTGCCGTTCAGCGATGTGCGCAGCAGCGACTGGTTCTATGATCCGGTGTGCTACGCGTATGAAACTGGCATCATGACCGGCACGAGCGCAACGACGTTTGCGCCGAATCTGACGACGACGCGCGGCATGATTGTGGCGATTCTGCATCGTCTGGAAGGCAGCCCATCGGTTGGCAGTGCGGGCTTTAAGGATGTAAAGGCCGGCGACTGGTACGCCGATGCAGTGAACTGGGCTGCGGCCAACGGTGTGGTGAATGGCATGGGCAACGGACTCTTTGCACCAAATGCGGCCATCACCCGTGAGCAGCTGGCGGCCATTATTCGCAACTACGCGGCCTACAAGGGCGAGGACGTCAGCACCAGCGCCAGCCTCGCCAACTACAGTGATGCCGCAAGCGTCAGCACTTGGGCGGAAGAATCCATGCAGTGGGCAGTCGGTGAAAATTTTATTTCGGGTGTTACGAAGGACACATTAGCACCACAAGCTCATGCGACGCGAGCTCAGGTGGCTGCCATTTTCCAGCGTTTTCTCTCTGAGTAATGGAGGCTGACAAATGAACCAAGCGTTGCTCCGAGCTAGTCCCGAAGGGAGGCAGTGGGCGAAGGCCTGATCACCGGCACAACGATGTTCACCATTTCGCCACGCGACCCTGCGACGCGCGCTCAGGTGGCGGCCATTTTCCAACGGTATCTTGAAAATTGAACGCAAAAAAGCCCTGAAACAGAAGGACTCTGTTTCAGGGCTTTTTCGCTTTTTAGGAAAGATTATTTCAACAGACCGAATTCGCGCATAGCATTAGCAAGGCGTTCGGCGTTGGCTGGCTCAATTTCAGTGAGTGGCAAACGCACGCCGCCGCCGCAAAGGCCCATGAGTTCCACAGCCTTTTTAACTGGGATTGGGTTGACTTCGCAGAAGAGAGCGTTGACGAGGTTCATGGCATCAAGCTGGATCTTTGCAGAACCGGCAACGTCGCCGTCGAGGTACTTCTGAACCATGTCGTGGGTCTGCTGTGGAGCAATGTTGGACAGAACGGAGATGACGCCCTTGCCGCCGAGAGAAAGAATTGGAACAACCTGGTCGTCGTTGCCGGAGTAAACGTCGATGTCGCCGTTTGCAATGGCAAAGAGGTGGCCAATCTGAGTGATGTTGCTGCAAGCTTCCTTGATGGCAACGATGTTTTCAACGTTGCGAGCGAGCCATACAGCGGTTTCTGGCTGGATGTTGCAGCCGGTACGGCTAGGCACGTTGTAGAGAACAACAGGGATGGAGATGGCTTCGGCGATGGCCTTGAAGTGCATCTTCAAGCCGTTCTGAGTGGCTTTGTTGTAGTAAGGGGTAACGAGCAGCACAGCGTCGGCGCCATCTTCTTCAGCCTGCTTGGAGAGCATGATGGCGGTCTGCGTGTCGTTGGAACCGGTACCGGCAATGACTGGCACGCGATGGTTGACGTAGTTGACGGTGTGGGCGATGACTTGGGAATGTTCTTCTTCGGAAAGGGTGGACGATTCACCAGTGGTGCCGCAGATGATGATGGCATCGGTGCCGTTGTTGATCTGGAAGTCAAGGAGACGTTCCAAAGCTGGGTAGTCGACAGCACCATCAGCGGTGAAAGGGGTAACGATTGCGCAACCTGCGCCAGTGAAAATAGACATAATTTTTTCCTCCTTAGATGTGTGAGTGGAGAGGTCTGTCTGTGAATAGAAAAAAGCGACGTGTCCAATGGGGATACGTCGCTGGAAATCCAGTTCAAATTGATAGCTCCCCATCTGCAAAGATGACAGTCATGCATTTCTTAAACGCATGCCCAGCAGAACGTCCTCAGCCAACGCCCCACTTCGGCGAGTATCCCTTTTACCAGCTGTCGGCGTTTGCTGAAAACTCAGGCTGGTGACTCATGAGACTCGCGACCTCTATCTACATTTTCTGTATATTTAGTATATTAGGCGATGGCTCACGGACTGTCAAGGGGTATTTGCCAAATATCCTGTGAATATTTTATATTCGTGGTATAATGGGAGCCGTGAGTAAAAGGAGGATGTGCATGAGACCGCAGCAAGCTTTGAAAAAATATTTTGGCTATGACCGTTTTCGACCGGGTCAGGAAGAAATCATCGAGGCTCTTTTGGCGGGGCGCGATGTGTTGGCCATTTTGCCGACAGGTGGCGGCAAATCGATCTGCTATCAGATTCCGGCGATTTGTCGCAAGGGACTGACGCTGGTGATTTCGCCGCTGATTTCTCTGATGAAGGATCAGGAGGACGGCCTGGTGGAAATGGGGGTGGCGGCGCGCTCGCTCAACAGTGCCACGTCGTCGGAGGCTTTTGCGGAGACCATGCGCATGGCACGAGATGGATCGCTGGATTTGCTTTATGTGGCACCGGAACGCTTGGAGCTGGAGAGCTTTCGCGAGACGCTGGCCAGTCTCAGGGTGACGATGGTGGCGGTGGATGAGGCGCACTGTGTGAGCCAATGGGGCCACGATTTTCGACCGAGCTACATGCGCATTGCCGAGTGGTTGTCGAATTTTGCACAGCGCCCGGTGTTTGCTGCGTTCACGGCGACGGCGACGCAGCGCGTGCGAGAGGACATCATTGAGCAGCTGCGGCTGCAGGACCCGTTCTGTTATGTGGCGAGCTTCGACCGTCCGAATCTGCATTTCTCAGTGGAAAAACCAGGGAATAAAAACAAGGCGCTGCTGAAGCTTCTGGATGAGGATGCGTCGAGCATCATTTATTGCGGCACCCGCAAGAACGTGGAAAGCGTGTATCATTTTCTGCGCGACCATCGGCTGCCGGTGACGTATTATCACGCGGGGCTGACACCGGAGGTGCGCACGAAGCATCAGGACGACTTTATCTATGACCGCAAACCGATCATGGTGGCCACAAATGCGTTTGGCATGGGTATCGATAAGCCCGATGTGCGGCATGTGATTCATTACAACATGCCGAAAGACCTGGAAAGCTATTATCAGGAGGCGGGCCGAGCAGGACGTGATGGAGCGCCGGCGAGCGCGGTGCTGCTGTTTTCGCCGCAGGACATCATGCTGAATGCGCGGCGGGTGCAGGAGAGCCAGGCACCAAACGCTCAGGAAAACCTGCAGGCGATGGTGGGCTACTGCAACACGGGCGGTTGTTTACGTCGGTTTATTCTGCGTTATTTTGGCGAAGAACCGGCGTGGAAAGAGTGCGGAAACTGTTCGGTGTGCGACGGCTCAGTGGCGGTGACCGATTGCACGGTGGAAGCGCAGAAAATCCTTTCCTGCATCATTCGCATGGGGCAGAATTTTGGAGCGGGCAAGGTCAGCGAGGTTCTGCGCGGAGAAGACAATGATTTTATCAAGCAGCACCATTTTGAACGGTTGACCACCTATGGGGTGATGAAGGAGTACAGCGATCGCGATATTCGCGATATTATTTCGCTGCTGGCGGTGGAAGGTTATCTGCGCATTGAAGGAGAACCGTATTCGATTCTCAAGGCCACGGAACGCAGCAAACGGCTGCTGCATGGCGAGGAACAGATGGCCATCAACAAACAGCTAAAGGAAAGCCGTCGTTCCCGTTTGTCGCAGAGTGTGGAAAACATTATTTCTTACGACGAGGCGTTGTTTAATGCGTTGCGGACGCTGCGCAGGGAAATTGCACAGACGCTGGATGTGCCGCCGTTTGTCATTTTTTCGGACCGCTCGTTGATTGATATGGCGGCGAAACTGCCGCAGTCCGCGGAAGAAATGCGCGACGTCAGCGGCGTCGGTGAAAAGAAATTCGAGCGTTATGGAGAGCCGTTTTTGTTGGCGGTGCGTCAGTATGTGGCGCAGCATGAGATTGATGTGGCAGCGGCGCGACGGCAGAATTTCCGCGATGTGGAGGAGCGGCCAGCAGCCAGCGGTAAAGGGGCAAAACGGTCGACGCAGATTCGCACGCTGGAGCTGCTGCGGCAGGGCATGAGTCTGGAGGCGATTGCCAGAGAACGCAAGCTGACACTGCAGACCATTGAAAACCATGTGCTGGCTCTTGTGCAGAGTGGCGAAAAGCTGCCTGTCGAAAAATGGCTGAGTGCTGAGGATCGGGTGCTGATTACCCGCACGGCGGCAGCGGCGCAGAGCGAGCTCTTGACGCCAATTAAGGACGCTTTGCCGGAGCGCATCAGCTTTTTTCAAATCAAGCTGGCACTGGCTTTGGAGAAAAAAGCAGGACAATAAAAAACAGGACGTAAGACTGTGGAGCAATCTTACGTCCTGTTTGCTGTTGTAAAACATTATTTTTTGCGGCGGTAGATTTTCATATTAGGGAAGGCTTTTTCAAAGCGTTTGTCCACACGTGGACGTTTGGCGAGCATTTCAGCACGTTTGGCGCGCAGTTTGTCGAAATGTTCGAGTTTCTTTTGCATATGGATATCGGTGTTGTTCTCGAGCGCACGGCGGCGTGCATCGAAGGCTTGCAACCGTTTTTCGACGTTGGCACGATGGAGTTTAAGGTCATCGCGGCTCAACGTTTCAAGCTGAGACAGCTTGGCTTGCAGAGGTTCCAGACGTTCCTGAGTGTTGAGCGTGAATTCGGTGATGTTGCTGCCAATTTCGGCGCTGGCTTCCCGCATTTGCGCCTCGATGTCGAAGAGCAAGTCGTAACGGCGTTGTAAGTGCAGGATGCCGCTGACGGTGATAACAAGGTCGATAATGATGATCACGGTGGCGGCAGAATCGGCAATCAGCAGGAGCAGATTAGGCAGATGGTCGACCACATCGGCGATGATGGGGTGGACCACCTTGACGAAGAAGGTGCCGCCAGCGCCCCAGGCCAGCGAAAAACGCAGGCAGATCAACCCGGAAACGTTGAAAGGCTCTTTGCTGTAGTCCCACCATTGAGTGTGAAAGAGTTGGCGCAATACCCAGCCAACAAGAAATTCCAGGATGGTGCAGATGATGGTTGCGCCAATAAAGGAGAGAAGCCAGCTGTCATGGAAGGGTTCCATGAAAACGACGAGCATGAGCATGCCAGCGCCATAGATGGGGCAAACTGGACCGGCGAGCATGCCGCGGTTTACCAGGTGGCCGGTGGTGAGGGCATGATAAGCGATTTCCACGCCCCAGCCAAGAAAGGCGTAAATGTAGAAAAAGGCGAGTAGGTGCAATAAAGGTTCGTAAGCGGTCATTGAGACACCATCCTTTGTTAAATTTAATTCATTATAATGCCTGGTCGGAAGGATGACAAGGACGAGACACGAAGATTTAAGAGGAAATCTTTACAAGCGCAGACGATAAAATTATAATAGTAATGATTTGTGATTACAGAACAAAGGCCCTGACAGACAGGGCGATTTTAAGGAGGATATTATGAACCATCAGCAGTTGGCTGATTGGTTGTTTCCAGATGTGGCAACAACCATCGACGAATTAGAACAACGTTTTCCACATCGCGACCTGGCAGAGGGCGCGATGATTACCCGTTTGGGACCAAGCCCAACAGGGTTTATTCATATTGGCAACTTGTATGGTGCTATGATTGATGAACGCATGGCTCATCAAAGCGGCGGCAGCTTCTTGCTGCGCATCGAAGACACCGACGATAAACGTAAGGTGGAAGGCGCCGAAGCGCTGATTATCCGTGCCATGGATTATTTCGGCATCCACTTTGATGAAGGGGTGACTCTTGATGGCGACAAGGGCGCCTATGGCCCTTATCATCAAAGCGAACGCGTGGACATTTATCAGGCGGTGGCGAAGAGCCTGGTGGCTCAGGGCAAAGCGTACCCATCCTTTGCGACAGAAGACGACCTGGCGAAAATCCGCGAAGAACAGGAAGCGCTCAAGGTCAACACTGGCTACTATGGCAAGTGGGCCAGTGACCGCAACCTGACCATGGAAGACATTCGCACCAAGCTGGATGCTGGTGAACCTTGGACACTGCGCCTGAGAGCGACCGGCAATCCAGAAGAAACACGCATCATTGCCGACGGCATCCGCGGCCATGTGACCATTCATCCAAACGACCAGGATTTTGTCCTGCTCAAGACCAACGGTGTGCCAACCTATCATTTTGCGCATGTGGTGGACGACCATTTCATGCGTGTGACCCATGTGGTGCGTGGGGAAGAATGGCTGGCGACTTTGCCGTTCCACATCGAATTGTTTGAAACGCTGGGCTGGGAATATCCTGTTTATTGCCATACGGCCCATCTTATGAAAATCGACGAAAATGGTACTCGTCGCAAGCTGTCCAAGCGTAAAGACCCTGAAATGGCACTTTCTTTCTATGAAGAAAAAGGGTATTTCCCACAGGCTGTGCGCGAATACATCATGGTGCTTCTGAATTCCGACTATGAAGAATGGCGCTTGGCTAATCCGGAAACGCCATTGGAAGATTTCCCTGTCCACTTGGATAAAATGGCAACCAGCGGTGCCCTCTTTGATATGGTGAAGCTTGAAGACGTCTGCAAGGAAACCTTGGTGCGTCTGAGCGAAGAAGAGATCGCTGATTTTGTGATTGCCTGGGCACAGAAATACCATCAGGACATTTATGAGGTCATTGCGCCAGAACGCGACAGCTTTGTGAAGCTGTTGGCGATCGGCCGCGATGGCAAAAAACCTCGTAAGGATCTGGTGCATGCGGAACAGATTGTGGCCTTTACGAAGTATTTCTTTGATGCCTGGTTTGTGCAGGAAGACGCTCTGCCTGACAACATTCCTGCTGATGAGGCGGTTGCTATTTTGAACGACTACCTGGCTACCTATGATCATCAGGATGATAACGAAGCTTGGTTCAATAAGATTCGCACCATCACCGAAGAGCGCGGCTACGCGGTGCGTCCGAAGGATTATAAGAAAAATCCTGACGCTTATAAAGGCCATGTCGGCGATGTTAGCACCGTTGTGCGTCTGGCCATTACTGGTCGCCGCAACGCTCCGGACATCTGGAGCATTCAGCAGGTGCTGGGAGAAGAAAAAACCATCGCACGTGTGAAGCTGTACATCGATCAGCTTTCTAAATAATCGTTTGCAGGGGCTTGGCAAAAGTCCCTGCATTTTTTATGAAAGAGGAGGGTGCCATGGAAACACACGATTCAGAACAAACGCGGTATGCTGTGATTGATGGCCTGCGTGGATTTGCCATCCTCAATATGATTGCGTTTCATGCGGTGTGGGACTTGGTGTATGTGTATGGCGTTGACTGGCAGTGGCTGGATGAACGGCCAGGCGTTTTCTGGCAGCAGATGATTTGCTGGTGCTTCATCATCGTGTCGGGGTTTTGCCTGCCTTTGTCAAAACATCCGCTGCAGCGCGGCGTGGAAGTGTCGCTGGCAGGGCTGGCGGTGACGATGGTGACGCTGGTGCTGGAGCCGCAGATGCTCATCATTTTTGGCGTGTTGACGCTTTTGGGCGCCTGCATGATTCTTGGCGGGCTGGCAGCACCCGTTCTTGAACGTATGCGTCGTCGGCCGCTGTTGGCAATGGTGGCGTCGTTGATCCTGGTGATGCTGTTCTGGCCGCTGCGCGATGGGTACCTGGGCCTTGGCGACTGGCAGATATTGACTCTTCCAAGCGCGTGGTTTGCGAATCTGCTTACCACCTTTCTTGGCATGCCAACGGAGGATTTTTATTCGGCGGATTATTTTCCGCTGCTGCCTTGGCTGTTTGTGTTTCTCGTAGGATACTTTTTGTACTTTGTCTTTGAACGACGGGGCTGGCTGTCGGTGCTTGTGAAGAGCCGCTGTCGTTTTCTGGAGTGGGCGGGACGGCATAGCCTGCTCATTTATCTCCTGCATCAGCCGCTGATTTACGTGCTTTTGCGGCCATTTTTTCCAAGCTGATGCGAAGCAAATGCAGCCCGAATCGGGCTGCATTTTTTATGGTCGGCAGTGGCGGGAGGTGAACAGCAATTGTTGAAAAGTGCCGGCCTTTTCAGGAAAAAACTGGCGAAAACTTGCGGTTTTCCACAAAAAAGCATTGACAAACACCCCCTAAAATTCATATAATAATCGGGTATGGTCGACACAGTAACAGATCCAGAGCCCCGGATCCATTGTGGATACAACCATCAATTATTTTATTGTACAATTTATTCATAATGAAGATACCGAGATTAAAGGAGGATGTTACATGCGTAGCACAACTTTCATGGCCAAAGCTGGCGAAGTTGAAAGAAAATGGTATGTCATTGACGCTGCAGGCAAGCCACTTGGTCGTGTAGCGACTCAGGCTGCTGCAATTTTAAGAGGTAAGCACAAAACCACTTACACCCCTAACGTTGACTGTGGGGATTATGTAATCGTTATCAATGCTCAGGACATCGTTCTGACTGGTAAGAAAGATCTCCAGAAGAAATACTATCACCATAGCGGTTATCCAGGTGGTCTCAAAGAACGCACTTATGGCGATCTCATGAAGACCAAACCAGAATTTGTTATGGAACGTGCCATCAAGGGCATGCTCCCACACAACAGACTGGGCCGTCAAATGTTCCGCAAACTCAAAGTATACGCAGGTGCTGAACATCCACATGTTGCTCAGCAGCCAGAAGTATACGAATTCTAAGAGGAGGTAAACCACTATGGCAGATATTCAATATTATGGCACTGGCCGTCGTAAATCTTCCGTTGCTCGTGTACGCCTCGTTCCAGGCAATGGTAATGTTACCATCAACGGCAGAGACATGGCTGAATACTTTGGTAAGAAAACCCTCGAAATGATCGTTATGCAGCCACTCGAACTGACTGAAACTGCTGGTCGTTTCGATGTTAAGGTTAACGCTGTCGGTGGCGGTACCACTGGCCAGGCTGGCGCAATCCGTCACGGCATCGCTCGTGCACTGCTCCAGGCAGATCCTGAATACCGTCAGGTTCTCAAACGCGCTGGCTTCCTGACCCGTGACCCACGTATGAAAGAACGTAAAAAATACGGTCTCAAAGCAGCACGCCGTGCACCACAGTTCTCCAAGCGCTAATTCGACGCAAATTACAAACCCCAGAAACATGTTGTTTCTGGGGTTTTTTCTTATGCTGTAAAAGTAGGGGGAATGAACCACTAGTAACAAAAAAATTTTTAAATTTAGCTGTCCAGCGTGGGACAGTATTTTATTTACCTGAAAAGATTAATTTTCTGTAAAGTAAGCGTAGTGAAATATGGCGTGGGGTGCTTGACAAAGGAAGATGATAACGGTATAATGAAAAATTCTTTTTGCGTCATCGGATGTTTTATGCTATAATTAGAACACTAGAGAGGATGATGCATATGACGAAGATGACGATAGAGCGTGTAAAGAAGTCTTTGCAGCCGTTTGTTGGATGTGAGATTGAGCTTGATGTGAACGTTGGGCGCAATCGCGTTGTCAATCATAAAGGAGAGCTGGAAGCAACCTATCGTAATGTGTTTGTCGTAAAAGCAGAGGACCATGCAGAGCGTCGCTTATCGTTTAACTATGTGGACCTTGTAACAGGAAACGTAGTGGTTGCCCTTCACAAAAATGGACATGTTTATCGTTTAGCGAGTGGTGCGCACTCGTAAGATCAGTTGGTCCTAGGGGAGCAGGTGGAACTGTTATGTTTGCTGACAAGCGGATGACAGAGATGGAGATTTGCGTGCTTCATTGTTCAGAAGAAGATCCTTTCTTGTACTAGAAATGACTGCTTCTTAGTCAATGTTGTGTTGAAAAGGAAAACATTAAAGATGGAGGAACAACATGAAAGAGCTCAAAGGTACAAAAACTGAAAAGAACTTACAGGAAGCGTTTGCTGGCGAATCTCAGGCTCGTAATAAGTACACTTATTATGCGTCTCAAGCTAAAAAAGATGGTTATGTTCAAATTCAGATGCTGTTCGAAGAAACTGCGAAAAATGAAATGGAACATGCAAAACTCTGGTTTAAATATTTGCAAGGTGGTTCCATCAAGAGCACCCCAGAAAACTTGAAAGATGCCGCTGCTGGCGAAAACTATGAATGGACAGATATGTACAAGAGAATGGCAGAAGAAGCGCGTGAAGAAGGTTTCGATGAAATTGCTACTCGAATGGATCTGATTGCTCAGGTTGAAGCTGCTCATGAAAAACGTTACCTGACGCTGCTTGCTGGCATCGAAAATGATACCACTTTTAAAAAGGAAGAATCTGTTAAATGGAAATGCAATAATTGCGGCTATATTTTTGAAGGTCAAGAACCACCAACCATTTGCCCAGCGTGCAGCCATCCAAAGGCTTATTTTGAAGTACTTGCTGAAAATTATTAATCGGACGTTTATCAACACCCTGTATCTTTCAGGGTGTTTTTTTGTTGTTGATTTATCTTGCAGAGAAATTGAATGTTTGGTTGACAAGAAATCTTGATTGACTTACTATGAAAGATAATTACTTTGTTTTGCGGTCAAGATTAATGAAATAAAGAAGGGGAAGACGGTGAACAACGAAAGAATTCGACAAAAAAGTCTGTCGGCGGTAAATAACTCCATCTTTTGGACAATTGTGTTGGTGATATTTCAAATTGTAGCTTGGGGTGGCTTTTATTATCTCCTTACAGAGAAAGTTGCCAGCAATTATGCAATGGTTTTCCAGGTGATCGTTGTTATTCTGATTGTTTTAATGATTACTTATATCATTATTCGATGTCCACACAATTCTTATCAGGTTGCCTGGTTGATTCTTCTCGCGCTAATGCCAACGGTTGCCTTGATGATGTATGTGATTATTCGCTTGGTTCCGGGAACCGGGCATTTGACAGCGAAGGTTCATGAAAAGGAAATGCTGACAGCGCTGCATTTGACGGACAGCGAGGCTGCCCGTTATGATTTGTCGTTCATGAATAATAAATATGTGGGGCTGTTCCGCTACCTGGCGACGGCTTGTATGTATCCGACGTATTATGGCGAGGATGTGACTTATTTCAAGACGGGCGAGGAATCCATAGAAGCTTTGTTTGCGGATCTTGAGAAGGCCGAGAAGTTTATTTTTATGGAGTATTTCATTGTACACGAAGGTCAGGTCATGGATCGTTTGCTGGATATTTTAAAACGAAAGGCAGAGGCAGGCGTTGAGGTACGGTTGATGTACGACGGCTTCTGCAGCTTGAAATTACCAAAACGTTATTGCGAAATGATCAATGACATGGGGATTCAGTGCTGTGTGTTTTCTCCAATTCGGCCAATCCTGTCTTCTTATCAGAACAACCGAGATCATCGAAAAATCACTGTCATTGATGGGAAGGTCGGTTATACAGGTGGCTTTAACTTGGCGGATGAGTATGCAAACCTGATTACACGCTTTGGGTATTGGAAAGATGCGGGCTTGCGCATCACTGGCAACGGGGTGCAGTCTTTGACAGCGATGTTCATGCAGATGTGGGATGTTGCCGCCGACTGGCAGACCGATGCTTATATGCAACACATGCAGGTGGAGGAAAATCCGATGCCTAGTAATGTGATTCTTGCGCCGTATGCCGATGCGCCAGAAAACAATCATGATACCGCCGCAAATGTGTATTGCCAAATTCTCGACTTAGCAGAAGATTATGTTCATATCATGACGCCGTATTTGAT
>CALAKO010000227.1 GCA_937922955.1 uncultured Peptococcaceae bacterium | reverse complement strand
TTTTCAATGGTTACCCCATCGTCGTAGTTTGTAACCGTTGCCATACCATCCGCTGTTTGCTGTAAGCTGTCACTGAATGAGCTGGCAGAGACGAATAATAAAATACTTAATATCAAAGAAGCAATCACGCTTCGATAACGTTTTTTATTACGCTTGAAGTTTTTCAAGGCAATACTTCCTTCGAACCCGAGCACCTGCTCAATGATTCCGAAAGATTTTGTAACATTATTGTTTTCACAAAAACTGCTTTGCTGCCGAATACAATCCATGATGGATTTCTTTAAGGCTTTATGAGCTGGTATAAGCGCAGAAATTAAAATAATTAGGATGCTTAGCGCAACGACCGTTTCCAAAGTCTTTGGCGAGATTTGTAAGTTCAGCGGGATGTTGTCATAAAGAAGTGTATTAAATTTTTCGGACACCAATCGCAGAACCATTGCAATTGCTGGAATCCCAACAAGTAAACCAAGCGGAATTCCTATGCATCCTATGCATAATCCTTCGAAAATCACAGAATAGCGTAGCTGTTTTGGTGTTGCACCAACAGAAAGAAGCACGCCCAACTGCTGCATTCGTTCTCCAAGTGACATATTAAAGGCATTGTATATCAAGCAGACAGAGCCGATTAAAACAATGGCAACAAGGATCACGACAACAGTGTACAATAAGGTGTTAAAAAATGTGTCTTCAGAAAGCCCCAAGAAGCGTAACACATTATCATTCAGCAAAATATTCGAATCGCCGTCAGCCATAAAGTCGCGAACATCAGCAGGATTGTTTAACCCAACAAAGGCTGTCTCATTTTGTGGTGTGATATCAGCGCTGCTTTTGGTTATCAGAGTGTAGCCCGGCGATGAAACGTCCTCAAAACTTGGTCTTTGACAGATTCCCACGACTGTATAGGTGCGTGTCTCAGTGTTTATAAGTTTTTCTTTCTCATGAAGGTACGCGGTATCCTGTGATAAAACTTGACCATTTGTTTTGACACGTTGGCCCACTTCAAAAGATACAGAGTCGCCAATAGATAACCGTACTCCGCCGTTCGAAGCAAGATGTGAAGGAATAACTACTTCTTGTTCGTTTTCTGGCATGCGCCCACTGATCAAGGTAAGTGGTAATACATCTAAGGTTTCATCGTTAAAACCAGCTAAAAATGCATAAGGCTTATCAGGATTTTTGCCAGTAGACAATCTTGCATAACCGATGTTGCTAAAAGAAACAATGTTTTTCACACGAGAGTCTTTTTCTTGTGACTGAATGAACGCTTGATCAGCGTTAGTAAAAGCAATTTCCCAATCACCATATTTTTCTATTGCACCAGACACCATGTAGTTTTGCAATGAAACAACAAAACAGACAATTCCAGTGAGCAGCGCTGTTGACAATATCACACCGACGATGGTTGCAAATGTACGTGCGCGATTTTTGCGCAAGTTCTGCAAGGCAATTTTATTAAATATATTCATCGCATTCATACCTGCCTTTCGTCTCGACTAATTCGACCATCGGTAATGGTAATGATACGATTAGCTTGCAATGCGATGTTTTCATCGTGAGTAACTAAAATGAGTGTTTGACCATAAATTTGATGACTCTCTTTTAATAAACGAATTATTTCGTGACCATTTTTGCTATCCAGGCTTCCGGTAGGTTCATCTGCAAGCATCACTGCAGGTGCATTCATCAGCGCTCTTCCAATAGCAACACGTTGTTGTTGGCCGCCGGAAAGTTGATTAGGTAAATGATGTCGTCGGTCAGATAAGCCCAAGAGTTCGAGAAGTTCATTTAATCGTTGTGTATTTACTTTTCGCCGATCCATAAGTATCGGTAAAGTGATATTCTCTTCAACAGTAAGCGTTGGAATAAGATTATGGAACTGATAGATCAATCCCACTTGACGACGACGGAAAATGGCGAGTTTTTCAGATGATTGTGCATAGACATCCTGTCCATTCAAAAGAATTTTTCCGCTTGTTGGTACATCAACCCCTGCTATTACATGCAATAAAGTAGATTTTCCGGAACCAGAGGCGCCGGTAACCGCAATAAATTCTCCGTGATTGACCGTTAGAGAGACATGATCAAGCGCCGTCACTTGTGTGTTGCCTTTTCCATATCGTTTACAAACATTTTCAATACGTAAGAAATCCATATGAATGACCTCCCTGTTAAATTTTGGATTACTTACAGTGTAACGAAGCAATATGACAATATTATGAATTTAAAATGACAAGTTATTCACCTAAAACCGAATAATAAACATGGCTCCATGACCATCAACACGATTTTTCGCTTGAATGGTGCCACCTAAATGCACAATAATAGCTTTGCTTAACGCCAGACCAACACCAAAACCTGTTGATGTTGACTTGCGTCCACGGTAAAATCGCTCAAAAAGATGTAATAAATCCTGTTGGCTTAATCCCGGGCCATTATCGGAAATAACAATTTCTGTATATAATGGTGTGCTTTGGGCGGATATGGAGATACTGCCACCATTCCCCATGCTTTCAATGGCATTTTTAATAATATTTTGTATTGCCTCTGCCATCCATATAGGATCGGCATAAATTTTGATATCCTCTGTCATCTCTATCTCTAAATCAATGTCGTGTAGTTCCATGGATATGGCACAACGTCGAGCAACTTGTTCTATCAACTCCATGACAATAATATCCGCTTTTTCGAAGGAAACAATCCCAGCATCAAGACGCGAGAGCTTTAATAATATCGTTAATAGCTGATCCATCTGTCGAAAAAGTGCAGAAGTTTCTTGCAATAAATTTTCATGCTCTAATTTGTTCTCGCAGCAATCCAAACGGTTTACTATCAGCTCTGCAGCTGTTAGAGGTGTACGCAGCTGATGAGCGATATCAGCCAGCGCATCTGCAAGATGTTTCTTTTCCTTTAACAATGCTTCATTTTGATCACGAATACGTATTGTCATTTTTGCAATTTCACTTTCAAGAATGGATAATTCCCCTTCTTCTTCCTGACTGATAAACACTTTTTCCGAATGATGCAAAACCTGATCAATTTCTTCAGTCAATTCTGATATACGATGATAACGCCATCGTACAAAATAATAAAACATTGCACCGTATCCCAACGTTGCAATAATCAAAATGGAAGAGGTCGATTTCTCAAACATAGTTGAAAGGATCAGTGCGATAATAAACCATAAAACAAAACAGAAAGATAGCAGACGGATTTCTTTATTGCGAAACATGATTTTCTCCCAAACGATAACCAACTCCTCGTACAGTCACTATGTATTGCGGGCTAGATGGATCATCTTCTATTTTCTCGCGTAAACGCTTGATATATACAGTCAGTGTATTATCATTAACAAATTCTCCGGCAGCATCCCATAAGGCATTTAGCAGTTGGGATCGAGTTAATATTTGTGATGGGTGGTTAATGAAAATGAGCAACAGACGATATTCCAAAGCGGTTAAAAAAATTTCCTCCCCATTTTTATATACATTTCCACTCGCTGTATCAATCAGTAATGTTCCAATTTTATATTGGGTTTCCGTTTGTTTTGTTCTCAATGCCGCAGAAATACGTGCCATTAATTCACGTGGCCGAAATGGCTTAATAATATAATCTGCTGCTCCCAAATTTAGACCTGTAACCACACTGCTTTCATCACCGGAAGCGGTAAGAAAGATCACAGGAATGTTTTTCTGTGAATGAATATCGGTTAGAACGGAAAAGCCGTTGCCATCTGGTAATGCAATATCAACAAGCGCTAGGTCAAAGGAGTGATTTTGCAATGCTGCCTGAGCTTTTTGTTGTGAAGTTACATGAATGACTTTGTATCCATCACTGTTTAATAAATTGACTAAATGTACGGCAATCAAACCATCATCTTCAACTAATAAAATGGTTTTCATGATAAATCAGCCTCCTTTATCACGAAGTTTCTTTTATTGTAAGAAGAATTTTTAATGACCGCAAGCTATTGCAGATGACAGTTTTGTCACATAAAAACAGCAATAGAGAGAGTATTCTCTATTGCTGTTTTGCATAAGAACCACAGCTATTTTCTTGCTATTACACACAGCCAATGACGTGACTGATCATGGTCAATTGAAAATTCCGAGAAACCAGCTTCTTTTAACCCATGAATCAGCTCCAACTTATCATAGACACGCAGTCCTTCTATGGTCTTTGACCATTTTTCTTCAGCGCCATCTTCCCCGTCGGATTCATTAACGATCATGAAGATCCCGCCTGGTCGCAGAACGCGACACACTTCTTTAAAACTGGCAATAGGACCAGGCCAAAAATACACTGTTTCAAACGCTGTCGCCAAATCAAACACACCGTCTTCGAAAGGCAGTGATGAAACATCACCTAATACCACTTCCATTCGCTTCGTAACAATATCGCCGTGATTGCGTTTGCTGGTGGCTGCGATGGATACTTCCGAATGATCCAATGCAGTCAATGTTGCAGCAGGAAACATTCGGCGTAATTCAGCAGCGTTTCGCCCGCCGCCACATCCAAGTTCAATAATGGTTGTTGGCGAAAAAAGTTTAAGATGAGCCAATCCCCAGGACGATAACTTCGAATGCCTGCTGTTCATTCGATTGATCATCATTTTTCCAAGAAAGCCTTCCGGCTTTCTCGTGTTATTGTAAAAATCTTTTCTAGAAATCATGGCTTTTACTCCTACCAAAAAGTTAGATGCTGCTTATTATTGTATCATAAAAGAATATGAACAGCCATTCTTTTCGGAACAAATCGATTTGACAAAGTTCTGCCCAACTATGATTTTGTTTTTCTTACAGAAAGGTAAATCCCCAATAATTATTGCATTAATTATTGGGGAACATCCTTCGTTCAAAAGATATTAAGTTTTGTTCAATCGTTAAAAAGTGTCATTTTACCTCTGCATCCACAATATGGACAGGTGACAATGCGTTCATTTTGAACACCAGTCTTCAACGCAAACATAAAATCAAGTTTTGACAATTTAAACGCCGTTTGACAGTAAGGGCAGACAAAATGTGTAG
>CALAKO010000226.1 GCA_937922955.1 uncultured Peptococcaceae bacterium | reverse complement strand
CTGTGGGGACCGTCACCGAAATTTACGATTACCTGCGTTTGCTTTACGCGCGCATTGGCGTGCCGCACTGCCCAAAATGCGGCAAGGAAATCCATCAGCAGAGCATCGACCAGATGGTGGATCAGGTGATGGCGCTTGAACCAGGGACACGTCTGCATATTTTGGCACCAGTGGTGCAAAACCGCAAGGGCGAATTTAAACAGTATTTTGAACAGCTTCGCAAAAGCGGTTATGTGCGCGTGCGTTTGGACGGCGAGGTGCGCGATCTTTCCGAGGACATCGTGCTGAAAAAGAACAACAAACACTACATTGAAGTCGTTGTTGACCGCATCAAGCTCAAGGAAGGCATTGAAAGCCGTCTCACGAGCTCCATGCAGACCGCTCTTGAATTGGCTGAAGGCCAGGTGTGGGTCGATGCCGATGGAGAGCTGATGCGTTTCAGCGAGCATTTTGCCTGCCTCGATTGTGGCATTTCCATGCCCGAACTGACGCCACAGCTCTTTTCCTTCAACAATCCACTTGGCGCCTGCGAAACGTGCAGCGGCTTGGGCTCGGTCATGAGTTTTGACCTCGATCTTATTGTGCCGGATAAAACCAAGAGTCTCAACGAAGGTGCGCTGGCTCCATGGCGCCGCGGCACCATCTCCAACTATTACGAACAGCTTTTGTTCAACCTCAGCGATAAAATGGGCATCGATCGCGACACGCCGTGGAAAGATCTGCCGAAAGAACAGCAGGATTTGATCCTTTATGGCGGCGATCATCCGCAGGTGTCCTTCAGCTATGTGAACATGTTTGGCGAAGAAAAGACCTATCGCAAAGCCTATGAGGGGCTGATTCCAAATCTCGAACGCCGTCGTGTGGAAACGCACAGCGAAGCCAGCATGGAAATGCTCGAAGGCTTCATGCGCACCGACCGCTGCCCGGCCTGTAAAGGCCGCCGTCTGCGTCCGGAAGCGCTGGCTGTGGAAGTGGGCGGCAAGACGATTTGGGAAGTCTGCGACATGACCATTGTGGAAGCTCTGGACTTTTTTGAGCACATCGAGCTCACCGAACGCCAACTCTTCATTGGCCGCCTGATTCTCAAAGAAATCTCTGAACGTTTGCGCTTCCTGGTCAATGTCGGCCTCACCTATTTGACGCTGAGCCGTGCTGCTGGCACGCTCTCCGGCGGGGAAGCCCAGCGCATTCGTCTGGCCACGCAGATTGGCAGTGGCCTTGTTGGCGTGCTCTACATTCTCGATGAGCCGTCCATTGGGCTGCATCAGCGCGACAATGAAAAGCTCATTGGCACCTTGAAGCACATGCGCGATCTGGGCAACACCGTTATCGTCGTCGAGCACGACGAAGACACCATGCGTGCTGCCGACTTCATTGTGGATATTGGACCGCACGCCGGTTCTGGCGGTGGGGAAGTGGTGGCCGCAGGCACGCCGGAAGAAGTGGCAGCCAACGAAGCTTCCATCACGGGTGCGTATCTCTCTGGCCGCAAACGCATCGCCGTGCCTGAGCAGCGCCGCCCAATCGATAAAAAACGTATGCTTAAAGTTGTTGGCGCCCGTGAAAACAATCTTAAAAATCTCACAGTCAGCTTCCCTCTTGGGGTATTGACGTGCGTAACGGGTGTTTCCGGTTCTGGTAAGAGTACCCTCGTCAACGAGATTCTCTACAAGAGCCTGGCTCAGAAAGTGTATCCACAGTATAAGGGTGTGCCAGGGAAGCATCGTGCCATCGAAGGTTACGAGCAAATCGATAAAATCATCAACATCGACCAAAGCCCGATCGGTCGCACACCGCGATCCAACCCAGCCACCTACACTGGTGCGTTCGATCAGATTCGCGCGCTTTTTGCGAAAACCAAAGAAGCGCAGATTCGCGGCTACAAATCTGGCCGCTTCTCCTTCAACGTCAAAGGTGGGCGCTGTGAAGCCTGCAAAGGCGATGGTATCATTAAAATCGAAATGCACTTTCTGCCGGATGTGTATGCGCCATGCGAGGTCTGCAAAGGCAAACGCTACAACCGTGAAACCTTGGAAGTCACCTATCGTGGCAAGAACATTTCCGAAGTTCTTGACATGACCGTGGACGAAGCCGTGGAATTCTTCGAAAACATTCCGAGCGTGTACAATAAAATCAAAACCATTCAGGATGTGGGCCTTGGTTACATCAAGTTGGGGCAGCCAGCGACCACTCTTTCCGGTGGGGAAGCGCAGCGCGTGAAACTGGCGACGGAGCTTGCGAAACGTCCGACCGGTAAAACCCTCTACATTCTCGACGAACCAACCACGGGGCTTCATACGGCCGACATCGACAGCTTGCTGAAGGTGCTGGGGCGTCTCGTTGACAACGGCGAAAGCATGATTATCATTGAACACAACCTCGATGTGATTAAATGTGCCGACTACATCATTGACCTTGGCCCTGAAGGCGGTTCTGGTGGTGGACGTGTTGTTGTCAGCGGTACACCGGAACAGGTGGCGGCTTGTCCAGATTCTCATACCGGACGATTCCTGAAACCATTGCTTACAAGCGTCGAAAATGTGGAGAAACAGTGAAAGCTCCACGATAAGATCGATAAATGGTAAAAAAAAGACTGCATGATGGACGTTTATGGTTTATAATAAAATTACTCATACAATACTTTCCTACTATACAAGAAAATTTGCAGTAGAAAGGAGGCCTGTGCGATGCCTATTCGAGCTTCATTGTTGGAACCAGCGAGAAACTGCTCCAACAATCTAGATGAACTCATTAAAAAACTTCGTGAAATCAAGGTCAGTGGTTGCTTGAATATTTTTTCCTACTCTTCCGGTCAAAATGAAATCAACCGCGAAGCCGATGTCGAAGTGCGTGCTCTGCTGGAGCAGGCGATCAGTGATTTTGATGAATTTCAGAGAGGGCTTGAAAACGACAAGGAATGGCATGAATGCTTTGCAAATCCAGCATTCTATGAACGTTCCATTGCGATCATTGGAGAACGTTTGCATGCAGTAGATATGAGCAAACACATCCAGACAATCATCACACAGCTGGAAAATATCAGCAATAACATGAATGGTACATTGGAGACCTTTATTGAATTTTCCTGTGTGGATGGTCCGATTGCACCAATCAGAAAATAATCAAAATATACAACAGCCTGAAGATTTTTGTTGACAGGTTATGAAAACACCTTTATAATTAGGATTGTTTTCTGGAGGGGTGTCCGAGCGGTTTAAGGAGGCGGTCTTGAAAACCGTTGAATCTTTGCGGGTTCCGTGGGTTCGAATCCCACCTCCTCCGTTGAAAAAATGAAAAAAGTGCTTGACAGAATGAATAGTACGATCTATAATAGGTTCTGTTATGGCGAGGAGAGATGACCGAGAGGCCGAAGGTGCTCCCCTGCTAAGGGAGTATACGGGTGACCGTATCGAGGGTTCGAATCCCTCTCTCTCCGTGTGCGCTGTTAGCTCAGCTGGATAGAGCGTTTGGCTACGGACCAAAAGGTCAGGGGTTCGAATCCCTTACAGCGCGGAATAAGACCTGAGTCGAAAAGGCTCAGGTCTTTTTATTATTTGAAAAGGGGATATAAAAATGGGATACTATCGAAGCGCCCATTGTGTGATCGAAGGAGACGTTCACATTGGGGAGAATGCCAGCATTTGGCATTATGCCGTCGTGCGTGCCGACGAAGACAGCATCAGTATTGGCGCGGGCAGCAACGTGCAGGATGGCTGTGTGCTTCATGTTGACGAAGGTTGGCCGCTTGTGATTGGTAAAGGGGTGACCGTTGGTCACCGTGCCGTTGTTCATGGATGCACCATTGGTGACGATGTGCTGATCGGCATGGGTGCTATCGTTATGAATGGCGCTTGCATTGGCGCAGGCAGCACCATCGCCGCTGGTGCTGTGGTGACAAGCGGTGCGGACATTCCGGCGAATTCTGTTGTCATGGGCGTGCCTGCGAAAGTGCGCGGTACTGTTCGCCCAGAGCAGGCTGCTGCCAATCGCGAAAATGCTGAACGTTACGTGGAATTGGCAAAAAATCGCCTCGACTGTGTGGAATAATTTCTTTTAAGTGTATTAAACGCCTTCACTGGTCCATCGACCGGTGAAGGCGTTTTTTATTTATGCGTCTGCTTGATGCAGCAATGGGCGAAGACGGCGTAGGATCATGGCGGCAAGAACAGCGGCGAGCATGGCGGTGAGAGGCATGTTCAGCCAAATGCCAGTAAGGCCCAGGGGCCAGAGAAGGACGACAAGAAGCACTGGAAAGAGAAAAGCTGTGGATATGGATAGAAGAGAAGCTTCCAATGGTCGTTCAATGGCAAGCATGTAGCTTTGCGTGGCAAATGAAAACCAGCGTGTCAGGTAGGTAAAAGCGAAGAGCTGCAGAGCCGTGACGCTCATGGTTAGCAGTGCTTCGTCTGCGTTTGGTACGAACAACTGCGTGATGGCTGCTGGAAAAGAGAACAGCATCACCATCAGCAACAGTGTCACAACCGCAGCGCCAATGAAGCAGCAGCGTTCGATTGCTCGGACACGGGAATACTTTTCTGCGCCCCAATTGTAGCCCACCGCTGGCTGCAGGGCATCGCAGAGCCCGTAGAGCAGTGGCTGGACAAAACCATCCGCAAACATGAGGACGCCATAGACCGAGACGGCGGTTGCGCCGCCAAGACGTACCAGGATGGCGTTCATCAGAATGGAAGTCAATCGACCGGCGATGGTATTTAGAAAATTGGGGCTGCCACAGGCGACGATTTGCTTGATCATTTTTACATGAAAATGTGGGCGGCAAAATCGAAGCGTTGCCTGTCCGCGGAAAAAGGGGACGAAGGCGATTAAGGCGCAAATGGCCATACCGGCACTGCCAGCCAGCGCTGCGGCCCACACGCCCCAGCCAAAAATGCCAAGGAAGAGAAATTCCAGGCCGCCACAAAGAGCCGACATAAGGATGTTGAGCCACATGCTGCCGCGAATGAAGCCGCAGATGCGCCAATAGTTGTCCAGTGCAAAGATAATGGTGGTCAGGGGCGAGCATAGGGCATAGACGCGCATATAATCTATGGCGAGTTGAGCAAAGTCGCCTTTCGCGCCCATTAAATGAATGAGGCCGGGGGCACTGGCGTAAAGTATGCCGCCGATGACTGCGCCAAGAATGAGAATGAGCAGACAGGCACAGGTGAACAGATTGTTTGCCGCCTGCTTTTCTCCACGTCCCAAATAAATGGAAATAGGAACGGCAGAGCCCACGCCAACAAGATCGGCAAGAGAAAAATTGATGATGACAAAAGGCAATGCTAAATTGATGGCAGCAAAGGCTGTAGCACCGAGGTACTGACCGACAAAGATGCCGTCAAAGGTGTAATAAAGCGATGATGCCAACATACTGATGGAGCCGGGAATGGCTGCAAAAAAGAAGAGTTTGACTGGTGGTGTATGGGCAAAAATGGATGATGCGTTCATCGTCGAGAGCGCCTCCTTAAAGATAATCGTATTAAAAAAATAGCGCTCGGCTATTGGAACAATAACCGGGCGCACCCGACCTCTTATCTGATCTCTGTGTTGCGACACCGAGTCCTCCGAGCGTGGTATTTAATTAATTTCTTCTCGCAGTAAACCAAGGTATTTGCGTGTGAGCATTAATAGTGTCTCTTGTTCTTTGGGAGAAAGCTGGTTAAACACGCGTTCTTCAGCTTCTTTGAGCGGGGCGATGACCTGTTCCGCCAAAGCTGTTCCTTGTTCGGTTAGAGACACTTGTTTGGTGCGGCGATTTGATGGATCTGGTGTCAGGATGACAAGTTCTTTTTTCTCCAGACCTTTGAGAATCGAATTAAGCGTTTGTGGCGGGATATGCCATTCGTCGCAAAGAGCACGCTGCGTATAAGGCGTTTTTTGACCATGAAGAGAGTAAAGAATAGCGAGGGCCGTATCAGATAGATCGTGCTGACGGGCGTAAATGTGGTAGATTTCATCGCTTTCATGATAAAGTTGGTAAACAGCGACGATGGATGGTTGCTCTTGTTTTGTTTGCATATCGGATGCACCTCCAATTAGTCCGAAATCGGATAATTGAATTATAATCCGATTTCGGATTGTTGTCAAGAAGGGGATGTTTTCTTTTTGTAAAATTTGTGGAAAACTTGAAACAGGCGAATTTCTGGGAAAAATGATGGTTTTCCACGGGAACTGTGGATAAGTCTTAGGAAAAGTGTTCGGTTTTCCACAGATAACAGTGGAAAAGTGGTTTTTCACAGTGGAAAACTCAAGGATAAAGTGGAAAAAACCGCTTGGTTAAGCGGTGGAAAATGTGGAAAATAAACCTGGGGAATAGCTTTGGAAAAGTTAATGTTACGCACAATAAGAAATAATAATCAAATTTTCCGACAGTTTGGGCGATTTTTGTGCAATAAGGGTTGCATTATATGTGTGTGGGGTATATCATAGACGTACATCCACGAAACGTGGTATCTCTCATCCGAGAAATGTAGAATTTGTAGAACGGAGGAATGTAGGATGAAGATGAAAAAATGGATCGCCGGGATTGCGCTCGGCAGTATGATGTTATTGGCTGGCTGCGGCGGTGGCTCTGGCAGCGGTGGTAGTGCGGCAGGAGAGGGCAGTGCAACAGCAGAAGCCGATGCAGATGCATTACAGATTGGTATTATTCAAACGACAGCACACACTGCGCTGGATCGCGCACGCGATGGCTTTGAAGATGGCTTGGAAGAAGCCGGCTACACCATCGGTAAGGATGTTGTCATTGATTACCAGAACGCTCAGGGCGATCAGTCCAACTTGAACACCATCACCAGCCAGTTTGCCAGCGACAAGAAAGACCTTGTCTGCGCCATTGCAACACAGGCTGCTGTACAGATGAAGAGCGCCAGCTCCGATATCCCAATTGTGGGCACGGCCATCACCGACTATGAAAGCGTCGGTCTTGTTGACAGCAACGACGCTCCTGGCGGTAATGTGACAGGGACCAGTGATATGAACCCAATTGAAGATCAGGTGGCTTTGATGCAGAAAATGATGCCAGATCTCAAATCTGTTGGTGTTATGTACTGCTCCGCGGAAGAAAACTCCCGCATTCAGGTTGAACTGTTCAAAGAACAGTGTGAATCGGTTGGCATTTCTGTTACCGAAATGACCGTATCCAATGTTAACGAAATTCAGCAGGCTGCAACCAGTCTGATTGGTGAAGATATTGAAGCCATCTATGTTCCAACCGACAATACGTTGGCGTCTGCTATGACGACTTTGACAGGTGTTACCAACGAATCGAAGATTCCAGTCTTCACTGGTGAAGTTGGTATGCTTTCTGGCGGCGGCTTGGCAACAGTCAGTGTTGATTACTACGAACTTGGCAAACAGACTGGTTTAATGGCTGCGAAGATCCTCAAGGGCGAAGCTCAGCCAGCCGATATGCCAATTGAAATGGCTGCAAACACCACCACCGAAATCAACCAGGCAGAAGTGGATCTGCTTGGCATCACCGTACCGGATGATCTCACTGAATTCGTTGGTGAATACGCTGCAGAAGAATAATGAACCCATTGTCGGCTGTTGGCCGGCATGACGAAGGGTCACCCCAGTGGCGACCCTTCGTTTTGTTTGTTTATTCCGACTATTACTTTTTGCCGGGAAAGTTATTGGGAGAATGGCCTGCTCTATGCTATAATGCTTAGGTGGGGATGATCCATTCCCGGTATGGAGACATTATGGAGGATCATTATGGAACTCATACTTTCAACGGTCGCACAAGGGCTCTTGTGGGCAGTGCTTGCGATCGGTTTGTTTATTACTTTCCGTATTTTGGATGTGGCCGATTTGTCCATTGAGGGGACGTATCCTCTCGGCGGGGCCATCGCTGTTATGACCATCAGTGGCGGTGGTTCACCACTTCTGGCCATTTTGTTTGCGTTCCTTGGCGGTTGTGCAGCGGGTGCTGTCACCGGTTTTCTGCATACCAAGCTGAAAATTCCTGCGTTGCTTGCCGGGATTTTGACGATGATTGGTTTGTATTCAATCAACTTGCGCATTATGGGCCGTGCTACAACATCTATTTTGGGCAAAGAAACGGTCTATACCTTTTTTGAAAACAGCATGAGTAAAGTCAGTGCCACGTTGGTGGTCGGTCTTCTGGCTACTCTCGTTGTTTGGTTTTTCTGCTACATCTTCTTTGGTACTGAGCTTGGGGCAGCCATTCGTGCGACTGGCGACAACCCACAAATGATTCGCGCTCAGGGTATCAATACGGACATCACCGTTATTCTTGGGTTGATTATCTCCAACGGCTTTGTTGGCATCACAGGTGCTTTGTTGAGCCAATCCAATGGTTATGCCGATGTTAACATGGGGACTGGGGTGCTCGTTACCGGGCTGGCGTCCATCATTATCGGGGAAGTGCTTTTTGGCACACGCAGTTTTAAAAACTGGCTCATCAGTGTCGTGTTGGGCTCCATCGTTTATCGTGCGGTGGTGGCCTTCGTCCTCTGGCTCGGTATGAATCCAAACGACCTCAAGCTGCTCACCGCTGTTATTGTTGCTGTTGCGCTGGCGCTGCCGCTCATCAAGAGCAAGATGCAGAAACTGCGCTCTCGTGTGTGAGGAGGTTGAGACCATGTCTATGTTAGATTTGAATGGCATCGAAAAAACCTTCAATCCAGGCAGTGTCAATCAGAAAAAAGCCCTGCGCGGCCTTGACCTGCATCTTGAAGAAGGCGACTTTGTCACTGTCATCGGTGGCAATGGTGCCGGTAAATCCACCATGCTTAATGCCGTCGCCGGGGTTTTCCCTGTCGATAAAGGTGAAATTTTTATCAATAATGTCAATGTTACCAAATTGCCGGAGCATAAACGCGCCGCTTACATCGGTCGTGTTTTCCAGGATCCAATGCTGGGCACCTGCGCCCACATGCAAATCGAGGAAAACCTTGCGATGGCATCTCGCCGTGGTCAGCGACCAGGGCTGCGTTGGAGCTCTCGTGCAAAAGATCGTGCCTTCTTCCAGGAACGCCTGGCCATGCTTGGCCTGGGCCTTGAAGAACGGCTCACCGCGCGCGTCGGTCTTTTGTCCGGCGGTCAGCGCCAGGCCCTGACGTTGCTCATGGCCACCCTCAAGCGGCCAGATATTCTTCTGCTTGATGAACACACTGCAGCCCTTGACCCAAAGACGGCTGCCAAGGTCCTTGAAATTACCGATCATATCGTTGCTGAATATGGGTTGACCACCATCATGATTACCCATAACATGCGCGATGCGATTGCTCACGGCAACCGCCTTGTCATGCTTGACAGCGGCAAAGTGGCCGTCGATATCCGTAAAGCGGATTATCCAAATCTTTCGGTGCAGGATCTTTTACAAATGTTTGAGAAGGCAAGCGGCGACGCCATCATGAGTGACGCCCTGCTCCTTTCTTAATAAAATTTTCAAATTTTCTATGAGGTGAACAAAAGAAATGATCGTATTAGTTATGAACAGTGGGAGCTCTTCCCTGAAGTTCCAGCTTATCAACATGGACAACGGTGAAGTCATGTCCAAGGGCCTTGTCGAACGTATCGGCATGGGTGGCGACGCTGGCTTCGAAGTCAAAGCGAAAGGCGAAAAGATCAAGAAAGATGTCAAAGCAGACAACCACAAAGAAGCAGTTGCTCTCGTTGTTGACGCCCTCACCAAAGGCGATCTCGCTGTTGTAGAAGATCTCAGCAGCATCGATGCCATCGGTCATCGCATTGTGCAGGGGGGTGACTCCTTCCCTAAAGCAGCAGTCGTTGATCAGCGTGTCAAAGATCTCGTACACTCCTACGGCGCTATGGCTCCGCTTCATAACTACGCTGCTCTCGCTGGTATCGAAGCTTGCGAAGAAAACATGCCTGGCATTCCATCCGTTTGCGTATTCGATACCTCTTACCACATGACCATGGATCCAGCACACTACATGTATGCTATTCCATACGAAGATTACAAGACCCTCAAAGTTCGTCGTTATGGCGCACATGGTACCAGCCACAAATACGTTGCTCGTGAAGCAGCTAAGGCTCTGGGCCGTCCAATCGAAGAACTTAAGCTCATCACCTGCCACCTCGGCAACGGTGCCAGCATCTCTGCCATCAAGGGCGGCAAGATCATCGACACCTCCATGGGCTTCACTCCACTCGAAGGTCTCGTAATGGGTACCCGTACTGGTGACATCGACCCAGCTGCTGTTCTCTATATCATGAAGCACAAAGGTCTTACTCCAGACGAAATGGATACCTATGTGAACAAGAAATCCGGTCTCCTTGGCGTCAGCGGTCTTTCCAACGACTTCCGTGACATCGAAGAAGCTATGGACAATGGCAACGAACGCGCTCAGCTCGCTTATGACATGTTTGTCCTCCGTGCTAAAAAATACATCGGTGCTTACTATGCAGAACTCAATGGCTGCGATGCCATCGTCTTCACTGCTGGTATCGGTGAAAACGACGACCGTGTTCGTGCTTCCATCTGCGCAGACTTCGACAACTTAGGCATCGTTCTCGACCCAGCTAAGAACGAAGGTTGCCGCGAATTCCGTGACATCAGCGCTGAAGGTGCTAGTGTTCACGCTTTCGTTATCCCAACCAACGAAGAATATGCCATCGCTACTGAAACCCTCGAAGCGGTTCAGGAAGCTGGCCTCGTGAAGTAAGTTCACACAATAAAGAATTCCCGACGTGGTCTATGCGCGTCGGGAATTTTTTTGTCTAATTTTGGTGGTCATGCCTTCTTATCCCATCGATTTACAAGGGGATAGGTAAAAATAATGTTTCGGAAAAGCAATCCTGAATGCTTGGGGAGCGCAAAAATACTTATTAAAATAATAAATTATCGGAGTATTAGAAAAAGAGTGAATCTATTGACATTTAAGCGGCGCCTGATTATACTTCTCTAAAATATCAGCAATCAAATTCCAGAAAACGAAGGAGGAAATGAACATGGGTGTATATGTAATCACTGGTGGCTCCACAGGTATTGGAGCGGCAGCAAGAGAACAGCTGCTTGCAGAAGGACATGAAGTATTCAATATTGATTACAAGGGTGGAGATTTTCAAGCCGATCTCTCCACTTCCGAAGGTGTGACTGATGCAATTGAATCTGTCATTTGTCGTTATCCCGGTGGAATTGATTGTCTGATATGTAATGCTGGGGTTGGGCCAACCGCTCCACCAGAAACCATTTTTGCGCTTAATTTTTATGCCAGCATCGAAATGGCTGAAGGGCTCCGGCCTCTTCTGAAAAAGAAGAAGGGGAATTGCGTCATGACGGCGTCAAACTCCATTACCAATTTCACGGTTCGTCCCGATTGGGTGGAAGTGTTGACCAATATGCGCAATAAAGAGCGTGGGCTTGAATTGTCACGCATGATTCCGCGCGAACAAGCGCCATCTTGCTATAGTTCATCCAAGCACGCCCTCGCACGTTGGGTGCGCCGTACTTCGTCGGCTTGGGCCGTTGAAGGGCTGCGGATCAACGCTGTGGCACCGGGCAATACCACCACGCCAATGACGCAGAACATGACTGACGCACAGCGCGAATCGGCCCTTCTGATTCCAATTCCAACGCGTTATGGCACGAAGGAATTTCTGGATGCCGAAGAAATTGCCAACGCCATCACCTTCCTTGGTTCTAAAAAAGCCAGTGGGATCAATGGAGTTATTCTCTTCGTCGATGGCGGTATTGACGCTTTGTTGCGTTCTGAAAGATTTTGATGGGAGGCGAGCAAAATGACCTTACTCGAACAATACTTTGACTGCATGCAGCGCGCGGATGCGGTAGGGCTGGCAGATCTTTTCAATGATGTTGGTGTTCTTCACGATGCTTCCTGGACAAAAGTTGGTGAAGACACGCTGCATCTGTCGGGAAAAATGGCTATTGAAATGATGTTCCATCATAAATTTGGTTTTAATCGCGGACCATTTAAAATCAGTGGCATTCGCTACATGGAAGAAAACGTTGCCTGGTATTTTATTGTTTATAATGGCAAAGCGGTCCCTGTTGTTGCCTACCTTTCGTCGGTGGATCGAAAAGGAAAAATCGACCGGCTCAATATCCTGCCAATGTAATACCCTCTATTTGCAAATCGTTCCTCCCTGTCTCTGTGATCAGCCCCCAGTCAAGTAGAGAGGGTAAATAACAAAAATCATTTTTCATC
>CALAKO010000225.1 GCA_937922955.1 uncultured Peptococcaceae bacterium | reverse complement strand
GGTCAGCATACCACCGAGCCATCTTTCGTTAACGAAATATTCGCCAGCGCGAATGGCTTCTTCTTTGATGGATTCCTGAGCCTGTTTCTTAGTACCAACGAACAGGATTGGTTTTCCTTCTTCAACGACTTCCTTTACGAAATCATAAGCTTCATTGATGAGCTTGACAGTTTTTGACAAGTCAATGATGTAGATCTGATTTCTTTCTGCAAAAATGTACGGCGCCATTTTAGGATTCCAGCGACGTGTTTGATGACCAAAATGTACCCCAGCCTCTAAAAGTTGTTTCATAGATACGACTGACATTTTGGCACCTCCTCTCATAATTTGGATTTTTTCTTCCGGTTCCATTTTTTACGCGTCCCTCTCACCCTTGTGAGCTCCAGAGCGCGGAACAAAGAACCGTGTTTTTTACAACGTTAAGAGTATATCATCTTTACAGCGTGCATGCAAGCATTTTTCTAAAAAAATAGCCCATCACCAAATCTGGTGATGGGCAAAGAATTATTTTTTGGAATTTTCAATGGCAGCCGTTACTTCTTCCAGCTGATTTTCCACTTTCAGCAGCGCTTCTTCCAATTCTTCAAGGCTTGCCTTTTCATAATCTGCGTTCGCTGCAACAGATGGGTAGTCGTTGTCTTCTGCAGCCGCATTTCTAATACCAGCCTTCTTTTGAATGTTTGCACGCTGAATGAGTTTGGTGACAGCCACTGCTACAACCGTAGAGAACACCGCTAGTCCAATGGAGGTTGCAATAAGCTTCAGCATTTTGTTCTTTTTTACGCCAGCCTTAGTTGCAACTTTTACAGGTGTTTTTGCAGCAGCCATTTTCTTGCTGTTAGCAGCCACTTTTTTCTTGTTTTGCGCAGCAAGCTTCATCATTTTCTTTTTCTTCTTTTCAAGCTGTTTTTGTACACGATAAAGCTTTTCGAGACGTTTCTCAATCTTCTTCAGTTTATCCATTTTGTCCACCTCTTATACTTGATAAAATGCTACGCCAATTCCGCCAAGCCCGATATGGGTTGTAACAACACTGCCAAGTTCAAAACACTCCGGATCTTTTTCCACAAATTCCGGACGTGCTGCAAGTTTTGGCAGTAAACTCTCCTTTAACAGCTGAAGGTACTTTTCGTTATTGTATCCCAGCACCAGATATAAGCGCTTATCCGGATCAATTTTTTCAACAACAATATCCGTCAGCCGATCAATGGCTTTCTCAATCTTTCTGCCGCGAACCTTTTCATAGGCACCTATAAACCCATCAGCAACAATCAGCACCGGCTTGATGTTCAAAATGGATCCTACCAGATAACTAGCTTTTCCGATGCGGCCACCTTTTTGCAGATTATCCAGGCTGTCAAGCAGAAAGTATATGCGAGTTTGCTCAACCATGGAGTGAACGTAGGCCATGACCTCTTCCCAAGTTGCTTCCGGATGTTCCTGCAAATAAGAAGCCAAAGTGATAACTTGCAATCCAAGCCCGATGGTCACTGTACGGCTGTCAACAACCTCTACATGAATCTCATCTTTAATCATATCTGCCGCAAGTTTTGCACCTTGATAGGTGCCGCTCATGTCTGAAGAAAGGTGCATGGAAAAAATGCGTTCAGCCCCTTCTTCCTTACAGGTTCGATACACATCCAAATACTGAGCCGGAGACGGCTGAGACGTGGTTGGCAGTGTTTTCGCTGTTCCAATATAATTATAAAATTCCTCATTTGAGATATCAATACGATCCAAATAGGCTCGCCCACCAAAATGCACAGACAATGGAATAACTTTGATATTCAAAGCATCCACCAAAGCCTGTGGAATATCAGCGGTGCTGTCTGTTACAATCGCTATTCTCATGAATCAACCTCACTTATTCCGCAGACACAATATAGTGATATACACTTTGTCCGCCATCGTAGAGTTCAAAGTCGATGTCGTCGTATTCTCCTTCGAGTTTTTCCAACAATGCTTCTGCATCGTCAGCATCTACATCAAGTCCATAATGCAAGCTGACCAGCTCTGCATCATTATCGATCATAGCCTCTACCATTGCTTCAACAGCCTCATCCAGAGTCTGGCAGGAAGCAATGATTTTGCCATCAAGAATACTCATGTATTCATTTTGACGAATGTCCACTTCGTCAATGGTGGTATCTCTGACCGCTTGTGTGATTTCACCACTTTGTACAGCAGCAAGACTGGCCGACATATTGTTGATGTTTTCCTCTGCATCCGTTTCCGGCATAAAGCCCATCAACGCGGAAATTCCCTGTGGGAACGTTTTTGATGGAATAACATGCACATTGCTAGTTTTTGCCATGCCCGCAGCCTGCTGTGCCGTCATAATAATGTTCTTATTGTTTGGCAAAATGAAAATATTATCTGCCTCTATATTTTCAAGCACATCCAAAAAATCCTGCGTGCTTGGGTTCATCGTTTGACCACCGCTGATAATGTGCGTTGCGCCGAGGCCGCTAAAGATGTCCGATAACCCATCGCCATTGCAGACAACAATGATAGCATCTTTATAGACAGCTGGAACATCGGTCTGCTGCCCTTTGCTTTGAAGTGCTTTATTTTGTGAACGCATATTATTGATCTTAATATCGTCCAGCTCGCCAAGAGAAGCACCACATTCAATAACACGCGCCAAACGGTCTGTATGAATGTGCACCTTAATGGTGTTGCCGGCGCCAACAACCAACATGCAATCGCCAAGATCTTTCAGCATGCTTTTTAAGACATCAATATCCTCTTCCACATCGGTCTTCTTAGTACGAACCAAAAACTCTGTGCAATATGGATAAACAATATCCTCTGGCGTTGCAAAGAAATGATCAAATTGATCATTCAAGTCTGCCTCGCTGTTTTTTTCAACCTCAAGCTTTTCAATGGTTTTTCCTTCAAGGCTGGCCAGCATCCCCTCAACGACATACAGGTAACCACTGCCTCCTGCATCAACAACCCCGGCTTGCTTTAATACTGGCAGCAGATCTGGCGTTCTTTTTAAAGACGCATGCCCGGCAGCAATATAAATGCGCAGGCATTCCAGAATATCCATTTCTTTTTTATACTGACTCGCCAAGGCTTCAGCAGCTTCACGCACAACCGTCAAAATTGTGCCTTCCATAGGATTGCTCACAGCTTTATAAGCGGATTGGACACCACCATTGAACGCTGCTACTAATGCCGCAGAATCAATGACGTCTAATCCAGTCAAGGCTTTGGCAAAGCCCGTAAGGATCTGTGAAAAAATAACGCCAGAATTTCCACGCGCCCCCATGACAGCACCAAATGCAGCCTGTTTGGCATATTCTTCGACACTAGGCACTTCGGCCTGACGAATGAACTTTGCCGCCGATTGCATGGTCATCGCCATGTTGGTCCCAGTATCCCCATCGGGAACTGGAAACACATTCAGCTGGTTTACGCTTTCTTTATGTAAATCTAAGTTATCTGCACCCGCAAGAATCATGTTAAACAACTGCTCTGCGGTAATTGTTTCTATCGTCAGCTCTAAAGACATCGCTGGACCTCCTACAGTGCAAAACTGGGATCTTGCACCACTAAAATATGATTGCACTCACATAAAGGATACCCAATTTTAAAGCGAATTGCAATATGAACCGCTCCTAAAAGTACTCATTGTTAAAAATGGTTGGCTTATTTGTAAAGAGCGCTGCCAATGCACGGAACGTTTTATGATTCTCTGGTGCCTCCCATCCTCGGTCAAAAACCATTTGTGTAAGCTGGCGACAATCCAAAGTCAAGCAATCCATCTCTTCATTGACTTTATGTAAAGTTTTCGCACCTGCCGGCCAGTGATAAACACCGCAATCCGGTACTGAAAACCAAAGATCTTCCGACGGAACAGCCTTTGTCAACAACGGCAGCACCATCGGATCTAAAATATAATTCATCATAAATGGCTGATAACGCACACCATCTTTGTCTTTGCCACGCCGAAAAACAATAGCCTCATTATCCGGCGCTGACCACTGCACGTTTTTCACTTGGGAACGATGGCTGGCAATGTAGTAATAAATGGCCTGTCGAGACGCGCTGTCAGACGCCAGCGCTTCACGAACAAAGAGCGCTTCTTCCTTCATTATATAGGCCAAGAGCCCTGCTGGTTTGTTGTGCTCATCAATCAGCAGCTTTAAAAAGCCGCCCTCCATCGCCAAGTCATCCGTCAAGGCTTGCCAACGGCGCATCCCCTTGCGTTCAACAGACAAATCGTATCGCGCTGTACAGCGCTCATAGGCGCGTTCCAAACGCGGCAGCCACTCATCAAGCCTTGTCATATCCACATTTTCCCAACGAAATTGCCGAGCTGCATGTTTGTCACCCAAACGATAAAACTCTGCAATGTCGAGATCCATCTTAAAATGAAAATCGCTGAACACAAAACCAAAAGGCTCGTAAAAATCGGCTTCAAACGGCATTAAATGCAGCAGCTGCAGATCATGCGCCGGCGCATAATGCAAGATGGCTTCCTCCATCAAGCATTTTGTGAACCCCATCCCACGATATTCCGGCAAGCAATCCACTCCAACAATATAACCAGCGCGAAGCGTCCGATCTTTAACTCGCGTTGGCAGATCAATAATCTGCAAACTGGCCACTGGACGCCCATCCACACAGCCTACAAGGCATTCTTCAGGACGGAAGTACGAGCTAAAATACCATCGTTGAAACGCTTCTCCATCATGAAAACAATAATCCCATATGGATTCCAACGCCTCTCGATCGGCATCAGTGGCCATTCTGATCTGTTGCTGGCTCATCTTTCAACACACCCTTATATTTGGTCACCTGGTATACCGGATAATACGACTGCTTAGCGTGACGCAGGCCTTCAAGGCCCATATCCTCTTCACGGTTAACAAACTCTGCATCCTGCCAGTAATAATTCAAAAACTCCTGGTTAATCAACGGATACAGCCCTCTATATTCAGCAAAAGCTTTTTCCACATGCACCAATACCGTGTTGCGATTAACCATGTCACCAAATGTCATAGCCACAATTCGGCCATCCACCCGAACCATCAGCCCTTTAAAATCTAAAGCGGCCATATTCATCAAAGCATCCGCAATGGCTTCTCGTTCACACAGCAAGCTGTCATTGATGCCTTCTTCACGATTGCGTTCACCGCACCAATGTTCGACAAAATCCCAGGCCAATTCTGCATTGTATGGCGTCAACGGCACCAACTCATAATCAGGATGCTCTGATTTGAACGCATTGATATGATTGCGCTTTTTGCTTAACTTGCGTCCTTTTAACGTCCGCATTTTCTCAGCGTCATAAATATAGTCTTCAATGTCCGGTTCTTCTTCAAATTCAAACTTGCCAGGAAAAAGACGTTCCAGTCGCTCACGGTCATATTCTGTCACCGCGCGAATAACCAGCTGCTTATGGCGATCGCGATAATCCTCTGCCGCATGCTCAATAGCTGCGCGGAACAGGTCATCGTTTTCTTCCAAGCCATACGGCGGCAAGATCCAGCTTTCTTCAAAAGCGTTTGGCTCTACAATCAAATGATTATCCGTCACCGCCCAACGCACCGCGTAACAACGGCGCCACATAAATAAGTTGGTGAATGAACACTCTGTATTCTGGTTCTGACAGGCTGTAAAAAATCTATTTAAAATATCTTTGTCTGAAAGCTCCAGTTCCTTGAAACCAAGCATCAAATGAATACACCTCTTCAAATTAGTCTTTCGGTATTCCTACTATTTCACAATACAATAGACAATTATATCACAGCTTAGAAAATAAAAAAACGCACTCTTGAACAGAATGCGTTTTTCTTCGATCTGGGCGATACTGGACTCGAACCAGCGACCCCCTGCATGTCAAGCAGATACTCTAACCAACTGAGCTAACCGCCCGAAGACATTAACTATCATATCACAGATTTCACGAATGTCAAGCATTTTCTGTTGCTGGTAAAAAAATGCCAGCCCACACACTCGTGCAAACTGGCAAAAAACGGAGATGGAGAGATTTGAACTCTCGCGCGCCGTGAAGCGCCTACCGCATTTCGAGTGCGGACCCTTCAGCCACTTGGGTACATCTCCATATAAAGTTGTTTAACGCGTTTTTCGTAAATCTTGAAAAAACGCACGAGTCAAAGCACTGCATGTTTCCTGAGCAATCGGCCCGCGAATCCGCACATTGTTTGGAAAACCCGGAAACTGCACAAGATTCATCTGACTGCCACAAACACCATAGGTCGGTTCGCTGGCACCGTACACCACCGTGCCAACACGAGCCAGCAGCATTGCGCCTGCACACATCGGACAAGGCTCATGCGTCACATAGACGGTCGCTCCGTCCAACTGCCAATGTCCCAATTTCTTAGCTGCATCACGCATCGCATTGATTTCGGCATGCCCAGAAGGATCATGATCTCGTTCTCGCGTGTTGAACCCTCGCCCAACAATTTCGCCGTCAACGACAACCACTGCTCCAATTGGCACATCCTGGTGTTCCAGCGCTTTTTGCGCTTCAACAATGGCCTGACGCATCATTTCTTGATCCATCCAGCTCACCTCGACTCTACATTATCTTAACGAATAGCCATATGATTGTCAAGACAGAATTGTCAACGCCTTCCACCGCTAACTCTAATCACCACGCTTCTTCAAAAACGTACCAACAAACTTGCTCCATCTGATAAAAAAGTACCTGTACAGTCGCATTCAGCCAACATACAACACAATCGCGCCCATTTTTCTCCATAAAGATATTTTCTTGCTTGAAATTACCCCCCCTTGTATATAATAGAGATGTATTATTTTTTAAGGAGGCTGTTTCAAATGGCTAGTCAAAAAACATTAATTGCTACACTTGTTGAACTTGGTCTTGATCCGCTTGAAGATCGTGCCATCGTTGTCAAATTTGCGCCAAAAAATCTCAGTGCACGCATCGCTGAATTTTTCAACGCGGAATTCTATGTGCTGCAGCTTTGTAAAGGAAAAATTGTTCTCATTCCGTTTAGCAAGCTGACGCTGGCGCTAAAAAAGGAAGTCACTCTGGAAATCTCCTATGACGACATTCAATCAGTCAACATCGACGAAGACGGATTTAATGACGTGATCACCATCAATACCACAACCGATACTCTCCGTTTAACCGCTCAGCAAAAAGAACTCATGGGGTTTCGTTCATCAGCCTATTTAAGCTTTGACGGGCTGAAACTGTTCTATGGCACCGATGATTACTGGCATGGCCGTAACCTTGACGCCACGCTCAAAGACTTACAGGCTTTAGGAAGATAACAAAAAAACTCGCAGCAAGCCGCTGCGAGTTTTTTTGACTTTATACGATTATTGGAACCTTGCTGCAATTTCATTCAATCATCTGTAGGCAACGTGTTTTCCACTAACATCGCCTCATATTGCTCGACCAAGTCATAGGAATAGGTTTTCTGCATCGGCGAATCTCTGACAATCTTCCATAGCACAGCAGCTGTTTGCAATTTATTCTTAAAACGCTTGTTTCGCTCATCGGCACAAAAATCCTTTACAAATTGATTCCATTGACACACGCTGGAATCGTAAACAGCATAGTCTGAGACGCCATAGAAAACATCCAGCATATCCTGCAATGTAAACGTTTCATCGTTTTCTTTTTTAACACGTCTCCATGCTGCCGCCATATCCGCTGTAAACTTGAAAGGTTCAATCCCTGTCTGTTTTGAAAAAAACCTTCTGAATTTCTTATTAAATGCAAATCCACAGTGCAACAGAGGTGTACTCAACGCCAAAGGGGCATCTGATTGAATTTTTACAACAGAAGATACCTTTGAGGCGCCTTTCCCCTCAAAATAATCTTTGATCTGATTGTTCAATTCCTGCTTTGTTCCACTTGAGCTCATTTGCAATTGCTTGCATATTTTTTGTAGTTCCGCTCGATACCAATAATATTGTTCAAACTCCTCATACGATGTCAGTACAAAAAAATCCGGACGTTCTTTCATTGTTTCATCTACTTTCTCTCTGCTACAATCATTTTTATCATTATTTATAATCTCTCACCACGGCATATATATCCATTGTGCATCAACTTTGTTCATCATATAGAAAAAGACCGCTTCACAAAGCGGTCTTAATAGCTGCAGCATTATTTATTCTGCTGATTGTAAGCCAGCTGTTTAGCAGCCTGCTGCTTCAGCCAAGCATTGATGAATTCATCAATTTCGCCATCCATAACGGCATTGACGTTCCCCTTTTCGAAATTGGTACGATGGTCTTTAACCAAGGTATATGGATGGAACACGTAGGAACGAATCTGGGAACCCCAGCCAATTTCCTGTTGTTCACCCTGCAAGCGTGCAATTTCGGCTTCCTGCTGTTTGATTTTTTCTTCAACCAGACGAGAGGTCAGCATTTTCATAGCCGTCGCACGGTTCTGAATCTGAGAACGCTCATTCTGACACTGAACCACAATGCCAGTAGGAATGTGTGTAATACGCACGGCTGACTCGGTCTTGTTAACGTGCTGACCACCAGCACCACTGGAACGATAAGTATCTACCTTAAGATCCTTGTCATCAATTTCAATAGTGGTATCATTTTCTACTTCTGGCATAACTTCCACAGCCGTGAACGAGGTATGGCGGCGTCCAGACGCATCAAAAGGCGAGATACGCACCATACGATGCACACCCTTTTCGCTCTTCAAATACCCATACGCGTTTTCACCGCTGATCATCAAGGTAACGCTCTTGATCCCGGCTTCATCACCGTCCAGATAATCCAACACATCCACCTTGTAGCCATGGCGTTCTGCCCAGCGGACATACATGCGGTAGAGCATTTCTGCCCAATCCTGGCTTTCCGTTCCACCAGCACCTGGATGAATCGAAAGAATCGCATTATTGTCATCGTAGTCACCATTGAGAATGGTTTCCAGCTCAAATGCGTCCAATTCTTTACTGATTTCCGTCAGGGTATCAACGATGTCCTGTTCCAGGTCTGCATCGCTTTCTTCCTTAGCGAGTTCAATCATGACTTCCAAATCATCCATCTTCCCCGCCAAGTTGTTATAATGATCCACCTTACTTTCCAGGCGCTTCTTTTCCTGCATGATGGCTTGACCGCCTTCTGGGTTGTTCCAGAAATCCGGTGCTGAAATGATTTCATCAATTTCTGCAATACGCTTCTCACGGCCTTCCAAGTCCAGCGATTCGCTCAAATCGCTCAAAGTCTGTTTGGCGTCTTCAAACGCTTTATGTGTTTCGTAGTCCATAACCCCACTCCTTTTATCAAAAAGACAAAGCCGATGGTTTCGGCTTTGTCTCATTTTTACATTTACGCATTCTTTCCACAGCAATGTTTATACTTTTTCCCGCTGCCACATGGGCAAGGATCATTGCGTCCAACTTTTTTTACAGAAACCGGCTGTTTTTTTACAGGTTCTTCGTTGCCATGGCGCGCATTCAAAATGTCGGTACGTTCTTCTTTGTTTTCATCCTGCTGCACTTCTTCTTGGCGACGGATGGTAACAGCAAAGAGCATACGAATCGTGTCATACTGAATGTTATAGGTCATTTCGTTGAACATATCATAAGATTCATTACGATATTCATCAATCGGCTTGTGCTGACCATAAGCACGCAACCCAATCCCTTGACGCATTTGATCCATCGCATCAAGATGATTCATCCAGTTCATGTCAACATTGCGCAAAAGGATGTTGCGCTCAAAATCATGGAAGATTTCTGAGCCAATCTCTTCTTCTTTGGCAGCATAACGCGCGCGTGCCTTTTCCTTGAGCGCATCACGCACTTCTTCACTGGTCATGTTCGGGAATTCCGACGTATCCACGCCATCTGGGAAATTGAAAATTTCCATCAAGCGTGTGGTCAGCTGTTCAAGATTCCATGCCTCTGGATAGGTTTCACCATGCGCCGCTTCATCGCAAACAGAATCAACCAGACGGTCAATCATGGCACCAATGCTTTCGGCCATATTATGCCCCTGCAGAACCTGGCGACGTTGATCATAAATGATCTCACGCTGACGATTCATTACATCGTCGTACTCGAGGATGTTTTTACGAGCTTCAAAGTTGCGCGCTTCAACGCGTTTCTGTGCATTTTCGATGGTGCGGCTGACCATGCGGTTTTCAATTGGCATTTCATCATTCATGCCAACCTTATCCATAATTGCCGGCAAGGTTTCAGCACCGAAGCGGCGCATCAAATCGTCTTCCAAAGAAATGTAGAACTGAGTGTACCCAGGATCCCCCTGACGTCCACTTCGACCACGCAGCTGATTGTCGATACGACGTGCTTCATGGCGTTCTGTACCGATGATGTACAAGCCGCCTTCGTCAACCACACACTGATGATCTGCTGCACACATTTCTTTAGCGGTTTCCAGCGCATCACGCTGCATCTCCGGCGTAATATCCTCTTCATCCTTGTGTTCTTTATGAAGAATCTCATCAGCCAGCAGCTGAGGATTGCCGCCAAGGATAATGTCGGTCCCACGACCAGCCATGTTGGTCGCAATGGTGACGCTCTTTTCTTTACCAGCCTGAGCAACAATCATCGCTTCCTGTTCATGATACTT
>CALAKO010000224.1 GCA_937922955.1 uncultured Peptococcaceae bacterium | reverse complement strand
AAAACAACTTATTTTTTCTTCTCTCACCTTCTTGACTTCATACCATTGGACTTTTAATGATTTGTATTTTATTTATTATACCATACACAAAAAACATTTGTCTAATACACACGGATTGTCACTATTTGTAGGCACCACTTCTGGAACTAAAAAAGGATCTGGCGAACGTGCACAGATCCTTTGATTATTTATTTTCCTTGACGCTTTGGATTCGCAGGGAACCAGCCACGTTCCACGCGCTGTTCTTGTTCGGCCACTTCATTAATGCCCCATAAAGCAGAGAAGCCAAATAATGCAATGGCCGCATTAAGAATGGTGTTTTTGACACGCAGCGACAGCGCCACACACGCAACGCCAATAGCTGCAAAGGCTGGCATGCACACCTTACGACCGAAGTGATATTCTCCTTTAATAACGATTGGGTGCCACACGCCAATGATGAGAAAAGACAGAGCGCCCAGAATGATTCCTTTAAGATTAAAATGCATGATAAGATTTTCCTTTCTTGACTGATCATCGATGCAGTGAGCTTGCGGAAACTTTACCGCTCATACAAAAACATCCCGGATCATCACGATCCGGGATGGAATGAACATTCTTAGCGATTTCTGTTTTTCAGGAAATCCGGAATGCGTACATCGTCGTAACCGCCACTGTGACGCTGCTGAGTACGAGCGCTGCCAGTGCTGCGACTAGAGCTGGTATTCTTGCTTGGAGCAGCTGGACGATAAACAGGTTCTTCTGGCTGGCGTGCAAAACCAGTAGCGATAACGGTGACTTTAATATCGTCTTTTGCACCTGGGTCGTCAATAACACCAAAGATGACATCTGGTTCGCCGCCAGTAGCATCGTTGATGAAGTCTACTGCTTCCTGGGTTTCCATCAGGGTTGGGTTCTGACCGGAAATGTTGATCAACAACGCACTTGCCCCTTCGATGCTGGTTTCCAGCAATGGGGAAGAAATTGCTGCCTTAGCTGCAGCCACAGCGCGGTCTTCACCTTTACCAACACCAACTCCCATAAGTGCAGTACCAGTATTCTGCATGGTGGAACGAACGTCCGCAAAGTCGAGGTTGATCATTGCATTCTTGGTGATGGTATCAGCAATACCCTGTACCCCTTGACGGAGAATATCGTCAGCATATTCGAAGGCTTCCTTCATGGTCATTTCCTTGCTGGCAATTTCCAACAAACGATCGTTTGGAATGGTAACAAGACTGTCGACCTTATCAATCAGTTCTTCAATACCTTCGAGAGCATTCTTCATGCGCTTACGCCCTTCAAATTTGAATGGCTTGGTCACAACGCCAATGGTCAGTGCGCCTTGGCTTTTAGCAATTTCTGCTACAACAGCTGCTGCACCGGTACCAGTGCCGCCACCCATACCAGCCGTTACGAATACAAGGTCAGCGCCTTCCAGGGCTGCAGCCAGCTCTTCACGACTTTCTTCAGCAGCTTTCTGACCGATTTCAGGATTGCCGCCTGCACCCAGGCCGCGAGTCAGTTTGACACCAATCTGAATCTTGGTATCCGCATTGGACTGAGCCAAAACCTGAGCATCGGTGTTTGCTACGATAAATTCTACGTTGTCTACATTGGTTGCAATCATGCGCTCTACAGCGTTTCCGCCGCCGCCGCCCACGCCGATTACTTTGATCACAGCGACGTTATTATTCTTATCATCGAGTTGGAACATCCACGATCCCTCCACACAAAATTTCTAGCCTTATTGTATAATAATAACCTATATTGCAAACTCTTGCAAATATTTTTCTCTAATTATGGCGTTCTTTCCAGAATTGTAGCATTTTCTACTTATTCTGTGGTGCCAGTTCCTGTATTGCTGTTTGATTCATTCGTCGTTTGAGTCGTTTGATTGGACGTATTTTCGTTGCCAGTAGTGTTTCCTGAGGATTGGCCAGTGGTTTCAGTACCGGTGGTCTGAGTGTCATCGGTATTGCTGTCACTGGTCGTATCTGTCGAATCTTTGTCAGTAGACGCATCACTGCTATCCGTTGCATTGTCGCTATCTTCATCCAGGTATTCAGTGACATCAATGTTGTCGTACCCTTCCAGCACCACCACCGGCGATTTTTCATAACGAATATCGATGGCCTCGATTGGGTCCTCAATGATGTTGCTGAGAATGACCTGGTTCATGATGTCATTAAGAATGGCCATGCGTGCTTCAATGTTGTCCACATTGCCAATTCGAACTTCAATCCCTTGGCTGGTGTACGCTAAAATGTTGTTGCGATCCTTGATATTGATTTCTTGAATCATTGATAGCAGCTCATCCGGGCAGGCATTCACGATCTTGAGGATATCTGAAAAACGTTCATTGTCCTTGAAGGTTTCTCCCGGCGATGGCACTTCATCCATCGAAAATCCAGTAATCAGCGGCAGGCTGTGGTTCGTCAACGATTTTGCATTGTCCAGAAGCACACCGTCTTTGCTGAACTGCAGGTAACTGCCATTATTGAGCAAAATACCTGCCGGTTCGCGCTCTGTAATATTGATTTCAATCCAGTGTGGAAAATGACGAGTGATGGTCACATCCTGCACATATGGATAGTAACGCAGCTCTTCCTCTGCCTTGCTGGTACGATAAAAGAACAAATTTTGACCAACTGGATTTCCAGCAATTTCTTCTACCTGAGCGGCCGTCATATTATCAAGATCATTCACCTGAACAGCATCAATTTTCATAAGCGGCCCCAGAAGTACCACCACCGTTGCCACAATTAATACGATGCAAACAAGCACCACTTTAAAGCCTAATGGCAAATCGTCGGCCTTCTTTTCTGCAGCTGCTTTATCCCCACTCTGCGAACGGTCTTTTTTCACGGACTGACGACGTGCTTTTTTCGCCGATCGGCTCGAACGTTCTTTTTCGATGCGCAGTGCCTCTTCAAGACTCATCGGTTCCTCGTCCGCTTTAGCGACTGGCTCCGCATCTGGCAGCATGTCCTCCAGCGTTTCAACCACTTCGCCAACCGTGACATCCGGGGCTGGTTTTTCTTTTTCAGCGGCACGCTCCTGGAGCGTCTTTTTGCTCGTGTTCAACAACTGCTCAACACGCGCTGCAAACGGGTCATCCGCTTCATTGCTTTCTGTTTCTGCTGGCGAAGATTGGAGACGTTCTTCCTTAGTATCCGCCTCACGGCGTTTTCGTGCTTCTGCCTCACGTTCGTATTCGAGATATTCTTCAGGAATGACAACGTCTTCGCTCTTTATCTTTGGACCTCTGTTTTTATCTCTAAATAGTTTCAATCGACATCAACCTTCTCTGTTAATGATCGGACACACGCTTTACTCATGACGTTCTTCCAACGCTTTTACAATAAGCGGCGCCTGCTTCCAGATCGACCCTGCTCCCAGCACAAGCACCAAATCTCCAGGCTGTAAGGTGGAAATAAAACCACTGGTCAGGTATTCATCGTTAACAACCTGCGCATGCTTGTCTGGATCAATCTGATCCACAATCAGCTGACTGGAGACCCCTTCGATTGGCGCTTCACCAGCAGGGAATACATCTAAGAGCATCACTTCATCAGCCTGTGACAGCGCTTCAGCAAAGCTCGTCGCCAAAAACTGCGTACGAGAATAGCGATGTGGCTGGAAGATGGCGACAATTCTTCCTGTTTCATGCATCGCCCGTGCAGCATCCAATGTTGCTGCAATTTCCGTTGGATGATGAGCATAGTCATCATAAACAGAAATATCATTGACGGTGCCTTGATGCTGGAAACGGCGGCGTGTACCTTTGTAATCTTTCAGAACACTGGCAACTTCCTCAAAAGTCAAGCCAACATCCATGCATGCAACAACCGCTGCCGTTGCATTGGAAATATTGTGTTTGCCAGGCACTTGCAGCACCAAATGCCCCAGGAAGCGATCGCCATTATAAATATCCGCTTCGTTTTTCATGCCCACCTGACTGTGATTCTTGATGCGGTATTGTGAACGTTCATGAAAACCATAGGTTTTCATTGGCACCGGACTTTGTGAAGCAATGCCAAAGGATTCATCATTATCCGCACACAGCAGGCAACGTCCCTCAGGATTGGTCTTGTTCAGGAACTGCTTGAAAGACTCACGAATTTCTACAATATCTTTATAATGGTCGAGATGATCTTCTTCAATGTTGGTGATCACCGCATACCATGGCAATAAATTGATAAAACTACCATCGCTTTCATCGGCTTCGGCAACAAACCATTCGCCTTTTCCATTTTTTGCATTGCTGCCAATATCACTAATGACGCCACCAACGACAATCGTCGGATCCAAACCATTTTTTTCCAGACACAAAGCAATCATCGAAGATGTGGTGGTTTTTCCGTGAGAGCCCGCCACACAAATGGCCTTTTGAGACTGCATTAAGTAGCCTAGCATCTCTGAACGATGGACCACTGGGATTCCCTTTTCCAATGCTGCCTTATACTCAACATTGTTTTCCTGAATAGCCGTCGAACGAACGACAAGGTCAATATCATCCGTAATATTTTCAGCGCGTTGTGGCACATAAATTGTCGCCCCACGGCCACGTAACATTTGCACTTGATCGGATTCGTTCAAATCCGACCCACTGATGGTGTATCCACGTTCAAGCATTACCTCAGCTACAGCACTCATGCCGATACCACCAATTCCAATAAAATGAACATGATTAAACGTCTGTTCTAGGTTCATTTTCTGCCACCTCAATCCTTCACTACTTCATAAAACTTCTAACCAGCATCATAATGTCATCCATCGCTGAAGGTTTCGCCAATTCAAACATGGCATCTTTTTTTGCTTGATAATACTCATCTTCGTTCAGGAAACGATTTAAAGCTGCGGTCAGCTTTGGAACCGTCAGCTCATTATCTAAAATCATCTCTCCCGCTCCAGCGTCAACAACTGCTTGAGCATTGTATTGCTGATGATTGTCACTGGCATAAGGATACGGCACTAATATTCCTGGCAAACCACACATAGCGATTTCTGCCAGGAACGTTGCTCCTGCACGGCCAATAACCACATCTGCTGCCGCTAACGCATAAGGCATATCGTGGGTATATTCCAAAAACCGCAGGCGGTCGTTTCGCAACACGCTGTTGTCACTGTCTTTTATAAGAAGGCTTGTTTCCACATAGCCAACTTTGCCAGTAATAAATATCACCTGTACATCAGGATTTGCCAAAATACCTGTTAAAGCCAGCGCACAAACCCGGTTGATCGTACGAGCGCCACGACTTCCGCCTGTAATAAGAACGGTTTTCTTGGTCGGATCCAGGCAAAATTTTTCACAGCCATCTTCCTTGCTCAGTTTGCCAATATCATTGCGTACTGGCAATCCTGTGAGCACGGTTTCCTTGGCCTTCACAAAAAAGCGCGATGCCTCAGGATAGTTAATCATGACCTTACTCACGCGCGACGCCAACATACGATTCGTCATGCCGGGATAAGCGTTTTGTTCATGAATCATGGTTGGCACTCGGTTCATGCATGCCATCAATACCGTCGGCCCGCAGACAAAACCGCCTGTTCCGATGACCAGATCTGGCCTAAATTCTTTAATATATTTTCGTGCTTCTACAACACCTTTTGAATTGACCATCAGAGAACGTGCCAAAGCAGGGGTCAGCTTTCGTGGCAGCCCCTGCGCAGATATGGTCTTAAAAGGAATGGACGTTGTTGGCACAATATTATTCTCTAAGCCATTATCGCATCCAATATAGAGCACTTCACTATCTGGCAAATCCGCCAGAATACGCTCCGCAATGGCCAAAGCTGGGTAAATGTGCCCACCGGTTCCACCACCGGTAACAATCACTCTCATACGTCTTCCCCCAATATATAATTTTTAATATTATTCAATGTTCTTTGTTCTATTTTTTGGCGTTCGTTTTCTCTTTGTTTTATCGGCATATCGAGACATGTTTAGTAAAACACCTATAATCATCAAGGTTATAACCAGTGATGTCCCACCATAACTGATCAACGGCAGCGTAATCCCTGTAACCGGACAAACCCCTACGGCTACCGCCATATTGATTAAAGCCTGCACAGTGATGATCGCTGTCGCACCAAATGCCAGATACGATTTAAACGGATCATCAATGCGTGTTGCAATCCAAAAACCACGCCAGGCAAACGCCATAAACAACCCCAATACGAGCAGAGCACCAACAATACCAAATTCCTCACCAATAACTGAATAGATAAAGTCAGTATGCATTCCAGGAAGATACAGCAGCTTTTGCCCACTGTTTCCCAAGCCTACACCAAAGAGTCGCCCTGATCCAAAAGCATATAAACTCTGCACCAACTGATAAGCAGAACCGTTGGCTGCATCGGCATCGGTTTGATTCACAAACCCAAAAAGACGCTGAATGCGATACGGCTCCATGGCACAATATACTGCAACTACGCCCAAACCAGCTAAAACGACGCCAAAAATGCCTCGTTTTGAAAGCCCAGCAACGATAAAGATGGCAAAGCAACCACCAAAGATTGCCAGCGCCGATCCTAAGTCTTCCAGCGCAATGACACCAAAAGTAGCTACGATCATCAAAAAAGTCACAATACTATTGCGTTCTTTTATAAAATCGTACGGTCCATTTTTTACCAGGTCAGCCGTACAAATAACCATCAATGGCTTTGCCATTTCAGACGGCTGAAAACGTACCCCGGCGATGGTAACCCAACGCGTTGCCCCAAGACTTTCTTCACCAGCAAACAGCGTAAACAGCAACAATATAAAGACAAACACCAAACACGCCGGTGCGAGCTTCTGGAAAATCCCTGGTTTCAATAACATAATCATAAACGCAGCTATAATCCCAAGGACTGCCGAAGCGGTTTGTTTAATAAAATAGCTATACGCATTGCCATTTTCTAGCAGAGATCGGTAACTACTTGCTGAGAAAACCATGACAAGCCCAATGGCTAGTAACACCGCCACCACTTCCATAATGAAATAGTCCGGCGCACCCGCTACAGCATTGCCTCGAACAAGAAACTGATCCAGCAAACTCGGTTTCTTTTGTTTTATTTGTTGTTTTTTACGTTTCTTATTGACGTTTTTATCTTTTACATGCGCTTCTTTCATCGGCTGTTGTTTTACAGTCCGTTGAACAGGCACTTCCTGCTGCTGCATTTCGCGACGATGCTGTTCTGCTCTTTCTTGCAAACTAGGGCCACGTCGGTTTGCCATCGACATGGCCTGTTGAGAAGACATCTGCATTTGCTGCCGCTGACCAACGGTCTGTTTTTTGGGCTGCGATGAACGCAGTTCTTTTATTTTAGGTTTTGAATGATTTTTTTCTACTAACACCGGACGCTTCGGTCCATTGTTATTGTTTTTCTGCATAACCCTTCACCAGATCTTTGAATAGATCTCCACGCTGCTCAAAATTATCAAACATATCCCAACTTGCACAAGCTGGAGAAAGCAAAACCACGTCACCCGCCTGAGCCATATCGTGTGCTTTTTCCACAGCATTTTCAAACGAATCAGCACAAACATAATCGTCATACGCAGTCCGTTTGAACGCATCAATAAAGTCGTCCGTCGCCTCGCCAACCAACACCACACCACGGCAGTGCGCACGCATCAACGGAACCAACACAGCCATGTCGCTGCCTTTGTTTCGTCCACCAGCAATAAGCACGATTGGACGATCTCCATAAGACCCCAGCGCCTTTTCTGTAGAATCGGGATTCGTCCCTTTGGAATCATTAACATATAACACATCATCAATCGTTGCAACAGGTTCCATACGATGTGCAACGCCTTTAAACGCACGCAAGCGCTCTGCAATAACCTCTGGATGCTGCCCCATCAACAGCGCTGCCAAAGAGGCGGCCATTGCATTTTGCCAATTATGGCGACCAACGATTCCGATGTCTTTTGCTGGAATCAGCACCTGTGGCATCTGTTGCTTATCCAAGGCATACATTAAATTGCCCTCTTCCAGCCACATGCCTTCATCGAGGATTTCTTGCTGAGTGAAATAGTACACTCGCGAACGGGCTTTGTTCGCCATTGCAGCCACAATGGCGTCGTCTTTATTCAACAATAGAAATTCTGAAGAAGTCTGATTCTTGAATATGTTTGCCTTTGCCTCTGCATAAGCTTCCATAGTCTTATGGCGATCCAAATGATCCGGAGTCAGATTCATCACCACCGCCACTTTAGGGCAGAAAGTATCCACACTTTCCAACTGGAAACTGCTCATTTCAGCAACCACAATATCCTCCGCCGTCATTGCTGGACACTGGCTGATCAATGGCAAACCGATATTACCGCCAGCAACCACTTTCCGACCTTCTGCTTCCAGCAATACTGCCGTTAACGTTGTGGTGGTTGTTTTTCCATTAGTGCCAGTAATGGCCACAAATGGTACTTCACTATATCGGAAAGCCAGCTCAGGCTCACTTATCACAGGAATATTCAGTTCACGTGCTTTCATAACCGGTGGAATGGTCAACGGCACACCAGGACTCATAACAATCACTTCAGGTTGGATGGCTTCCACATCCGGCTGCTGGCCCCAAACATAGGAAACAGACGCATGCCCAAGCTGCGCCTCAACCTTTTCTGCAATTTTTGTATTCATGTCACTGACCACAATCTGCTTACCAATGGACAGCAGATACTCAGCGCTTGCAATCCCGCTGCGTGCGGCACCAATGATTAAAATAACATCTTTCATGGTTCTCCTCCTTCATTATCAAAGCAAAGCCGTCCAGAAGAGGGCGACACCAATGACACATGATACCAAGGTGATAATGCTGAATAATCTTACCACCTGGTTTTCACTGCGACCACCCAGTTCAAAATGATGGTGCAACGGTGCCATTCTAAACACGCGACGTTTTGTTCTTTTATATACTAATACCTGAATGATGTCAGAACAAGCTTCAATAAAATATGTGAAACACATTGCTGGAATGAGCAGTTCGGTTTTTGTCACCATCGCCAACGCAACAACCATTCCACCAATGAAAAAGCTTCCGGTATCTCCCATAAATACCCGAGCTGGATGGTGGTTGTAGAACAAAAAGGCCAGACAAGCGCCAATCATTACAGCAATGACAATCAGTGAATTTGGCTCGTTATAGAGTTTCACTACGGCAAAAAATGCTAGGAAAATGATTATACTAACTGTTGTCAGCAACCCATCCAGACCATCGGTCAAATTGGCACTGTTCGTCGTCCCAATGATGATAAACACCATCAATGGCCAATATAGAACACCCACTGGCAACACAATGTTAAATAATGGAATCCAAAAATCGCTGACATTCATATCCAAGCGGGAGGCCCAAAAAACGACCAGCACAGCCGCCAAAAGCTGTAAAGCAATCTTTTGTTTTGGTGTCAAACCTTCGTTGTGGTGCATGACAATTTTTATTGCGTCGTCCGCCAAGCCAATAGCGCCAAATAAAAAAGCGCTGCCAACGACAAACCAGGTCACGCCATTGAACTGTCCCATGATAACCAACGTCACAACAACGGTGATCATGAACAGGATGCCGCCCATTGTCGGCGTTCCCTGTTTTTTCTGATGACTCTTCGGTCCTTCTTCGCGAATCGACTGACCAAATTTCAGTTTGTGCAAAATCGGGATCATATAATGGCCAACCAGCAGCCCAATCACCAAACTAATTACAAATCCTAATGCCCACATTCCAGACTTCCTCCCACAACACTTTTCAATCGCTCATCATTAATGGTTTATATCTTTCCAAGCAGGGACTCCATAAGCACCTTCTGCAGAAAACACTGCACGTCGAATGGCCTGCTCTACAACATAAGCAGCCGCCGTCCCAGCCAGATTGATGTCAAAATCCACTTTTCCAACACTCAAAGCAAAAATAGAATCGCCATCAGCGGTCGTATTAACCGGACGTACCGCGCGCACCAATCCATTGGACGCTAAGGCCGCAACTTTTTTTAGCTGAGTTTTATCAAATTTCCCATTTGTTATAACGGCACCAATGGTTGTGTTGGTTGTCGCATTGCCAGCACCAGCCAAAATTGGCAGCAAGTCTTCGTAGTGCTCCAACATCATCTGACGTGTATCCGCGAAGCCCTGACCGTCAGGAGAAAGCAAGCCTGCAAGAATATCGCCTTTTTCGTCGATGACATCGCCCAATGCATTGACCGCCACCACGGCTCCAATTTGAAAATCTCCCATCTTAATCGCGTAAGTGCCAAGGCCCGTTTTCATCATGCCAGCATTGCCCAAAAGCTTGCCAACTGTCGCACCAGTACCGACACCATGATTGCCTTCTTGAATGGCCTCATTCATTTCTGATGCCACGCAAGCGGCATATCCCATATCAGCATCTGGTCGGATGTTTTCACCACAGGCCAAATCAAAGATACAGGCTGCCACCACCAAAGGAACAATGGCATCACCAACAGGCAGACCAATGTTTTGCTCCTCGAGATAACGCATGACACCACCAGCAGCATCAAGCCCGTATGCACTGCCGCCGCTCAATAACACCGCATGGATGCGGTCAGCCGCTGCCACAGGATCCAGCAGAGCATTTTCTCTGCTTGCAGGACCGCCGCCACGAATATCCACCGCACATGGCGCTCCTTCAGGGCAAATGATGACTGTGCAGCCGGTCCCCGCAATGGCATTCTCCACACTGCCGATTTTGAAACCTGAAATATCTTGCAGTTTAATTTCCTTCATGGTCTATCCCGCCTTTGCTTGGAATCGCTTCACTATTATAGCATTCTTTTGTCTTTTAATATAGTCTGGTACACATCAACCATTTTCATACTATTGCTGCCTTTTACAAGGATAACCGCTTCTTCCGGTGCGTACTCCTCAAGAATACGCGCTACCTGCTTATTCGTATCCACATAGAAAACATGCGAGGCGTCCATCCCAGCGGCAATAGCACTGGTTCCGATAATCTCTGCCAGATTGCCCAAGCAGATTAACCAGTCGATACCAAGTTTTGCCAAATGCCTACCAACTTTTGCATGACCATCGTGTTCATACTGTCCTAATTCATACATATTTCCCAAACAGGCAATAGTTGAACGCGGTTGATAGCCCGCCAAAACATCCAATGTCGCCATCATTGAATCCGGATTGGCGTTGTAGCAATCGTTAATCAACAGTCTATTCCCTGCCAGTTTATGCATCTCCATTCGACTGGACGATAGAGATACAGCCAATCCCAATCCATTTTGAATGTCTGCTATAGAAATGTCAATAGCACGCGCAATGGCTGTAACCAAAAGCGCATTATCCACAAAATGTCTACCAGCGAAAGGCAGATCAATATGAAACGCCTCGTCATTCATCTGACAATCAAAGCTGCTGCTTTCAGCACCAAGCTGAACATTTTTGCTGATAAATTCACCGCCTTCGCCTTCATCACTACACCAGATAATGGATGCCGCGCATTCATTCAAATAAGGACTCATTAGAGCATGGTCTTTTTCTCTCAATGCAATGGTTCCAGTTGGCGGTAAATATTTAAACAGCTCTGTTTTTGCACGTGCTATGCCCTGCTGACTGCCCAAATATTCCGCATGCACCAATCCAATGCCTGTGATGATCGCATGCGTCGGTTGGGCAATTTGGCAGAGAAAATCAATCTCACCAAATCCAGTCATTCCCATTTCAACAATGAGAATTTCTGTCTCTTCATTCAGGCGGGTCAACGTCAATGGCATCCCCAATTCGTTATTTTGGTTTTCCTTGGTTACCACAACTTTATGAGAACGAGCACATACTTGTGCCAGTAAATCCTTCGTGCTTGTTTTTCCCTGACTGCCAGTAATGGCAACGACCGGTCCCTGGAATTGGGAGCGACACCACTTGCCAAGCGCCTGAATAAACGCCTGTCCATCGTCAACAATTAGACAGCCCGTCGTGTCACTCTCAAACGCATGCTCAGCATCAACCGCGACCGCTGCTGCTCCAGATTGAATAGCTTGTTCAATAAAGCGATGTCCATCAACGCGCTGACCACGAATCGCAACAAAAAGATCACCCTGCGAAATTTCACGGCTATCAAATGCTACATTACGAATTGTTCTGTTGGAAGGGCCCAAATAGGTCAGCCCCATTTCTTTTGCAATTTGATCAATTGAAACCTGATACATATAAAAATCCTCCATTAAATCGAGTAAGCCGGAAATGCATAGGCACTCTCCGGCTTCTCTAAGCTATGAAGTAATCAGTGACGTTTCATTCTTAATGATGAGGATCTGCGTCCTCGTCCCGCAACAGTTTCTAACCGTCGTCATCATTTTTTGATGTATTATTACTCGATGTTGTTCTGCTGCTCGATGAATCACCGTTATTTTCTGTGTTACTTTGTGAAGCACTATTGTTGCTTTCTTCCTGCAACTTTTCAGTAGCTGCTTGAATATTTGCCAATTCGCTGGTGCCTGCAAACCATACTTTTACCTCGCTTCCTAAGGTAATTGACGATCCTGCCGCTGGCTGCTGTCGATAAGCCAAGCCACTACCGGAAAGGTTGGATTCCAAACCAAATCCATTTAGAATCATATCAACCTCTTTGATGGTCTTTCCCTCAAAAGATGGTAAAACAATGGAATCGCTATTAGATGTCATACTGTAAAATTCAACAGTAGACCCAGCAGCAACTTTCGTTCCAGGAGCCGGCAAACAGCAAACAAGCTGATCCCCCGATGTAACATCACTGACCTGTAAACCAGCTTCAGCCATAACAGCACGTGCTTCTTCAGTACTCATCGGAAGTTCAATTTCAGGTACTGTAACGGTATCACCAGTTTCTGCTTCAATAATGTTTTCATTCTCTCCACTTGGTGCCTCAGTCTGTGGAATTTGGTAATAGCTCAGGATATTGCCCATGATTTTTGCAAAAATCCCACCAGCCAAGGTCCCGCTATTTCCGCCGCCTTCTGGACTGTCTACAATAACCAAGCAAGCGTATTGAGGATCATCCACAGGAGCAAAACCCATAAAGCTCAAGATATAGTTGCTCTTATCATAGCTCCCATTTGTGGCAATTTCTGCAGTCCCTGTTTTTCCACCTACGCGATAACCTTCAACCGCTGCTGGAGTACCAAGGCCCTCCTCTACAACACCTTCGAGCATATCTCGCATTTGTGCGGATGTTTCTTCGGAGATAACCTGACGAACAACTTCTGGTTCCGTTTTCTGTACAACATCACCATCACTGTCCGAAATCTCAGAAACAATCTGTGGTTTCATCAAATAGCCACCATTAACGACTGCAGAAAACGCAGTAATCATTTGAATAGCTGTGTATGCGTTCCCCTGACCAATGGCTGACGATGCCAAGTCGAGATCCACGGCATCTTCTTCGTCAATCATTAACGGTGAAGATTCCGATGGCAAATCAATGCCCGTTTTCTTCGTCATGCCAAAGCCATCGAGATAGTCATAGAAACGATCAAAGCCTAATTTGCTGACACATTCTGCCTGTGCAACGTTACAGGATTGCTCCAAAGCATGTTTCATGGTCTGCAAACCATCGCCTTCAGGGTAATCCCAATCCTGGAAACGATGTCCGTCAATCATCACATACCCTGGACAATACAGCTGCGTGTCTGGCTCTACAATATCTTCTTCCAGGTACATTGACGTCGAAAGACTCTTAAAAGGCGAGCCTGGTTCATACAGTTTTGAAATGGCCAGGTTTGTCCATGTTTCTGGCTCATAATCACCATAATTATTTGGATCAAAATCAGGAATGTTTGCCATCGCAAGCACTTCGCCTGTCTTTACATCCATAACTACACAAGTCATTGCTTCAGCCTTCTGCTCCTCTTGAGCTTCTGCCAACGCCGACTCCACATAGTACTGAATGGTTGAATCTATGGTTAGATGTACGTTTTGACCTTCTGATGCAGGAATGGATTCCTGAATGGACTGAGGAATTGCATTACCAAGTTTATCAAATTCAACCACCAGCTTTCCTGGCGTTCCTGAAAGAATATCATCATATTGCAATTCAACCCCAGATAATCCCTGATTATCCAGACCACAAAAGCCCAAAACATGGCAAGCTTCTTCATTATTTGGATATTCACGTGCATACTCCGTCGTAAAGCCAATGCCCAAATAATCTTTTTCCTGAAGTTTCTCTGCATCTGCCTTGTCGCATTGACGTTTTAGCCAGGCAAAATCACTGCTACTATTGTCAATTATTTTATTTACTTCAGATTTTGTCATATGCAGACATTCTACGATATCTGCTACAATCTCATCGCGGCTGCTGGACTCTCGAATCGCAGAAGGTGTAATATAGACTGACATTTTTTCAACGCTAATCGCCAATGCCTCGTTGTTTCGATCGTATATTATTCCACGATTGGGAGTAACCTCAACATTTTGCAAACGATTGTTTAAAGAATCATCGCTGTATTTTTCACTCGCCAACACTTGTACATAAAACAATTTTAAAGAAATTAGTATTGCCAAAAACGCAACGGCAAATACGATAATAAATGGTATACGCGTCTTATGTGGCTCCAAAATTCATCCAACTCCTTATTGCGCGTCAGCAGACTGAGAAGCCTGTGGAGTTGTTGGTGTATAAACAATAATTTCTTCAGCTTCTTGCATGCCCAACTCTTTTTCTGCTTTTTCTTTGACCACATTGCGGTTGTTAAGCGCTGCACTCTGCTGTTTTAAGGCTTCATTCTCTGCATTAATGTTCTTCAGGTTCTGTTGTCCTTCATTAATTTTCAATCCCATATCCTGAATAACACCATATTGACCAACGCATAATATTCCCAAAATAAAGGCTATGATCAAGGCACGAAACAATGACAGGCGAGGCTTATTCTTTTCAAATTTTCTACGCAAAACACGTTCATTTTGTTTTTTTGCGATCGCCCTTTTTGAATTCGTGCTAAACATGATATTCGCCGCCCTATTCTTGTGCTCTTCCGAGTCCGGATAAGTATCATGCGATACGTATTTTCTTGCTGCTCCCATGGCTATCATCCCCAGAAATCTTTGCTAGTATTTTCTTCGTTTATGGGCAGGTATTTTTTCTACGATACGAAGTTTGGCGCTACCTGCTCGTGAATTTTGCGTCAATTCTTCTTTTGAGGCAATAATTGGTTTTCTTGTGACTATTTTAACCGTTGCCATTTTATCGCACTGACAAAAAGGCAATTCTGGTGGACAAATACAGTCACTTGCCAAATACTTAAAGTGCTGCTTAACAATCCGATCTTCTAAAGAATGGAAGGTAATCACCGCCATGCGTCCACCAATCTTCAACCGATCGACTGCCTGATCTAAGACATTTTCCAAAACATCCAGCTCGTGATTCACTTCAATACGAATCGCCTGAAAGCTTCGTTTTGCGACATGGGAGCCTTTCTCACGTGCACCTTTCGGGATGGCACGCTCAATGCAATCTACCAATTGAAAAGTCGTTTCTATCGGTGCAATACTACGGCGCTCAACAATAATCTTAGCAATACGTCTGGACCATTTTTCTTCACCATATTCACGTAGAACACGTTCTAACGAATCCTCGTCGTATTGATTAATCAATTCGTACGCAGAAAATTCTGCTTCTGGATTCATTCTCATATCCAATGGCGCATCGTGCATATAACTAAAACCACGTTGTGCATTGTCAATCTGTGGAGATGACACACCGATGTCAATCAAAATACCATCCACACCATCGGGAGCGTTGGCATCAATGATCTCCGGCATTTGCACAAAGTTCGCATGAAAAAAAGTCACTTGCCCGTCATATGGAGCAAGCCGCTCTTTCGCTGCAGCCAGCGCATTCGTATCCTGATCGATTGCTAGCAAACGCCCCGTCGGTCCAATGGCTTTTAGAATACCACTTGAATGTCCGCCGCCGCCAACTGTTCCGTCGACGTAAACGCCGCCTTCTTGTAAATGAAGGCCATCCAGCACCTCATCGTACAGCACCGGTATATGTTGAAATTCCATTTCTCTTCCCACCTTTAAATACCTAAAAATCCAGCAAGATCTTCGAAAGATTCGTTGTCGTCTTCCTCTTGCTGAGAAATCCAGCGTTCTGCACTCCACAATTCAAACGTATTGGATTCACCAACGATAAATACATCTTTTTCAATCGCAGCATATTCCATTAACGCCGGTGGTATGGATAAACGTCCCTGTTTATCCAATGTTTCAACACTGGCACTGGCATAAAAAAGTCGTTTAAAGCGTCTAACTTTAACGTCGCTAGTCGGTTTTGCGTCGATTTTCTCACAGATCAACGCCCATTCCGCCATGGGATAGACCGTCAGACACCCATCAAGGCCTTTTGCTATCACGCATTGATTATCAAGATCTTCACGGAATTTCGCAGGGATAGTGAGTCGGCATTTATTGTCAATAGTATGTTTGTATTCACCTAAAAACATAAAGGCCCACTCCTTTCAACCTTTTCGTCCCTTTTTGCCCCTTTCTACTCCACTTTACACTAATTTTCATGGGATTTCTACCCCAACTTATTGCAGATTAGGCTCAACAACGCCTTAAATTCAGCTTAATAATCTCTCTAGGTCCCCAAATGAACGCAAAAAGCGACCCTCTCTTTCGAGAGGGTCGCTCCATTAGTATTGTTTATCGATCTTTAAAATCAAATTTATCATCTATCCATTTGTATTAGCCAACAACATTGGTTGGATTTCCAGCTAAGAAAGCGGCGATATTGTCAGCAACAATGTGTGCACGTTTTACAAAAGCTTCGTCGGTTGCAAATGCAACGTGAGGGGTTAACAAAGTGTGTGGAGTGGTGAACAATGGATGTCCTGCTTCCAGTGGTGGTTCGGTGTAGAATACATCAATACCAGCACCGCCAAGACGACCTTCATTCAAGGCCTGCGCCAGAGCATCAATATCAACAATTGGTCCACGCGCACAGTTAATCAGGATCGCAGTGGATTTCATTTCATCGATTTGTTTTTTGCCAATGAAGCCGCGTGTCTGATCGTTCATCGCCAAGTGCACGGAAACGACATCACAGGTAGACATGAGGGTATCCAAATCAACAAACGTGACGCCTTCAACTTCTTTTGGGCTGCGGTTATAGGCATAGCACTCACAGCCAAAAGCCTGAGCCACTTTCAACACCTGCTGAGCGATGTGTCCACAGCCAACAACCCCGAATTTCAAAGCAGACAGTTCCTGGCCAACCAATCCTGCCATTGTGCCGCCTTCACGAACCACTTTATCGCATTCGCGAATGTTGCGCAACAGAGTAATGGTCATACCGAAAACAAGGTCGGTAACGGCTTCGTTGGAATAACCACTGGCATTGCATACAGTGACACCTTTTGCTTTGCAAACATCCATCGGAATGTGATCAAAGCCAGTGAATGCAACAGCCAACATTTCAATCTTTTCAAGATGCTCCATAACATTGGCACTCATCGGCTGGTTTGCAATGACAACAATCTCAGCATCTTTTGCGCGCTCGATCATTTCTTCGTCAGAGGTGGCACGACGATCATAAAGCGTCCATTCAACCTGATCGCCAAGCTTTTCCTGAAGCATGCTTTCCAGCACATCATCCGGTACACTGAGTGGTTCCAATACAACTAATTTCTTCATTCTTTCACTGCTCCTTTTCCTTATGATATTGACGAACCAAGTCCGCCTTGCATCGCTTTAACAAGCGAGATTCATATTTTACGTCTGCCAATTGATGCAGCTGACTAACAATCACTGGATTATATAAGCCACCAGCCACACCCACTACAGGCAAACCCATGACAAATCGACTGAAGAGCATGGTTAATGCCAATCGCTCAGACGTTGCCTGCATTTCTTGTTCCAAATTCAAATGCACAGCCGTTCCCGCATCAATAGCATCACCTAATGCATCCAACTGTCGATTAACCATAGCACGTTCATCTACTGGCATCGCAGCCAAACGAATCAGGAGCAGCATATAAACTTGCTCGTCTTGTCGTTCGGTATCTAAACCGTGGCTTTGTGCCGCAACAGTACAGGTCCGAATCATACTGCCAATAAGAATAGGAATATCCGGCAAACCAATGCCTAACAAACCCAATCCGACGCCTTCTGTGGTTGCCACACCAAGAGATTTCAGATAGCGTTTTTCACTAGGTTTACGCAACTTCTTGATCAACGATCGATCGCCTCTTGCTTGCGCGCCAACGCGCTTACTTGCGTATTCCGATTTTAAAGCGTCTCCATCGTATGTTTTTCTTATCAGAACTTTGCCTTCCTGAAAAACCATTTTAAAAGCCGCATTAAATGCGGTATTTAAGGTACCTTCCAGTTTTTCCGGAATTTTATCTTCAATTTTCTCACGTACTGAGCCAGTTGTCCTGCTCACTGCTTTTTTCCAGACTGGATCATCAAACAAAAGCTTTTCTTCTTTTTTCTGGCAATCTCTCAGCTCATAATTTATAGCCAGCAAACGATCTTTATAATCAGCCATTACACTCACCACTGTGGGGCCTTTTCGCGGGCAACAATCTGTACCTGTGAGAAATATTTCTTAGCGATTTCTAAAAGATCATTCATTTTTTCAACGCTTGGCTCGGTCTCTATTTCCTCTTTATTCTGTGGTACCACTGCCAATAAATTGACCAAAGCATCTGGCGCAGCGTCATGCAGCAGCTGCATACCTTTTTCAAACTCTGCATCGTTGTCATTAACATTAGCCACGATCAAGCAGGTAACTTCGTAGTACACACCACTTTTAGCCAAAGCGGCAATGTTTTCTAAAACATTATTGAAATCCCCCTGCAGATAATCGCGGTAAAATTCCTCGCTGAACCCTTTGTAGTCAATATTGACCAGGTCCATTGTTTCAAGAAGCGTCTGAAAAGCTTCTGCTTGAATCATGCCATTGGTTTCCAGCGCGTTCAAATAGCCCGCTTCCCGCACAACCTTGGAATAGTCACGCACATGCTCAAACCAAATCAAGGGCTCATTAAAAGTATAGCAGACGCCATTAACGCTCTGTGAACGATGAAGGTTCTTCAAGCGTTCCACCAATTCTTCTGGACCGAGGGGTTCAGTATGAATTCTTCCTTGAGAGATGTGACGATTGATGCAATACGGACAATTCATATTGCAACCATAAGCCGAAATGGACAAGAGTTTTAAATCCTTATCTGGATAAAAATGAAATCCCATTTCGTTCAAGGTTTCTGTAGTCATTCCACTGATTTCACCATAGGTTTTTGCAATAAGCACTCCATTATCATTAACACGACATCTACAAATTCCCATTTCTCCTGGAAGAATCACACAATGATGTGAACACAACTGGCATTCAACTGCGCCATCTTCAAGCTTTCTATAGTAGCAAGCTTCCATGACAGCACCTCCTCTATTCTACCATAACATACTTCCTAATTAAAAGTTATAAAACCGACAACAACTCTTTTGGGTGGTCGATAAATGTTTTCGCACCAGCCTCAAGCAATGCTTCTCGGCTGCGAAATCCCCAGGTAACAGCGATCATGCGCACACCAGCTGCCTCCGCAGTCTGCACATCCACCTCAGAATCGCCAATATAAATCACATCATCCAGAGCCAAGCCCAATCGTGTACAAATGGCAAACAATGCATCCGGCGCCGGTTTTGGTTGAAACCCATCACACATTCCCTGTGTCCATTCAAAAAGCCCCGGAAAATATTGTGCACAAAGAGCCGCAACGGCATCATCGTTTTTATTTGACAGTACAGCACAACGAATGCCACGTGCTTCTAATGCCTGCACCGTTTCTGTAATTCCTTCATAAGGGCAGGTGTAGTGGGATTTCTCCCGCGCATAGACCTCTAGAAAATGTGCATAAGCCGATTCATACATCGTTTCGCTCGTTCCCTCCGGCATCGCTCGACGCATAAGCACTCGCACGCCATTTCCAACAAAAGACCGCACTTCTTCCAGAGATCGTTTCGGCATTCCGACAGCTTCCAGCGCTGCATTGACGCTATTGGCAAGGTCCTGCAATGTATCCAGGAGAGTACCATCCAAATCAAAAATACACGCCTTTCCGCTCATATGCTGTCCTCCTTTTACTGTCCTACACTTGCATTATACCTGAAATTACGTTATTGTTCACCCTTTAATTTTTCGATTATTGGAAACACTTTTATTTTGGTGGTTCGCGTTTCAGCATAAATGCGGGGATCAAGCCTAAAATCAACATGATTGCGGAACTAATGAAGACCTCATCAACACCTTTAACCATTGCCAACATTTCCCCGCCAGCACCTTCGACATCACTAGAGACAAGACTGTAAACCATCGTGAAAACGCTGAGTGCAAAACTGTTGGCCATCAGCTTCGCCCAATTGACCAAAGTGGAACCATCATCTTGAAGAGCCGACGGAAGTGCGCGCATGCCATGATCCGTAACCGGCATTCCCATAATGCCAATACCCAAATAGCGCAGGCACAATATCGCAATGAAAAGAACAACACTTGTGTCAATTGCGCTAAAGCCAAGCATAAGATTACCTACCGAAAGAAAAACCAATCCACCAATAATCAATGCTTTTGAAGACACTTTGGCATATAGTTTCTGACTAATTGGTGCACCACCTATAGAAAAGATGGCTGGAATCAATAGCAGCAGCCCATATTGAAACGCGCTGTATCCACGCACAGTCTGCAGATAAATGGCTAAAACAAAGGGCGCCAAACACAACGCCATAGAAAGCAGCACATTGGCAATCATACTCAATCGATACTCTCTATAACGTACAGAAGTAAAGGAAAGGATCGGCGATGATAAAGACCCTTGTCGTTTAATAAAATACACGCACAAAATGCACCCTATGACAATCATCGCGAGGATAATCGGATTATCCAGCCCCATATCACTGGCCAAACTAAATCCCATCAGAACCAGCATACTCCCGATGACAATTGTCACCAATGAAGGAATATCAATTTTTTCGACATTGGAAGGTTCTTCCTTTGGCAAAACACGCATGCCCAAAACAGCTGCCAACAGAGACAGTGGCACGCTAAACCAAAACAACCAGCGCCAGCTCAAAACCATCAACAACAAACCAGCAATGACCGGACCTATAGCCGGCCCCAAAGAAAGGCTCATGTTTTGAATGGTCAGGAAAAACGGCTGACGATGTCTTGGAATAAACCGATAGATGGCAATCATGGTTACCGGAATCAACGCCGCACCAGCAATGCCCTGAACAGCCCGCACCACAATGACAAAATAAACATTGGAAATGACACCGCTCGCAAAAGACAGAACGGCATAAGCGAACAAGCTATAAACAAAATAGTTGCGCAGAGTAAAGCGATGTACAAACCACGCAGCCAGTGGACTGGCAACCCCCATGATAACAGTGTATCCAATCATGATCCACTGCACTTCGGTAACAGAAGCATCAAAAATTTGCATGAATAACGGCAAGCCCGCATTCAGTGCCGTTGAATTAAACAACGCCAAGAAACATGCAATAACGATCATCGCAATCAAACTGGCATCGTTTTTCCGTGAGTATGTGCTCATATCAAGTGTCCAACCACTACACGATCATGGCCCTGACCATCGGTCAGACATTCCACCTCCATAAAATGATGTTTCATAAACAATTTCTGCACAGCCTGGCCCTGCTGCCAGCCAATTTCAACAGCCAGCCAGCCGCCAGGCATCAAATAATCACCTGCTTCAGCCGCCAAACGTTCATAAAACAAAAGACCATTGTGTTCCGCAATTAAAGCCTGGCGCGGCTCCTGATGCACTTCTGGCGACAGCTCTTCGTATTCGTCATTACTGATATAGGGCGGATTGGAAACAATCACATCAAACTGCTGTCCTTGCCATGGTGCAAAGAGATCCCCCAGACGCCATTCCACTGAAGCAGACAGCCGTCCTCCATTGCGTTTTGCCACAGCCAATGCTTGTTCGGAAATGTCCGACGCTGAAACCAGCCATCCTGCACGGGCACGTGCCAAAGAAATGGCCACAATGCCACTCCCTGTGCAAAGATCCAGCATGGCTGCCTGTTCCTTGTCAACACGTTCCAACACCGCCTGCACCAGGTACTCTGTGTCAAAACGCGGAATCAGCACATGCTCATTGACTTCATACACCGCATCCATGAAATACGCGTACCCCAGCACATACTGCAAAGGCACACGTTGCTCCAGAGCCGCCACATCCTCATCCAGTTGTTTCAGCGCCGTTTCTGGAATGGGATCATCCATGTGTGCAAGAAGATGCGCACGTCCCATGTTCACGCGCTCACTCAATAGCCGTTCCAAATCAAAGCGTGACAAATGAGCCAGCCGCTTTCGTTGTTCCAGCAGCCATTCTCGATGCGTCATGCTTCGACCTCTTCGGCAGCCTGCTTGAGCTTACGTGCCTGATCGGTGCTGACCAGAGCTTCAATGAGTTCGTCCAAATCCCCCATCAACGTTTGTTCCAAGCGATGGGTGGTCAAATTAATACGGTGATCTGTAATACGTCCCTGCGGGAAGTTATAAGTGCGAATACGTTCGCTACGGTCCCCGCTGCCAATCATCGAACGACGCAGCGCCGCTTCTTCCCCATGCTGCTCTTCCATCATCTTTTCATAGAGACGGCTCTTTAAAACCTTGATGGCTTTTTCCTTATTCATTTGCTGGGACTTTTCGTCCTGGCAGCTAACCACCAAACCTGTTGGAATAT
>CALAKO010000223.1 GCA_937922955.1 uncultured Peptococcaceae bacterium | reverse complement strand
GGATTTATTTCGAACAAAAATGAACAACGTTCAGTTTGTGGAGGTGAAAATTTTTAACGATGTTTATAGGCTCTTTTGTTGGTGTACGTAAAATTTTTATGGAAAGAAGGAGAAAAAATGTCAACATTATTTATTTTAGCAGCTACAACGATTTCACTGGCTTTTGTGTTTTATACCATTGGCGTTTTTGCGGAACGCCGCAATGGAACGTTAAAAAAATGGCACACCGCGATTTTTTGGCTGGGCTTTGCTTTTGATACGACTGGAACCACATTGATGGGAAAAATCGCTGGGACAGGATTTCAGCTGGATTTCCATGGCATCACCGGCGTGATTGCGTTGTCATTGATGGCATTTCATGCATTATGGGCAACGGTAATCATTATTCGCAATAACGAAGCAGCAAAGCACCGTTTTCATAAGTTCAGCATTGTGGTATGGGCCATTTGGCTGATTCCTTATTGCGGCGGAATGTTTGCTGGATTTCTTGGATAATGTTCTACGAATAAAGGCGAAAGTCTGGATGAAAAAAGATGGATTTCCTTATATTTTCTTGTGGAAGATGAGGGCTCATGATAAGATGAATGTATGCATGAGTGTGTTGCCGTTTTGGTCGAATGGGATCGAATTGGCGACGAGATATGAGAAAGTAGGAGGAATCTACCAATGAAGCAGGACATGATCGTTATTCTGGATTTGGGCAGTGAAGAAAATGCTCAGCTGGCACGTGAGATTCGTGCGTTGGGCGTATACAGCGAAATCCATCCACATGATATTACTGTGGACGAATTAAAAGCCTTGCCAAATGTCAAGGGGGTTATCCTAAATGGTGGACCAAACCGTGTGGTTGATGGCGTAGAAATTAATGTATCCGATGCCGTTCGTCATTGTGGGCTGCCAGTGATGGCTGCGGATCACAAGGGTGCTGCGGCTTGGCCGATTGACGAAGCAGAACGCAAAGCAGCTCTTTCCGCCTTTGTCTTTGACACCTGTGGTGCAGAAGCAAACTGGAACATGGACAATTTCATCGCCGACCAGATTGAACTGATTCGTCAGCAGGTTGGCGATAAGAAGGTGCTTTTGGCTTTATCTGGCGGCGTGGATTCATCGGTTGTTGCGGCGCTGCTGATTCGTGCGATTGGTGATCAGCTGACGTGCGTGCATGTGAACCATGGTCTTTTGCGCAAGGGCGAGCCGGAACAGGTGGTACAGGTGTTCCGTGATGAGATGAAAGCCAATCTTGTTTATGTAGATGGTGTGGATCGCTTCTTGGACAAATTGGCAGGCGTTGCCGATCCTGAACAGAAGCGTAAGATCATTGGTGCGGAGTTTATTCGTGTCTTTGAAGAAGAGGCGCGTAAGCTTGAAGGCATTGAGTTCCTTGGTCAGGGCACCATTTACCCTGATATCATCGAAAGCGGCACCAAAACGGCAAAAGCTGTGAAATCGCACCATAATGTTGGCGGTCTGCCTGAAGATCTGAAATTCCAGTTGGTGGAACCATTGAAAATGCTCTTTAAAGATGAAGTGCGTGCCTGTGGTAAAGCCCTGGGATTGCCAGACAGCATGGTTTATCGCCAGCCATTCCCTGGTCCTGGTCTTGGTGTACGTTGCCTTGGTGCCATTACTCGTGATCGCTTGGAAGCGGTGCGTGAATCGGATGCGATTCTGCGTGAAGAATTTGCTAAGAATGGCCTTGAAGGCAAGGTATGGCAATATTTCACCGCTATTCCTGATCTCAAAAGCGTGGGTGTGCGCGATAACAAACGTGCCGATGAATGGTGTGTCATCATTCGTGCGGTTAACACCATCGATGCCATGACGGCTACTGTTGAAAATGTACCATTTGAGTTGCTGCAGCACATCACCGCTCGCATTACTGCGGAAGTGAAGGGTGTCAACCGAGTGCTCTATGACCTTACGCCAAAACCAACTGGCACCATTGAATGGGAATAAGCCGAATCAGCAAACGGTAAACACATCTTTATAGTTTTATTAAGACAAGAAAAGTCTAACTGGTCTAAAAAGGCTGGTTAGGCTTTTTTATTTTGCATGTAGTAAGATTTTTAGAAAATACATCGGCTCTTATCATATAAATATCTATCTTTAGAATACATAACTGCGGGGATAGGATTATTGAAACAATTTATTCTGATGTATATAATATAAAGGAGAGGGGAAAGAGTTGGAGGGATCTTTATGAAGTACATAACTGTTCGAGAAGCGGCAGAAAAGTGGCAGATTTCATCGCGCCGTGTTCAGCAATATTGCTTGGATGAGCGAATTGAAGGTGCAAAAAAAGTTGGAGCCTCCTGGTTGATTCCTGATGATACGTTAAAACCAAACGATCCTAGACAAGAAAAAGGCCAAAACGATGATTTTCTAATATTTAGCAACTTGGTTGATTTAGATTTATTGATGATGCCATTGATGAATACACCTTTTAAGCCAGGAACTTGTCTGGACGTTTTGAATGCGATGACAGATGGCCCGCAAAAAGATATTGCTTGGGCGGAGTATTATTATTTCAGTGGACAAGCAGAGGACGCTATTCAGGTGGCTAGAAAATATCTCAACAGTACAGAGGCATCGTTGCGACTTTCTGCTTGCTGGATTTTTGGCTATGCTTGTTTAACAACTGGACAGATTCATCAAGCTCATCGGGCACTGGAAGCTGTCAATGCTATGCTCGTGGATGAAGCGGGCGATTCGTCACTTTCACAGGCTGAACTGGCCTTAGTGGCATCCGGGATGGCTGTTTTGCTGCATTTGCCAGTATCGGAGCGTCTGCCATCGGTTCAAGAATTTGTGCCTTTGTTGCCGCCTGGTTTGCGTGCCTTTGCGCTGTATATACAAGCGCATCATTTATATTTACAAGGCAATTATGAAAAAAGTTTGGGGACTATTGAATCTGCTCTTGCGATGGGCGGCGCTAATTATCCGATCCCTGCTATTTATCTCCATTTAGCGGCGATTATGAATTGCATGAGTTTGAGACAAGTGGAAGAAGCGGAACGTCATTTACGAGCGGCTTGGTCTCTTGCGCAGCCAGATGATCTTATTGAGGCGTTTGGTGAACACCATGGTTTATTGGGAGGCATGCTGGAATCAATTTTTAAACAAGAATGGCCAGATGATTTTCGACGCATTATTAATATTACCTATCGATTTTCATGGGGATGGCGTCAAATTCACAACCCGATTACGGATAGCAGCGTGGCCGATAATTTAACGACTACAGAGTTTACCATTGCTATGTTGGTGGCACGAGGTTGGACCAATCAGGATATTAGTGAGCATATGAACATTTCTGCCAACACAGTTAAGCAGTATTTGAGTACAATAAAAGAAAAGCTGGGAGTTACACAACGACAAGATTTGAAAAAATACATGCTTCAGTGAAGATCTGTTGATGTGGAGTCTTGTTTTCTTACAAAGTCTATTCTGTTAGAAAAGTCTTCGTTTCTGCGAAGACTTTTTTGTTTGAAAAATTTTTCTTGTAAACTTGTGGAATGCCCTATAGGACAGGGATTCAGACAAATAGGACGAGAAAATACAGAAAGATTTTGTTACAAAATCTAAAAGATTACCCCTCCTTTTTTGGGGGTCAAACGGGTGATACTCAAGGGCAGAGAATTATGTTATAATAATGAAAAATTCAGTATATTTTGAACGTGGTTTTAAGTGTACAGAAAAAAGGAGGAACATATGATGAAAAAACGATTCTTGAGCTTGTTGATTATATTAGCTATGTGTTTGAGCTTATTTCCTGTCAATGCGTTTGCTGACGAATCCGATGAAGGGATTCTCTATGTAAAAAGAGTGGCATACGCAGGAACATCGGGAGCACCATGCTATCTGGTTACTGATGAGAATGGCAATGCAACAGCCGAAGGGGCCGATGAGAGCAACTATAACATCAAGTGGGACGGTGCCAACCTGATCTTAAATAATGCCTATGTGGTTGGTGATGAGGTTGTATTAGATGAGGATACAGATGATGAGCAAGGCGATGCTATCTCAGCGAATTGTGATCTGTCAGTGACCTTAATTGGTGAGAGCAAGCTGGTTGGCGTATCAGAAAGTAGCGCAGGACTTTCTGTATATAGTGATGCGAACCTCAGTATTGCTGGAGAAGGCAGCCTTTATGCGGAAGGGGACTATTGTGGCATTTATTGTCGTTATGGCGAATTAACCATAAACGGAGGAGATATTGTTGCTGTTGGTGCAAACGAAGGCAATGGTCTAACCTGTTATGGTGTCATGAATATGGCTGACGGGCGTCTTACTCTTATAGGCAATAAAGGCTTTGAAGGTGGCGAGGCTCTCACTATGACTGGAGGAACACTTCATGCAACAGGTGAAGAAGGATGCGGCATTTATTGTGAGGCTGTGGCGATGACTGGCGGAGAAATGAGCATAAACAGCGTCAGTTATGGCATTGGCATGTTGGAGAATGCGTCTCTGACGGGCGGCACATTGGACATTCAGGCAGGAAAAGTAGGGATGGTTGTCAAGGGTGATTATAATTTGACCATTGGTGGAGATGCTGAAGTGAACATTGAAAGCAGCCAGATTGGCATTAATATCTGGACCGATGACGACCTCTTCAACAATTGCAATTTTATCTTTAATAGCGGCAATTTGAATGTATATGGTGACGAACAAGCAATTAGTACGGACGGTGACATTTATGCAGCACCAATGGATGGAACTCCGGTCATGGTCCGTGTTGGCGACGATGCAGAGCGTATGACCATGCTGGAGGGAGCGCCATATACGGAAGAAACCATTCTGACCGATCTTATTGGCGAAAGCAACTATGTGAGTATGAGTGATGCAAATGAGTCGATTGGACCGTCCTACACGGATGTGCAGGCAGACGATTGGTTCTACGATGCGGTGGCCTTTGCCGGCAAGAGCGGTCTCATGACCGGAACCAGTGCGACCACCTTTGAACCAAACACTAGTTTTAGCCGAGCCATGCTTGTGTCCGTGCTGCATCGTCTGGAAGGCAGTCCAGAAGTGGAAGGTAATAGTTTCAGTGATGAGAACGACGGCGATTGGTATGCTGAAGCGGTAAACTGGGCAGTAGCCAACGGCATCGTCAATGGCATGGACGATGGAAGCTTCCAGCCAAATGCCGCCATCACCCGAGAACAAATGGCTGCGATACTCTGCAATTACGCGCAGTACAAGGGCCTTTCAACAGAGAGCAGCGGCGACCTTAGCGGTTACAGCGATGCCGATCAAGTCAGCGAATGGGCAGAAAACGCTGTTATCTGGGCCGTGAACATGGGCCTTATCCATGGTATGAGCACGGATACGTTGGATCCACAGGGCGTGACTACCAGAGCACAGGCAGCCACCGTACTGATGAACGCAGCCGGTTTGTTGGCTGGTTTCTAAGCTTGCGGTCGTGAGATGGACGAAAAGTCCAATGGTATGAAGTCAAGAAGGTGAGAGAAGAAAAAATAAGTTGTTTT
>CALAKO010000222.1 GCA_937922955.1 uncultured Peptococcaceae bacterium | reverse complement strand
TACAGAAAAAGGGGCTGTCACACGAACGAAAATATCGTTTGTGCGACAGCCCCTTTGATTCTTGGGTAAATCTTGAGTTTTGGTTGGTATGCTTGATTCATAAAGAAGACACCAACAAGAAAGGATGAGCATAATGACGGATTATATTTTAGAAACGCGGCATTTGACCAAGCGCTTTGGCCGACAACGAGGGATTGAGGATGTGTCGCTGGCAGTGCGGCGAGGAACGGTGTATGGGCTGCTGGGGCCGAATGGGGCTGGCAAGTCAACGTCGTTGAAGCTGCTGATGGGCTTGTTGCGGCCGACGGAGGGAGCAGTGTTCTTTTCGGGTCAGCCGTGGACGCGAATGTGTTTGGCGGAGATGGGGGCGCTGATTGAAGGACCGGCGTTGTATGCGAATCTGACGGCGCAGGAAAATCTGCGGGTTCATACGCGCATGTTGGGCTTGCCGTCCTCACGCATTGGTGAGGTGTTGGCCTTGGTAGATTTGACGGACACTGGCCGCAAGAGGGTGGGGCAGTTTTCGTTGGGTATGAAGCAGCGGCTGGGGATCGCGATTGCTTTGCTCAATGAGCCGTCGTTGTTGGTGCTGGATGAGCCAACCAATGGGCTGGATCCGTTTGGCATTCAAGAGATGCGGGCGCTGATAGCCTCTTTTGCGGCGCAGGGAATGACGGTGATTTTATCGAGCCACATTCTATCGGAGGTGCAGCAGGTGGTGGATGATATTGGTATCCTTGCGAATGGGCGTCTCGTGTTTCAGGGCGAGCTGCCGAAACACGAGAATTTGGAAGAATTCTTTATGGAGACGGTGAAGGGAGGGCGTTCATGATGCAGGTGCTGCGAGCAGAATTGCTGAAATATCGGCGCACTTTTATGGTGAAGCTGGTGGTGTTTATTCCCTTGTTTTTTGCGGTGTATTCGCTGGTGACAACCTATTTGCTGCCAATGGCGTACAATTGGAACGGGATTCTGGTGCTGTCGTTCAACTGGTGGCCGGTGACGTTTTTGCCGTTGGGTTATGGCCTGTTTGCCGGTATGGTTGCTGGTCAGGAGCGCAAAGCAGGCGCGTATCGGGTACTGAAGGCAGAACCGATTGCTTCGCAATGTGTTTGGCTGGGCAAGGTTGGTGGGATGATGGTGGTAAGTGCGTTGTCGTCGTTGGTGTTGGTGCTGGGCGATTTGGTTTGTGGGACGCTGCAAGGGAATGTGCCGCCGGTAGTGGTGGTGGCTGCAGCGGCACTGTTATGCTGGGTGTCAACGTGGACGCTGATTCCGCTGATGCTGTGGGCGGCAACTTGGGGCGGCATGCTGTTGAGTCTGGCGCTGGGCATTGTTGGCATGGCGGCAGGCGTGCTGCTGGCGCCGACGAAGCTGTGGTTGTATTGTCCCTGGAGTTGGGCGACGCGGTTGATGTGCCCAGTGATCGGCGTGCATCCCAACGGCACCATTCTGCCGCAGGGCTCGCCGCTGTTTGATGCTGGGGTGATTCCTGTAGGAGTGGGTGTGTCGCTGGCCGTGTTTGTTGTGCTGACGTTTTTCACAGCGCAATGGTTTGCAAGGAGAGAGGTACGATGAGGATGCTGTTGTGGGCAGAATGGCTGAAAACGAAACGTTCGGCGTTGCGGTGGCTGGTGCTGTTCTTGCCTGTGCTGATGGGGCTGGTTCTGACCTGGTATGTGGCGGGTCGGCCCTGGATTGATGGATCGAGCGCGTTTTCGGGCTTCTTTTCCTGCTGGGCGGCGCTGGCGCTGCCATTCCTGGCGTCCATCATTGCCGGGCAGCTGGCGGCCGAGGAAGAGGGCGCTGGTTCCTTTATGGGCCTGCTGCTGTCTGCAAAGCCACGTGTGCAGCTTTATCTGAGCAAACTGCTGGCGCTGTTCGCGGCCTTGGCGGTGGCGACGTTTTTGGCGACCGCGGTGTTTTGCGGTGGGTTGTGGCTTGGCGGCTATGACAACACGCTCCTTGGCTTTTATGCAGAGGCAGCGCTTGTAAGTTGGCTGGCGGTGCTGCCGCTTGCTGCGCTGCATCTTTGGCTGGCGTTTGCGGCCGGGCTAGGCGTGTCCGTCGGGGTAGGTATTGGCAGTGTACTGGTGGCGGCGCTGATTGGCGGCACTTTGCTGGGCGATGGCATCTGGCCTTTTGTACCATGGGCATGGCCGCTGCGGCTGGCGATGCTACACAGCATCCTACAGTCCAGTCAGCTGAATGCTGCCCAGTTGGCAAGGTTGTCGGCGCAAAGCGATTGGGCTTGCATCCTGGCAGCGCTCGGTGGTATTGTGGTAACAGCGGCCAGTGTGTGGTGGTTTTCTCGTTGGGAAGGGCGGCACACTGGCGAATGAAAAGGAGGAGGGCAGACGGATGAGCACCATTCTGATCATTGACGATGAGCAGGCTTTATTGGATCTTCTGGCGAAAAAGCTCCGCACGAATGGACACGAGGTGTTTACGGCGGATAATGGCCGCCAGGGCGTGAAACTGGCACGTGCCCATCAGCCGGATTTGATTCTTTTGGATATTATGATGCCAGAAATGGATGGCTTTGAGGTATGCCAGGCGATACGTGACGAGGTCATTTGTCCGATTCTTTTTCTCAGCGCTCGTCAAGCGGAGACGGACAAAATCCGTGGTCTCTCACTGGGCGGTGATGACTACATCACGAAGCCCTTCGGCATTCGCGAGCTGATGGCGAAAATCGAAGCCAATTTGCGTCGGGAGCGGCGTGCGCAGGATGCCAATGCGGAGCAGAAACGGCCACGGCTGTATTTTGGAGCGTTGAGCATTGATCTGCGAGCGCGTTGCGTGCGCGTGGGTGATGAAACCGTGGCCTTGACCAAGCATGAATATGGCATTGTTGAATTTCTGGCGCTGCACCCAGGACAGATTTTTTCCAGAGAGCAGATTTATGAAGCGGTTTGGGGCTACGATGCCGAGGGCAATGCTGATGTGGTCATGGAACATCTACGAAAGGCGCGAGCAAAAATCAAAGCGTTTGGCTGCGACGACCCGGTGGCAACTGTGTGGGGCATCGGCTATCGCTGGGTGATGCAGGAGGGGCAACAATGAAGTGGCATTCTTTGGAAGGCGGCATGCGGCGAACCTTGATGAGCATTTTAGCGGCCACCATTGCTGCCACCTTAGTAACCTACGCGATTGCGCTGGTGGCTTTTATCATATTGCAGGATCGTTACATTCAGCCCGCCAACTACAGTGAACAGCAAGTGGAAAACGTGGAAGCGCTTGTGGACAAAGAGGGTGCTGCCTTGTTGGAGACAAGTGCTGCCTCGTTGTTGGATGAGGCAGTGGGCGACAGCCACCTGACCTATCAGGTGGTGGATGCCGATGGCAACACCCTGTATGGCACCTATGAGAGCGCACGCTCTTTGGATCGGCAGACCCTTCTCAAGGAAATCAATACAGCCAAGGGCGAGGACAGCGGCTATGTGCACACGGTGCCGATCTTTGATGCCCAGGGCACTTTTTTGGGAGCGGTGCGCTGTGAGTACGATTTTCAGCTGCGCTTTGACCGCACTGTGGCGATGAGCCGCTTGGTGGCGGTATTCTTTGTGCTGGCGCTGGTGTCGCCGCTTGTGTACTTGCTGTTTTTCGCTTGGCTGTTTTCTCGGCGTTTTGCGGCTTCGGTACGAACGCCGCTGGAACATTTGCGGCATGCCGCCGAAAAAATACAAAACCGTGATTTGAGCTTTAGCATCGATTATCAGGAACGCAATGAGCTGGGCGATTTGTGTCAGGCGTTCAATGATATGAAAACCAGTTTGAGTCAATCGCTGATGCGAGAGTGGCAGCTGGAACAACAGCGACGAGAGATGGTGGCCGCCTTAGCGCATGATCTCAAAACCCCGCTTTCGGTGATCAAGGCTTACAGTGAATCGTTGGCGGATGATACGCCGGTGAACGAGGAGCAGCGAGGGTATCTGGACATCATTGCCGGAAATGTGGATCGCAGCACGGCGCTCATTCAGCAGATTCAGGATGTGACGCTGCTGGAAGCGACAGAAGATATGGTGAATGCATCGCCTCATGATCTTCGTGGTTTTCTCAAAGAACGGGCGGAGGAATACCAGGTGCGATGCAAGCGTCAGGGGATCGCATTCACACTTGAAACCGTGTCCTTAGCAGACGCCTATAAAATTGACACGGAACGACTGACGCGTATTTTAGACAATTTAATGAGTAACAGTCTGGCGGTTACACCGTATGGTGGTTGCATTAGATTGTCGGTGCAACAAAAGGCGGCCAATCTTATCTATGAGCTGAGTGACACGGGGCCAGGGTTTTCGGCGCGTGATTTGAAACACGCAACGGAGCAGTTTTATCGCGGCGACACAGCCCGTTCGTCCCATGGCGGCCATGCCGGTTTGGGGCTGTTTATTGTTCAAATGCTTGCGTCGCAATTGGGTGGTGGCGTAACGTTGGCTAATTTGCCGCAAGGTGGTGCCTGTGTGCGTGTTTGGCACCCAGCTTGTCTGGCCGATAAGAACGATATATAATGAAAGAAAGACGTTTGGAAAGGGGTATTTTCATGAACGACGTATTAAAAAATATTCAAGAACGCCGCAGCTGCCGCAATTATAAGCCGGATATGGTACCGGAAGAACTGCTCAATCAGGTGATTGAGGCTGGCTTGTACGCACCATCCAGTTTGGGCCAGCAGTCTGGAATGATTGTCGCTGTTACAGATAAAGAAACACGCGATAAGCTGTCAAAACTGAATGCCAGATTCACAAAGAACCCAGACAGTGATCCATTTTATGGCGCACCAGTGGTTCTCGTTGTGCTGGCTCGCACCGAACGTCCGGCACAATTTTGCGACGGATGCCTGATGATGGAAAATATGATGTTGGCGGCGCACAGTTTAGGTTTGGGGACCTGCTGGATCCATCGTGCAACAGAAATGTATCAGAGCGACGAAGGAAAAGCCTTCCTGGATTCTGTTGGCATTGAAGGCGATGTTGTGGGCGTTGGGCACTGCATTGTGGGTTATCCGGATACGGCGCTTCCAGAGCCACCAGCGCGCAAGGAAAACCGTGTGTACTACGTGAAATAATGAGAATCGGTTGTTGGCAAACATGCCAGCGACCGATTTTTTATGTATTTATAGATACCAAAGAGAAAGAAACTATGGTATAATTGATATATAAAATATTCTTTTCAAAATGATAAGTTTAACTATTCGTCACGAATGATTGGGGGATTTTTATGGAACTTAAAAATGTTGCTGTTCTTGGCGCAGGCAATGGTGGGATGACTGCTGCTGCTGAATTTACTGAACGAGGATTCAATGTCTGGCTGTATGAGCTTCCAGACTTTGCAAAAGATTTGGATGGCATTCGTAAAAATGGCGGCTTCCGTTTGCAAGAACCGAATGAGAAACCACCAAAAGACGTTTTTGTACCATTCACTCAAGTGACGACGGATATTGCTGAAGCGGGTCGTGACGCGCAGGTGATCATGCTTGTCGTGCCCGGTTATGCAGTCGATCGTTTTGCCGAGGTGTTGGCACCGATTGTGCGCGACGACCAAATTATCTTTTTTAATGGTGCGGCAGCGATGGGTTGTGTGCGTTTCACACGCAAGGCACGCGAAATGGGTATTACGACAGCGTTCAAAGTCTGCGAAGCCAATTCTCTGTCGTATGGCACACGTGTTTATCCAGACGAAGCACGGGTTGAGTTATCGCTGCGTGTGAAAAAGCTCTTCCTTGCTGCTTATCCAAAGGAAAATACGCAGGAATGTTTGGACGCATGCATTCAGCTCTATCCAGGGCTTGTGGCGGCACGCGATATCTGGGAAACAACGCTGGAAAATGGCAATCCGGAAGTGCACCCTGGGCCATGCCTGTTGAGTGCGGGCCATATTGAATATTGCCACGGTGAATTCTGGCTCTACCGCGAGGGCATTACGGCGCACACCATCAATGTGCTGCATGCCATTGAACATGAACGCATGGCCATTGGCCGGGCCTTTGGCTTTGAGCTGGAAGATGCAGTGGAAAGCCGCTACAGACGCGGATATTTTGACAACAATAAGGACGATCTGCAATCCCTTTTCAATAATAGCGAAGTGTTTACAAAAATTAAGGGGCCGACCTCCGTTACGTCGCGCTATTTTACCGAAGATATTTCGGATGGGCTGGTGCTGTGGTCGGATCTTGGACGATTGGCCGGTGTACCAACGCCAAACATTGATGCGGTGATCACATTGGGCGGATCTTTATTACAAATTGATTTTAGAAAAGTTGGTTTAACATTGGATAAATTGGGGTACGGAGCAGCCAATTCTGTCGAAGATTTATTAAAAGATGTGTGATTTTTGCAATTTTTAATTAATTCTGAACATGTTTTTAGCAAAAAAATGTTATACTAACGAAAATAGTTTCAAGGAGGAAAATGAATGGAAGTAAAAAAAGTAGCGATTTTAGGTGCCGGTAACGGTGGTTTGACAGCAGCTGCTGATCTTGCGGAACGTGGTTTTGACATTAGCTTATATACCGCGCCGACACGTGAGTATCAATTTGAAGGCTTGATCAATCGTGGTGGTCTCTTGCTGCAAGAACCGAATGCCGAACCTCCAAAAGAAGTTTTTGTTCCGATCACCAACTACACCATTGACATGAAAGAAGCCATCAAAGATGCCCAAGTCATCATGTTAACGGTTCCTGGCTACGCGGTAGATGATTACGCCGAAGAATTGGCGCCAATCGTCGGTGAAGACCAGGTCATTTTCTTCAATGCTGCAGCGGCCATGAGCTGTGTACGCTTTACCAATAAAGCAAGAGCAATGGGCATCGACAAGAAGTTTAAGCTTTGCGAGCTGAACACCTTGACCTATGGGACTCGCGGCATGGCGCGCGAAGGGGTTGTTGAGTTATACCTGCGCGTAAAGAAGACCTATTTTGCCGCTTATCCAAAAGAGGACACTCAGGAACTCTATGATGTTTGCAGCCAGTTGTACGATGGTATGGTTATTGCCGAGAATATTTGGGAAACCACTTTGGAAAATGGCAACCCGGAAGTCCATCCTGGTCCATGCCTGCTGAATGCTGGACGTATCGATTACTCTGGCGGTAATTTCTATTATTATGTAGAGGGCGTTACCGAGCATACGGTGCGTCTCATGCGTGCTATTGAAGGCGAACGTTTGGCCATCGGCCGTGCCTTTGGCTTCGATCTCGAAGATGCGGTAGAAAGCCGCTATAATCGTGGGTATTTTGATAATAAAGATGAAACCTTGCAGCATTTGTTCAACCATAGTGAGGTCTTCTCGAAAATCAAAGGCCCGGCTCACGTAAACAGCCGTTATTTTACCGAAGATATTTCGGACGGGCTGGTGCTTTGGTCCAATCTGGGCCGCATAGCCGGTGTGCCAACACCAAATATTGATGCCGTTATTACCATTGGGAACACCATCTTACGCCGTGATTTTTATGAAGATGGTTTATCTCTGAAAAATCTTGGCATGGGCGATGCAAAAAGTGTGGAAGATTTGGTGGCTTTGGTGTAAGGTGACACAAAATTTCAAAAGAAAAAAGGCAGGGTTGCCGCTAAGTGCGGCAATCCTGCCTTTTTGTGTGCAATTATTCATTGGTGACGCTGTCAAAGAATGCCAAAATAATGTCTCGACGAGCCAAAAGACCGATCAGCTTGTTGGTTTCGCGTTCAACGACCGGCACATGTTTGAGGCGGCGGTTGTCCATGAGCGTAGCAATTTCGGCCAAGTTATCGTCTTCGTAAGCGAACTGGACTTTCTTCGTTGCGGTAAACATTACGGAGATTTCTTCAAGTTCTTTCATGATTTCTTCGTCATGTTTGTAATAGTCGTCGGCATCGTAAATGGTGGCGTGAAAAATCTGCGGAATACGATCCTGCTGCTTCGTGCGACGGGCAATGAAATTGATGATGTCGCCGTCGCTGAGGAAGGAAACCAGATGGCCCGCTGGATCAACCACTGGCAGACAACCGATGCGGTAGTAGCCAAACAGATTGATGGCATCCTGTACGGTGGCATTGTCGGCGATGGTGATCGGATTTTTGATCATGATGTCAGAAATGGACTTGTTCATAGAAAATTCTCCTTTCTAGATCAGACAATAATTAATCATTGATGGAACGCTTATTGAACCAGTCTTTGTAGCGCTGCCACTGCTGGTGGTAGAAGCGATTGATCATAATGCGGCGATAGAGTGTTTTGTCTTTTTCATAGAGTAAGGTGCAATCGCACTTGTGCTCATTCATGAGGCGGCGGATTTGTGGCAAGGTGCGTTCTGGTGCGTATTCAAGCACCAAACGAGTTGGCACATGCAGCCAAAGGGCTGGATTGTTGTGGTAGTGAACCTGTGAGGTGTGCTTGTTCTGGATGCGATCACGCACGAGGTATTCTACCAGGTTGCAGCCGCTGACCGTTGTAAAGAAGCTGGAACGTCCCTGGCGGATATTGATTTCGAATACCTTGTAGCGGCCGTCGCGTTCATCGTATTTGATGTCAAAGTTGGAGAAGCCGACGAAACCAATGGCTTCCAAAAAGGCCTGGTACTTGTCGTAGACGTCCTGAATGCCTTCCTGGATGATGGCGTTGTAATTGCCAATGCCAGCTGGTGTGTAGTCTTCAAGCACACAATGGCCGAGGCACATGGCTTGGACTTTTCCGTTGACGTCGGAATAGGAATTAAGCACGTACATGGTGGCGTCGTCGCCAGGAATGAAATCCTGGACAATCAAGGTGCCGGTGTAGCCAGCGTTGTAGATGTCGTGGAAGATTTCTTCCAATTCTGCCGGTGAATTGGCTTTATAGGATTTCTTTTTGCCAGGGAAATCGAGTGCAACGTATTCAATGGAATCGCTGGCTTTGACTGCGATTGGATAATCGAATGGCAGATCGAATGGTGGCTGAGAATCTTTGTACAACATGACGGTGGCTGGATAATCGAGCCCATATTCTTCACAGATGTTGTAGAAATCCTCTTTGTTCTCAAGTTTGTTTTTCAGTTCCAGATCGATGTAGGGAACGATGAAACGATCACTGAGCGTTTCTTTATGCGTGCAGAGCAATTCGGTGTAACGGTCACCGCAGGCGATGAGCACCAAATGTTCGTAAATAGGTGCATAGGTATTGGCAACGTCATCCAGCACGTTCAGGAACACTTCATCTGTGTCAAAGTCCGGTGTGGTGTGTACCTGGACAATGTTGCTGTGACGTGTTTCAAGTAGAGGAATTTTGCCAAGTGCCAAGGATTTCATGCCGTAAGCCTGATGGAAATTACGGGCCATGCCGTAGCAGTTGGCGTCGGTGCCGAGGAGCACCGGCAAAAAGCGTTTGTCTTTATTTTTTATGATGTTGTCCATTCATGAAGCTCCTTTCTAGGATATGACATTAGTATAGCACAATGGCGGACGCTCTGCACCCATTCATTGACGGCGTACGCATTTCTCGGCTACAATAATAGCAGAAAAGACCTGCTAATAAAAGTCAAGCCATAAATCCATGATTTTTTACCGCAGA
>CALAKO010000221.1 GCA_937922955.1 uncultured Peptococcaceae bacterium | reverse complement strand
CGGTTCCTGTCGTTACCAAGGTCCTTGTATTCCAACCGATTTCTGAGATGAGCCAAAAAAATGACACGGTTCAAACCGTGTCATTTTTTTATGCACTCTGCGCCGCTCACTCGTCAAACGTATAGAGCATGTCCTGCGCCACCGGTGTATAGAAGGCCTGGCGAAAATCCTCATAGGAAAGGTCCTGTCCCAGCAGCCACATGAGCTTGGTGACCACTGCTTCAATGGTCATGTCCCAGGCCTGCATGACGTCATAAGCCGCCATGGCTTTGCGACCGACTTCGTAAACGCCGAGATCGCTGCCTTCGAGCATGGCCTGCGTAGCCACGACCACATGGCAGCCACGCGCCTTAAGACTTTCGAGCTTGTCCAGGAAATTGCGCTGGTCAGCAAAAGGCAGCCCGCCGGAACCATAGCTTTCAATGACCACCGCCCGATAATGCTCGCCGATGTAATCGAGAATGCCTGGGTCCATGCCAGGAATCAGCTTCAGCAGAAAGACCTGCGGCAGCATTTTATGGTAAAAGGTCACCGATTCGTCGTGCTGGAAGGTCACATACTGAACGATGCGTCGCTGATCCACCAGCGCCACTTCGGGATAGTTGATGCTGGAAAAAGCGGCGTAGCTTTTCGTTTTCAGCTTCTTGGCGCGGGTGCCAAGAATGACGCGGCCGGAGAATACCACAAACACCCCGCCGGAACGCTGCTGACAGGCAAAGCTGAGAGCGTCCACTAAGTTCTTTTTAGCATCGGTGATGGGATCAACCAGCGGCTTCTGGGCGCCGGTAAGGACGATGGGCTTATTCGGATGCTGAATGAGATAGGACAGTGCTGCCGACGTATAGGCCATGGTGTCGGTGCCGTGGGTGATGACAAAACCATCGTAGTCGTTGTAGTGATCCTCGATGGTTTTAGCCATGAGCAGCCATTGTTCCGGCTGCACGTTGGTGCTGTCGATGTTCAAAAGCTGCATCGTGTCCACGGTGCAAAACTCAGCCGCTTCCGGCACACTGTCATACAATTCCTGAGAGGTGATGCCCGGCGCCAGGCCATGCTCCGTCTTGGTGGAAGCAATGGTGCCGCCAGTGGCAATGAGAAGGATTTTTTGCATGTTGCTCTTCCTTTCCTGTGAGTGTTCCAATTTATGGTGAAGGTCGCTGCTCAGCGAGCCTGATTTTTGAAGGTTTTTAATTCGTTCACATAAAGCTCCGCCAATGGGCTCAATGGTATGTTTTTCTGCTTGATGTAGCCAATGGTCATGGTCTCGTCGCTGTCCAGCGGCAGCGCCGTATAATCGCCGCCATTGAGTTCGGCGCAAATGATGCCAGAGCAGAGCGTATAGGCATTCAACCCACGCATCATGTTGAGACAGGTCGCACGGTCGTTGGCTTTGATGACGCGTTTGTAATGGTAGGTGCTGAGGATTTCTTCAGCCAAATAGAACGCATTGTTTTCCCCCTGCTCAAACGACAAGCAAGGATATTCCGCCAGATCATTCAGCGTCAGCTGCTTACGCGTCGCCAATGGATGCCCCTTCCACAAATAAACATAGGCGTGGCAGTCAAAAAGCGGCGTGAAGGACAGCCCCTTTTCTCGCAAAATCTTCATCAACACCTGCTCGTTGAACGCATTGCGATAAAGCACCCCAATTTCACTGTCGAACCGGCGCACATTCTCGATGACCTCGTAGGTTTTCGTTTCATGCACAGCAAATTCATACTCGTCCATGCCAAAACGTTCCACCAGGCGCATAAACGCCTGCACCGCAAAGGAATAGTGCTGCATCGACACAGAAAAGCGCTTGCGCACCGGTGCGCCGCTGAAATAGCGCGCATCAATGAGGGCATATTGCGCCATCAGCTGCCGTGCGTAGCCAAGGAATTCATTGCCTGCTGCCGTCACCGTGATGCCCTTGTTGCTGCGAATAAAGATCGTGAACCCCAGCTCCGCTTCCAAATCGCGCACCGCTGCCGACAGGCTCGGCTGGGAAATAAACAGGGCCGCTGCCGCCTTATTCATGGAGCGTTTGTCGGCTACCATAAGCACGTACTTCAATTGTTGTAAGGTCACGCGCTCACATACCCTTCATCGCTTCAAGCCGATTCAAAGCCGCTTCCAGTGTAGCATCTTGTTTCGCAAAATGGAAGCGAATAAGGTGGTTCACTGGCTCATTAAAGAAACTCGATCCTGGCACCGCACCAACGCCAACGTCTTTCGCCAACCGTTCGCAGAAAGCCAGATCCGTTTCACCCTTGCGCAGGAAACGCGCCACATCCACCAGCACATAATAAGCCCCCTGAGGCTCGATGAAATCCAGCCCAATGTCGCGCAAACCATTTAAGAAGAGGTTTTTCATGTGGGTGTAGTGGGCCTGCAGACCTTGATAATAATCATCGCCAAAGCGCAGACCAACAACAGCTGCTTCCATCAACGGTGCAGCCGCACCAACCGTGAGAAAATCGTGCACTTTCTTGACACGATCGATGATTTCCGGCGTAGCCATGACATAGCCCAAACGCCAGCCGGTGATGGAGTAGGTCTTGGACAAGGAGCTGCAAATAATGGTGCGTTCACGCATTCCCGGCAGCGTTGCCAGATACACATGCTCGTATGGGGCATAGATAATGTGCTCGTACACCTCATCGGTGATCACATAAGCATCGTACTTGATCGCCAGATCGGCAATGATCTGCAGCTCCTCACAGCTGAAAACTTTGCCGCTTGGGTTTGCCGGATTGCAAAGGATGAGCGCCTTTGCTCCTTGGCGGAAGGCGTCTTCCAACACCTCCGCATCAAAGCAAAAGGATGGTGGAATCAGCGGCACATAAATTGGCTCTGCGCCAGAAAGGATGGCGTCGGCGCCATAGTTTTCATAAAACGGCGAAAACACCACGACCTTATCTCCCGGATTAACCACACACATCATTGCTGCCATCATGGCCTCGGTGCTGCCGCAGGTGACGACAATCTCACTGTCTGGATCCACCGTCATGCCCGAGAAATGCGCCTGTTTCGCTGCCAGTGCTTCGCGAAAATTCTGTGCGCCCCAGGTCAATGCGTACTGATGCGGCCCTTCCTGCGCCACCTCAGCCAAACGCGTCATCAATTCCTGCGGCGGATCAAAATCAGGAAAGCCCTGAGAAAGATTGATGGCGTCGTATTGGTTGGAAATTCGTGTCATACGACGAATCACCGAGTCAGTGAAACTCGCCGTTCTATCGCTCAATTCACGCATGAATTCTTACCTCGTTTCATCTAAATTTGCGAGCAAAAAACGCTGCTCCCAGAGGGAACAGCGCCTCGCTACCACCTAAATAATATGCTTTTCCTAGGAATTGTGCAAGTTATTTCGAGACTTCATTGCCAAAGCAGCCTAACTTATTTTTCATGCAGCTTTCTTTGCAGCGACTGAAACTTAGCAATAGGGCCAGCCGGTGGTTGCTGAGTGTCTATTTCAATTCCACGCTGCTCAATTTTTTTCCGTAGGTGAAATCTCTCCATTTCCTCCTCGGCAAACGGCCATGAACTTTCTCGATTCGCAAAAACAACATAGGTCATAATACCTACAAAGAAGCCACCTGCAAAGAGCGTATAAAGAATCGCTCCCATCCAATCGAATGCAGAGAGCAGCTGTTCAGACACCGCCGTATAAATAAAAAACACCGTCACAGGCATGTGCAAGAAGACAACCGCAAAAAGTCCAGGATTATATAGTCCTTTTAATTTCACATTGGTTGCCACTCCATGAATGAACAATTGCAAAACATTAAAAAGCATGGGCGCCAAACAAAGCCACATCGTGTTTGGAAAGAAAAACGGAAGGCCATAAAGCACCATCGCACACACCACATTGGTGATCATCGCTGAAAATTGGTTCAGCGGAAATCGTTCCGGAATATCGCTCTGCTGCAGCAAAACATTCATGATCGCTGGTTCGCCGCCTGGCCATCCATATTCTTCAAATTGATGGATGAACAAAAATAACAGATTCAACGCAACCATTTGTTGTGTAAAAAACAACCGATTCCAGTTAAAGGCCAACGCAATCGCTAAGACACCGGCAACCAGTAAATTGAACGAATACCAATGACGACAATAAAATCTCATAAACGTGTCCTCCTTCATTTACCCAACAGGCTGTTGTATAATTAAAGTATATCGCCCTTTCCATTTCTTATTCAATCAACAATCCCTGCAGGGTTGTTCAATGAACGAGGTCTATTATGAATACAAAACATCCACAACTCACTGCTGAAACCCGACAAAATCTCATGACCGCTTTCTGGCAGCTTTACCAGACAACGCCATTATCAAAGATCACCGTCGGCCAAATCACAGCCATTGCAGGCTACAATCGCGGAACCTTTTATCACTATTTTTCCGATATTTATCACGTATTGGAAACCATCGAGGAAGACCTGCTGGCGACAATTCGAAAAAATATTTTCGAACAAGTGCTGCATGCACCAGAAACCATTCTTCAACAAATCGAACCACTGGCAAAACTTTATACGCAAGAAGGCGCCTATCTCGCAAAACTATTGGGCGAAAATGGCGACCCTGCGTTTCTTCATAAATTCATTCAGGTCCTACATGATTGTTTAGCCACCAATTTATCGCAACGAGACACATTATCCCCCCAACAGGAACTAACCATTACGTTTGCCGGAACAGCCATTATCTATAGCTTTATGTATTGGTATCAGCATCAGGACCAGCTCACGCCCGAAGAAGCCATAAAAGCCATTCAATATTTGTTAAAAGAAGGGTGCTATGCCGCACTCACGCCGCCTTTCCCAAGCAGCCAGCAATAGCCTGCATGGCTCACATTCCCGCCTGCAGCTTTTCAAGCATTTCTCTCAACATTTGTTGTTTTAATGGCGTCATCGTTTCCGGTTTATAGACCACGCCCACCTCACACCACCAGTCAAAGTCACGTACCCGCAGCGGTTTCAACTGTTTCTGCCAATCACCGCCGCTGTTATAAGCTTCCTCCGGCATGGTTGTTACACCGTCGTGCGCCACAAGATACAGCAAACGGTGCTGCAGATTGCTGATGATCTCAACCTCTCTTTCATAGCCATAGTCTTCCAACATGCGATACACATGATCCACACTATGCCGACTGCCACCGGTCACATAAGGATAACGCAGCACCTCACGCATGGTTACTCCGTCCTGTTTATGCAATGGATGCGCTGGCCGGGCATAGATGCCAACGTAATCGCTAAAACAATTCTCATACGCCAGCCCGCATTCGTGAATGCGCGTCATCAACGGCTCCTGGTCGTTGCAATACATCATCACCACGCCAAAATCCAACGTTCCTTCATAAACCTTGGTGATAATGTCTGTGCTGAAAAGCTCCACCACCTGAATCGTCAGATTCGGGTATTTTGTTTTCAGCGGCAGCACCAGCATCGAAAACACTTTACTGCCATAATAACCCGAGCCGCCAACAGAAACCTTGCCAACCACGCTTTCATCAACAGCCTGCTGCAAATTGCGAATCTGCTCGATGTCTGCAAGAATCTCCTTCGACAGCCGCAGCACCTCGCGGCCATTCTCAGTGAACGCCACGCCATCCTTTTTGCGCTTAAGAATTTCGTAGCCCACTTCGTCCTCCAGCTCACGAATCGCCTTGCTGATCGACGGCTGTGTCATGTACAATTTCTCCGCTGCCTCCGACAAACTGCTGCAATGCTCCAATGCCACAATCATCTCAAATTGATTGAGCCGCATGCGCATTCCTCCTCTCCATCACCAATCCAAACCAATAGCTATATTATAGCAAAAATTAACAAGCCCGAACATAGATAGCACCAAAAAGCGGTCATTGAAAAATCGAATCGTCACGCTGGGATAACCTCTTGACACGCCTTCTATTCAATGCTATGTTAATTGAAACGGCCAACAATAAGCATTGACTAACCACTAACTGGAGGACATTCTTATGAAACGACCCCTCATCGGCTGCATTCTAGCAGCAGCATTGCTGCTCAGCGGCTGTGGTGCCAGTGGGACGGCATCTGCAGAAGCCGAATCCCAGTCCCGCGAGCTGTATGCGATGGATACAGTGATGACGCTGACGGCGTACGGTCCACAGGCAGACACCGCGTTGAATGCTGCTGAAGCAGAAATTGAACGCCTGGACACGCTCTGGTCCATTTCCAACGATGATGGCGAGATTGCACGACTCAACGTCGACAAGCAGGCAACGCTTTCTGATGACACCATCACACTGCTGCAGCGCGCCAAGGATATTTCCGCCGCAACCAACGGACTCTTTGCCTGCACCATTGAACCGATCATGGAAGCCTGGGGTTTTACCAGCGGCAGCTACACCGTCCCCAACAGCGCCACGCTGCAAACACTGCTCACTTATGTTGATGACACTCAAATCCGCATCAATGGCAATACCGCAACCATCCCTGCTGACGTAAAAGTGGATCTCGGCGGCATCGCCAAAGGCTTCACCTCGGATCGTGTGATGACGCTCTTCGCTGAAAACGGCGTTAAAAGCGGCATCATTTCTCTCGGTGGCAATGTCCAAGCTCTTGGCACCAAGCCCGATGGCAGCCTTTGGCGCGTCGGCATCCAGGACCCAGCGGACAAAAACAGCATCATTGCCACCCTTGAAATCGCCGACAAAGCGGTAATCACCTCCGGCAGCTACCAGCGTTATTTTGAGCAGGATAGCATCACCTACCACCACATCATCGATCCGCGCACCGGCCAACCCGCCGACAGCGGCCTCAGCTCTGTGACCATTGTTTCGGACGACGGCACTCTGGCCGACGGACTGTCCACGGCACTGTTCATCATGGGAAAGGACGCAGCACTGGAATTCTGGCGCAATCACCGCGATGAATTTGACGCGGTCCTCGTCGACGACGCAGGTTGTGTGACCATCACTGCTGGACTGGCAGATTGCTGCACCCTCGATGATGGGCAAAAACCGGAGGTGGCACAGTGAAGCGGCACCAATCCCGCTGGCATCGGCTGCTATTGGTTTTGAGCGTCCTACTGATGCTGCTGGCCCTGGCGCTGATCTGGGGCGGACAACGCGGCAGCGACGAGGTCATTGCCACCATTTATGTAGACGACCAGGCCTACGCCAGCTACGACCTCAGCACCATCACCGATACAGAGCTAATTACCATCGGTGAGCCTGGCGCTCAAAACACCATCCGTATTTCTCCGGAAGGTATTGCCGTCATCGCAGCCGATTGTCCAGACCAGGTCTGCGTCCATCAGGGGACGCACAGCCACGGACCAACGCCCATCGTCTGCCTGCCTCATCGTCTCAGCATTCGTTTTTCAGAGAAAACCGACAACCCCGACAGCCTGGACGCAGTGGTCGGTCAATAAGGAGATTTGTCATGAACCAGCGTTCTCAGACACAGCGCCTAACACAGCTGGCTTTGTTAACCGCTGTGGCGCTGATTATCTTTATAATTGAAGCGCAAATTCCACCGTTAACAGCCATTCCCGGGGTCAAGCTGGGGCTGGCCAACATCATCACCCTGGTGACGCTTTACAGCTTTGGTCGCCGCGATGCTCTAATGGTTCTTTTAGTCCGAATTTTTCTCGGCAGTGTGTTCAGCGGCCAGATGCTGACCCTTCTCTTCAGCCTTTGTGGCGGGTTGCTCTGCTATGCCGTCTGTGCCGTTCTCTATCGCCACATTCCACTGCAGCGGCTGTGGCTTCTGAGCATGATTGGCGCGGTTTGCCACAACATCGGCCAACTGGCTGCCGCAGCCTTTGTCCTCGACACCATGGATGTCTTCTGGTACTTGCCGCTGCTCTTGCTCAGCGGACTCCTCACTGGCTGCTTCACCGGTCTGGTCGCCGGTGCCGTATTGATGCGCCTCACCAAAAGCAATTGGCTGCGCTCTTAAAATAAGAGCGCTCTCCCTTATCGCTAAAAAAGCCCACAGGCAGATGCCTGTGGGCTTTTTCGATGCAATAATCAACTCACACGCCGCGCCGCCACAAGAAAACGTCCGTTTTCGGTGTGGTAGCTGCAGGTGGAAAGAATGAGAATCTGTTCGCCAAATGCCGGTGTCACACCCGTATCATAGAGAGCGTTGCTCTTGAGCCAACTCACCAGCTCAGTAAATTTTGCCTGATCCAACGGTCCAGCGGCATTGTAATAGCGATATCCTTCCTCGTTGTCATTGAGAAGGCGCGTCTGTACCGCCGCAAAAATTTCGTAGCGACGCATTTCCGTGCGTGTGCTAAGGGTGATACTCTCTGCGCCATTGCTCTGGAAAAAGGCCGCATCGGCGTACTTATCGAGTTCCCCAAACATGGTGCCATTATGCATTTCATGACCGTAGATGATGAGACAATCGCTGTCAATATCTGAGCCTTCCCCAACGAAAGGCGTGCCGCTGGCCGAATCCGACTGGTCAAAGGCACGACGCAGGTAGTATTCCGGTGCCGACGGGGTCCACATAACCGGATAGTCAATCTGAGTGCCACTGACGTTGAGCCAAGCAACATAGTCGGCGTTCTGGCTGTGCAGACTATCGTATCCTGCTGCCAGCGCAGCGGCTGCGTCCGCAGCTGCCTGTCGCTGCGCCTCTTGCTGTGCCTGCAACTTGGCAAAAGCGTCGGCCTCCTGCTTCTGCTGAAACCAGGTCCAGCCTGCCATTCCTGCCGAAACCAGAAAGACACAAGCGCAAAGAGCAAACAACACCTTCAGCAGCGTATGTTTTCGTTGTGCCATGATGGATCTCCTTTACAAAAAAACGGCGGCACGGTCTAAGCGTGCCACCGCAAATCGTTCGTCAATTATTTTTTCCCGCGCAGACGGCGTCGGTTGCTGAGCAGCCATACGGCCACAATGAGCACCATGCCGCTGAGCGAAACAATGGCGATGGTGGTCCAAAGATTCAAGTTGGACTCGTCACCAGTTGCAGGGGTGCTGCGATTACTGGACTTGTTCGTAGAAGACGTCTTGCTCGCAGTGGTAGTCGTTTTGTTTTTATTCGTTGAAGCCGCGCTGGTGCTGGACTTCTTCGTATTGGTGATGGTCCAGTTGTTGCCGGAATTAGATTCCGACTTGGTGTAACCAGACGGCACATTTAATTCGTTGACGGTCCACTTATACGAGGCATCCAGATCGCTCCAGGTGTACTTCCAACCATTGTCGGCATTTAAAGTCACCGTGCTGCCATAGGCCTTCCCATCACGATACAATTGCATCTTGACAGAACTTGGACGATCCGACGACTTATCGTTCTTCCATACCTTGTTGACCGTCACAGATGTGGTCTTCTTGTCGTCCGATGGGTTGGTCACCTTCTGGCCGCTGAACACCGGCACACCGGTGTAAACGATGCCATCTTTTTCATAGGTCACTGTGGCAGAATAATCATCGCCACGCTCGACATTAACCTTTACCTTGTATACCGCCTTATCGTAAGCAATGCCCGAATCGGTACCTGCCTGCATGCTGATGGTGTAATTGTAGATGCCTTCCTTGTCCAGGCTCAGTGGATCAAACTTCACGCTGTTGCCGATGTTGGTCTTGGTTTGCAGAAGCGTCCCAGCTTCATCCTTGAGCAGGAAGGTGAACACGCCATCCCCAGGCGTTTTTCCATCCAGAGTGACTTCTGCGCCCAGTGGCACCGACGCTGGCTGAGGATCATCCGGAGAGGTGACTGTTTTATACGTTGTGACAAAGTCAAACTGAAGCACATCGCCCTGACTGCCTTTGAGAGTAATGGTTTTCGCTTCATCCGGGGTAAAACCTTCTGTTTCACCGCTCAACACCGGCTGCAAGCGATAGTTCTGTTCATCGTCAAAGAGCGCAAAGGCCAGTGTGCCTGTGCTGTCGTTCATGTTATAGGTGGCCACCGGCTGTGATCCGGCTGCCGCATCGGCAGGATAGAGCGCAAAAGACAAGGACGGCGTTTTCACACCGCTAAGAACATTACCCTTGCTGTCCAACCAGCGATGATTAACCTTCACTGTGACCACTTTCTGCTGTCCGGCAGAAGCTGCCACGAGGTTGGTCATTTTCTGGCCGTTGGCACTTTTGGCTGCGCTGCCATCGTACAGATCCAAATTAAAGTTCGCTGGCGCAGGATTTTTCTGTGCGGCGGCCAACAGGGCATTCACATCGGCAGCTGCAGCACCGCTGACCGGACGACTGTCAGTCATGCGCCAAATGGCCTGCTGCGTTACCGCCAGACTGCTCAGCTGACTCACCATCGCGCTGCTCAAGCCGCTGGTCTGACCAAGCTTGGCAAAGTCACTCGCGCCTTTCCAGGTGCCCGCAAAATATGGATAGCCGTTCCAGATCACGTTCAGCACATCCTGTTTCACGGTGGATGGATTCAATGCCTTGTCCACCAGCGCTGCCCAATCCTGATTCACGGTCGCGGTCAGCTTCTTGTAGCTGCTCACGCCCTGGGCCGTTGGCATCTGCCGTGCTGCATTCAAGGAATACGCCAGCACACCAGCATCGCTGCCATTTTTCACGCGCAGCTCTTTCATGCCATCCACCGCCTCGCCGCTGTTTTGCAGCGCCGGCGTGTTGTCGTACGCCGTGTAGCTCTTCCCATCGCTCAACGGTGCGGCGACCGCCGCCATTCCAGGCAGACAAATACTACCGATAAAAACCAGCAGCGTCAGCCATGCAGTAAATTTCCTTTTCATGTTGCTCATCTCCTTTAATAGTGAAATCAATGCCGTTATTAGCAATAATAAAATCATTTGATTTCTCATATTATACCCGATTTTTTAGCCCCAGGCAACGAATCATTAAGACATTACGACAAGTTTAAGGTTTTATACTTCAAACATCTTTTTACAGACAAATAAAAAGCCTGCGCCCAGCGCAGGCTTGCAGCATCTCTTACATGCGGTTGACCGCATCTTTGGCCAGTACCGAGCGTTCACACTCGTCACCGCTCATTGTCACCTGATAACAGTAAGGACTGCCCTTCATTTTTTCTGCCGCATAACTGAGACCATTGGTGCGGTCGTCCAGCAGCGGATGGTCGATCTGATTCGGGTCACCCAGCAGAATGATCTTCGTGCCAGCACCGGCGCGGGTAATGATCCCTTTTGCCTGCTTCGGCGTCAGGTTCTGCGCCTCATCGATGATGAGATAGGTCTTTGTCACCGAGCGTCCGCGAATAAAGTTCAACGCCTGCGCGCTGACAATGTCGCGTGCAAACAGCTCCTCCACCTTCCCTGCCAGAGAACGTTCGTCGCGGAACCGCTCGCGCTCGTTCTGATCCACCAACAGCTCCAGATTATCAATGGCTGGCCGCAAAAGCGGCGCAATTTTCTCTGACTCATCGCCCGGCAGAAAACCGATGTCATCGTCAAAATGTACATTCGGACGACTGATGAGAATGCGGCGATACTGCGGTTCATCGTGTTCCATGATGGCACTGAGCCCACACGCCAGAGCGTAGAAGGTTTTTGCCGTACCGGCAATGCCCTTGACGATGACCAGCGGCGCCTCTTCCGCGCTCGCCATCAACGCCTCCTGAATAAAGGTCTGTCCCACGTTGCGCGGCGTCACCCCATACGGATGCTTTTTCTTGAATTGCAGCGGCACAATGGCGCTGCCATCAAAACGCGCCAGCTGTGTTTTCGCATGAGACTGATCCGCCCGAAGGATGAGAAATTGATTGCGCACCAGTGCCACCGCCAACCGTACGCCGTTTTCATCCACCTGATACACCTCGTCCGGTGTCAGCAAACGCTCTGGAAACTGCTCAAACAACGCCTCGTCCACATACACCTCCGCACGGCCGGTGTATTGCTTATCGCTTTCCGGCGCCTGCTCCATCTTGTAATCCTCGGCTTCAATCCCCAGCATCTGCGCCTTAATGCGCACCACAATGTCCTTCGTGACCAAAATCACCGGCGCTTCCTGTTCACGAATCCCCAGGCAAACCTTGAGAATGCGGTTGTCGTTCTTGTGATCAGGAAACCCTTCCGGCAATGGCACGTCCACGCAGTTGATCTCCAGCCGCAGCGAACCGCCACCGGGCAGCGGAACCCCTTCGATCAAGCTGCCTTCCAAGCGCAGGCTCTCCAGATAACGGATGCAGGCACGGGCATTAGCCCCACGCTCGCCATCGCTCGTTTTCAGCGCATCCAGCTCCTCCAACACCGCAATTGGCAGCACAATGCGATTGTCTTCAAAGGACAACAGTGCCCGTGGGCTCTGAATCAGTACATTCGTATCCAGCACATAGGTCTTTTGCATAGCAGGTCGTCTCCTTTTCCTCTCACACAACAACAAAAAAACGGCCCAGCACCCTTACCAACGACGCAGCAAACACGCATCTGCAACTGGCAAGCAGCATGGGCCATCACTCCTACAAGAAGATTTCACCTTCAGTGTACAGGACGAATGTATACTTCACCATCACCCTTCTGTTAATACTTCGTTAAACCGGCCGTCGCTTGCGAAGACACCGATCGTCTGTTATACTGAGGGCACAAAAAGCGCGTAAAAGCTGGGCGCCGCTCCAGCTTTTTTCAACGGAGGCGACCACTATGAACATCATTACCATCAGCCGCGAATTTGGCAGCGGCGGCCGTGAACTGGGCAAACGCCTGGCCGAAGCCCTGGGCTATGCCTACTACGACCGTGAAATTCTTACCATGCTGGCAGAGCAGACCGATCTCGACGAAAACTATCTCGAACACACCCTGGAGCAGGGCTCCTTTTCCAGCCTTTATCCCATCACCATCGGCCAGACACTGTCGGTGCTTCCCAACTACATGGCCGAGCATTCCACCGCACTGCTGCAGAAGCAGACCGCTCTCATCAAGCAGCTGGCTGACAAAAGCAACTGCATCATTGTCGGCCGCAACGCCGACATCATCCTGCGCGAACGCAATCCGCTGCGCATCTTCGTCCACGCCGACCTGGCCGCCCGCATCGACCGCTGCCGCCGCCGTGAGAAAGAAAACGTCCACTACAGCGACAAAGAGTACGAAAAGAAAATCCGCCAAATCGACAAAAACCGCGCCAAAACCCACGACATCCTCGGCACCTACGACTGGGGCGACCGCCGCGGCTACGACCTCTGCATCAATACCACAGGCATCGTCGTCAAAAACATCATCCCAGCTCTGCAAACCTATGCCGAGCTTTGGGCCAAACGCTGACACACAAAAACAGCTGCACCACGCCATGCGTGATGCAGCTGTTTTTTTATGGCGTTGGCGCCGTTCAATCCTTGTCGTTTCGGCGGCGGCGCAGCAGCGCCACGCTGCCTGCCATCCCGGCGGCAGCAATCGCCATCAGCGCCAGCCAAAGGTTCAGGTGGCTGGTGTCGCCGGTGGACGGTGTGCCCGGATTGCTCGTGGATGGCGGATCTTCTTTCGGCGGCGTGGTGTCCGTCGTGATGCTGTTGGTAATCACAAATCCCGTCACCGCATCGCCGCTGATGGTCGTCGTGTAGCCATCAACCGTCACCTCTTCGATGGTGTAGGTGATGCGCTGCCCATCCTTGTACACATCCAGGTCGCCGAAGCTGGCGGTCCAGTTGTTGTCCTTGCTCAGCGTCAGCGTTTTTCCGGTATCCACACCATTGGCAAAGAGCTTCACCGTGATGCTGTCCGGACGCTTGCCCGCCTGGTCGTTCTTGTCCTGCCAGCTCTTGGTGACGCTGACCGTGGTCTTGTCCGGCGTGTAGGTGTTGGTCACATCGCTGCCGCTCACCGTCGAGGTGTAGCCGTCGATGGCGTCCTCGGTGATGGTGTAGACAATTTCCTTGCCGTCTTCGTATTTCGGCAGATCGCTGAAATCCCAGTGCCAGTTGTCGGCTGCCGTCACCACCTTATGCGCCACTTCCACGCCGTTGGCGTAGAGGCGGATGGTGATGCTCTCCGGCCGCTTGCCGTCCTGATTGTCGCTGTCGTTCCAGGTCTTGTCGCCGCTCACGTCCACCGTCTCAGCGTCGTAGGTGTTGGTCACATCGTAGCCATTGACGGTGCTCGTGTAGCCTTCCACCGGATCTTCGGTGATGGTGTAGACGATTTCCTTGCCGTCCTCGTATTTCGGCAGATCGCTGAAGTCCCAGTGCCAGTTGTCGGCTGCCGTCACCACCTTATGCGCCACTTCCACGCCGTTGGCGTAGAGACGAATGGTGATGCTTTCTGGCCGCTTGCCGTCCTGATTGTCACTGTCGCTCCAGGTCTTGTCACCGCTCACATCCACCGTCTCGTCACCAGGTGTTGGCGGCGGTGTGGTTGGATACGTATTGGTGATGGTAAAGCCTGTCGCCGCATCACCAGTGATGGTCGTGCGGTATCCGTCAACTTCCGCCTCTTCGATGGTGTAGGTGATGGCCTGGCCATCCTTTGTCACATCCAAATCCTTGAAGCTGCCCTTCCAGCCGTTTTTGGCGTTCAAGGTGAGCGTCTTGCCAGTGTCCACGCCATCGGCGAGAAGCTTCACCGTGATCTCTACCGGACGCAGGTACTCGCGGTCGTTGTCCTCCCATACCTTTTCAACAGGAATGTCGATGGTGTCTGCCGTATTCGTGAACGCAGCCACCGCCGTATCACCGGCAGGAATGGTACCCGTCTCGCCAGTCACCGTGGTCACATAGGCGCCGGTGTTTGCCTCCGTTTCTGTGACCGTGTAGCCCAGCCCGGCAGGAAGGCCCTTGGCTGTGCAGGTCTGGCCATCCTTTAAGGTGAAGGTCGCCATGCCGTTGGCAAAGGTCATATCGCCATAGATGCCGTTGATGGCTTGGTTATCAAGCGTAACGGTGAATTCAAATGCTTTTTCTGAATCGCCGCCATCGCCCTCAACGGTCTTGGACACTTCCAGCTCACCATGGGCGGTATTGGTGATGGTAAATCCTTCTTCGGCATCGCCAGTGATGGTCGTTTCGTAGCCTGGTGTTTGAATTTCTTTAACCGTGTAGGTAATCAAATCGCCGTTGCTGTCAAACTTCGGCAAATTTTCAAATTTGCCCGACCAGCCGGCATCGCCGCCGGTGAAGAAATTCACCAGGTTGTCCAGAGTGGTTGGATTTAAGGTCAATGTCTTGCCCGTTGGCTTACCGTCCGCATACAATTCTACGGTGATGGAATCTGGACGATTGCCAAAATTGTTGTTGCTGTCCTCCCATACCTTTTCTACTGGAATCTTAATGGTTTCAGAACGCACATTGCGCAGGCGGAAAATGGCAACATCTTCTGCTGTGATTGCAACCGTGCTGCCGGTTGATTCATAGCCATTCACCTCTGGCTCCCGCACCCGATAGGTGTACGAAATACCATTTTCATCGGCGATTGGTTGCTTGCCAAAGGTTGCCGTCCAGCAATTGTTTCCGGTCGTCGCCCAAACATCAGTAGTCGCCACCTCTGCCCAATCGTCTTCCGCTGGATTGGTCATTGTCGTGCGTTCCAAAGTCACCGTGAGTTTGCTTGGGCGTTCGTCCGGATCGCCAGCGTCTGCCCATTCTTTAACAACAAAGAAAACATCGGTTTCGTAATTGTACACATGGAAGCCGCTTTCTGCATCACCGTCATAAGCGATGCCATAGCCGCCTTCATCCGCTGCTGTTTTGGCGTCTTGCTCGCCAATCTTGGTTTCCACGACAGAGTATATGTATTCGTACCCTTCGTCATCATACTTTGGCTGTGGATCAAAGGAAGCTGTCCAGTTGTTGCTTTCAGTTAAGGTCACTTCAGCAACCTTTTGAGTTCCTTCATCCTCTTTAATGCAGCGGTGCAGTTCCACCGTTACACTTTCTGCCGATGAAATCGTCCCTAGCCAATGTTTGGTCACGCTTGGCGTCACCGTCGGCGTGTTGGTGATGGTGGTCGTTGTGCCGTTCGTCGTTGACGTCGACATATAGTCACCGGTCACAGTCTCAAAAATCTTATAGACGGTCTGATCGTTCTCAACCTCACTGCCAGGAACCACTTTTGGAACATTTTTCCAGACTGCGGTCCATGCTCCATCCTCGTAATAGAAACTTGTGGTATCCGTGTCTGTTATGCCATCGAGGGTGACCTTCGCCGGAGTGTCAAAAGATTTGTAAGCGTTCGCATCGTCAGGATCACCATCAGCTTCCAGATACTTGAGCTCCAACGTCACTGCTGGGCGATTGGCTGCATTTCCATCGTTCCAAACTTTTTCAGCATCGAGTTCGATGGTGTTCAGCTTGTTGGTCACCGTCAATCCATCAGTGGAATAGGACACCGTATAGCTGCCATGGAAGGTGCCGCCGTCATCGATTGGCTGCCGCTCCTCGCCATCGTTAGTCATTGTTTCGCTCTGCAATTCCCGCACACGGTATTGGTAGGTGACCCACTTTCCAGCCGCATCAAAACCATGGATCGGCAGATCATTGATGGTTTTCGACACCTTATTCTGTTCGTTGGTGCCATGGAGGGTGATTTCCGCTCCCGTTGGAATTTTTTCCCAGTCTGTTCCATCCGTACGGCGTTCAATCACAAAGGTGACTTCCCAGTTGTAGCGTGTCACCGATGTTGTTGGACGGGTGACGTAGCCTTTGTTCTTGTTGTCGTCCCAGACTTTTTTCACCGTCAGGCTCTGGGTGGTCAGCTTGTTCTTGTGTTCTTTCGTGCTATTTGACTGCGAATCTTTTCCTGAACCATAATACGGAGCAAACAGATCACCGCCGGTTGGGTTAGAAGTAACCGTGTACGAATAGCTGTTATCGCCTTTCTCCTGCACCTCGTAGGTTTGCGTCAGCAGCGGGTTCGTCTCTCCAGTGCGATACACCTTTACCCCGGTTTCTACAACACGGTATTCCAGATTAACAATCGTGTTATTCGTATCCTTGATAACCAACGGCAGGTTTTGGAAGCTTTTTCTGCTGTCCCACTCTGAAGCCCCCAAGGCGGCGCGTATGGTGCCGCTGTAGTTGCGGTTTGCCAGATCTGACGCATGATTTTCACCAAGCTTTTCCTCAAAGAAAGCACCTGCATCCTGCCATTCATTGGCGGAATCTTTTTTCCGCACCTGCAGCTGATAGCCAACCTCCAGCTCAATGCCGCTGCCAAGGATGTCCTTAGTGATGGGATCGCCATCGCTGTTCACCCAGGTTTTCTTAAAAGAAGTGCTGGTGAGGATGGAGTTGGTCAGGTTGTTCATCGTCACATTGCCATCGGCATCAGTTTCTTTCTGAGATGCAGTGCCGCCTCCTGACGCGGTGTAATGATCTGGCGTAGGTTCTTCTTTGACACGGTAAATCCACGGCATCCCGGTTTCGGCGTAACGCTCCAGCCCAGTGATGGTGTAAGTCCATCGATTAGAATTAGTGACTGTATCCCACGTTATCTGATCCTCTGACAATGTTACCGTCTGCCAGTCAATTGCATTACCCTGTCCGCTCTGCGCATTGGCGCGGCGTTGCAGGGTGATTTCCAAGCTTTCCGGACGGAAACCAAAGGCATTGTTCAAGTCGTTCCACACCTTGGTGCCGGTCAGCGTAATTTTTTCCTGATCTGACGCATCCGGTGCGTTTAAGAAGCTGGCATCGATATCAGTATTATTATCTGCCGTTAATGCTCCTACTTCGGTTTGACCTGCATAGCCAGCGCCATTTTTCAACGCATCAGCTCCTGGATCATCAGCTGCCGCCCAGGTATCGTAGCCGCCAAGTTCTTTCTTGTCTTCGGTGATGGTGTAGACGTACTTGGAGCCGTTTGGCGCGTAGATTGGCAGATCGTCAAAGGTGAACACATGATCCACCGTCACTTCGCCTGTGCCAGAAGCTGTCGCTTCCTTGACAGCAGCCGCCACCTCTTCCGCACTCCAGGTGATGGTCTCCACCTTTTCTGATTTCGAAGGTTGATCTTCATTTGTCGTATAGGTGCGGCTCAGGGTCATGGTGATGGCTGGATATTTCGCCAAGTTCGTGGCGATGGTCAGGTATTTTTTCGCGCTGAGCTGGGCGCTCCCTTTCTTGTTATAGCTGTTGGTAAAGGTTTGCCCGGTGCTGCTCAGATCAAATACCGACTCACTCGCATCATTTCCCGCTGTTCCAGCATCTGTTCCTTCCCAATCAATCGATTCTGTAATCTCATAGGTGTACAGGCGGCCATGGTCGTCAAAACGCGGCAGCCAGGTTTCACCATCAGGAATGGTAACTTTATCAATGCTGCTCGCTGGCTCGTTCTCACCCGTATGCGCAAAGGCAAAGATGTAGTGGCCATTGACTTTCAGCGTTTCCCAGTCATCGCCGTCAATCGTCATGGTGGCAACATTTTTCTCCCAATTTTTACCATCGACCGAGCGCTTCAGGGTAAAGGTCACCGTCGGCAGATCCACCAGCGGATAGCTGTCCGGCAGGTTCTGCCAAAGCTTTTCGCCAGAGAACGCAATGCTGTCGGCAATGCGGTTGACAAACGTGTTGCCCGATTGCAGAGCATAAAGATCCTCCTCGCCATCCTCTGCCACATTTTCGACAGGCTTCTGCTGCGGAGCTTCCACCTCAGCGGCAGTACCAAAGATCTCTGTCGTCCCGACTGTATCTCTTCCGCTTGCATAGGCGGTCTCCAGGTAGTCAAAATCACCGGCGTCGACCTGCGAGTTCATCACCGCAAAATACTCGATCTCATAGCCAAGGTCGTCGTACTTTGGCAGGTTCTCGATGGTGCATTTCCAGAAGGTTTTCTCATTGATGTAGTCGTCATCACCGCCACCTCCTTCGCTCCCATCGTACGTCCAGCGGTAGTCGCGGATGGTCAGCTCGGTGGTTGTAGACACGTTTCCATCGGCGTCTTTCACATGCTTGCGGGCGTAGATGTTGAGGTAAATGTCCGGGCGCGTGCCTTCCGAGTAGGCAAAGTCGTCCAGCCACAGGGCGTACCAGCTGACGTCCTTGGTGGCGCTGAGCTTGTTGGAAAGGGTAAAGTCCTGCGTATCCAGCGCATGGTCATCACTTACTTCATACGGCCCTGCCTTCACGCTGCTGCTGTAGTCCCGATACGCTGCCGCCACGGCTTTGTATTCCGAGCTCGCATTGTCTGCGTTTAGTTCTGACTCCGACACTTCGTTGCCATTTTTATCCACAAAGATTTCCTTCACCGTGTAGCGCACCGAGGCGCCGTTGGTGTCGTACTTTGGCAGATTCCAGAAATAGAGGGTCTGTTCACTCTGCGTCGTATCCAGATTCTGAATGGCATCCACCGGCTGATTTTGAGCATCCTGAATCGACGTGTCATTGCCTTCACTGATGGTGACGGTGTCGCCCTGGTCCTCGCCATAGCCATCATAGGTGATCTCGTACACATCCTCCAGCCCCAGGGACGGTTCGCTTAAAAATTCCAGCTTCACCGCCAGATTCAGACCAGCGGCTTCTAGCTTCTCCTGCAGCGTGCTGCGTGCTGTGCCGTCGCCATCGACCCAGTTTTTCGTCACAGTGAGGTTGATGTTCCCCAGGCGGCGGTTGGTGACGGTGAACATTGGAATGGGTTTGCTGCGGCCCTCATCAACGGTGTAATCCTCCTTGGCATAGGTGGCTTCGTATTTGTGATACTGGGTTTCAAATGACACCGCTGTCGGCGTTTGCCCATTCTGAGCCTCATTGGTGTAGACTGGCGGAGTTATGTTTCCCTGCTCGTCCATTGGAGGAGCTACATTAGTCTCCCCAACCTTCGTCTCAAGGATATAGACATCATCGGCGGTTTTATTATTGCCAATGTTCACCAGATCGTACCAGTTGCCATTGTTGCCGAGTGTCGTAGATACAACCTGTCCATTGATTTCGAGCGGCTGATCGGTTTCCTTATCATACACCGTAATTGTCACCGGCAGGCGATGCTGAATGTCGCTTTCATCGACCCACGCCTTACGCACAAGAATGATGTTGGTGGTGCCTGGACCATTGGTGATGATGCTCTCATAATTGCCATTATCCAGTTTTTCTGTCTCGACAGACAGGAGATTGCCGTTCACTTCCATCAGCAGGTATTCGTACTGCTGACCATCGGCATCAAACTCCGGCAGGCCGGAGATGGTAACCTTCCAATCGCCTTGCGAGGTAATGCTCAGATCAGCGTCGTCGATGCCCTGCACCTTTGTAACCTCAAGGTTCGTTCCATCCTGAGTCATGGTAAAGGTAGCGTATTTTTCCAGCCCCGAGCCGCTGGTCGAACGATAGAGGGCAAAGGTGTAGCTGTCCGCTGGTGTCACACCCTCAGCAAATCGTTTCTCCACCACATAGTCAATGGTATTGGCAATGGAATTGGTGATCTTCGTTCCAGTCGCGTCGACCGTGCTCTTATAAACAATGTCTCGATCGTTTTGTTTAAGGGTAAAGGTACGCGTGTCACCATCTGCATCTGTATTTGATTCAACCGGAGTACCACCGCTGTACTTGCCCTCGTCATTCACTGTACCTCCCTGATACACCGCTTCTTCCACCCAGCGGTATTCCAGTTCCTGCCCCTGCTCATCGTACTGCGGGTAGGCACCCGTGTGGGTGACGGTCAGGTTCTCGGCGTAGAAGTCGGTCATTTCATAGGTATACTTTGTATCTTTCCAATCCTTCTCATCGGTGCTGTTCGCTGGCCGCGACTGCAGGCGCAGCTTCACCATCACATCGCCAAAGGCCGACTGGAAGGACGCCGCCTTCCAATCCTTGGTGACGGAGACTGGAATGGTGCCTGTCAAACGGTTGGACAGGGTGCCGCCGTCATAGAGCCAGGTGTTCTTGCCGCCGTCTTCTTTGTCACGCGGATTTTCCTCAGTAACAGCTTCCCCTTCCACAATGTCTCCGCTGACGCTGCCGTCTGCCCCAACTACGCCGAACACCTGCTCATACTTAGAAGCATTTGTCCCGCTGAGATACTCACGCACCACATAGAGATATTTGTAACCTTCTGCGTCGTATTTTGGCAGGTTTGTAAATTTAATGTCCTCTGAATTCTTCTCACCCTTCAACGGCACAGTATACGGCAGCCCATTATCGTCGCGCACCAGCGCAGCGGTGGAATACGCTTCTCCCACACGGTAACGCCAAAGCTCCATGACAGCATCTGGGCGCTCGTCTTTTTCGTTATCGTTCAGCCCGTCCAGCCAAACCTTTGTCGCATTGAAATTTCTGGTGCCGGTCAGGGTCAGCTTGAGGGTGCCGCCGCTGTAGACCCCATCGGTGACGCCGCTGAAACTTGGCACGGCGCTGTTGTCGTAGCTGATGGCAAAATAGTCGCCAGGGTCCAGATTTTCAATACCCTCCATTTTGTTATTAGCACTGTCCGCCGTTACTGCTCCACCCGGAGTTTCCACCGTACCCTCTTTCAAGGAATAATTGATGCGGGTGTTATCAAGGTTGTAACGCCAGAGATTGGTAATTGTTACCGTGATCTCATCGGACGCATCGCCTTCTGCAAAAGTGGAGTCCAAATTTCCTTGAGCTCTTACATAGGACACCTGATAACACTTATTTTGATTTCTTGTATAAACAGCCTCCAAATAGAACTGTTTGTAAAATTCTTCTCTTAAATCAAGGTGGTTGTCATTCTCGCCGCGATAGATGCGCGCGGTGAAGGTGAGGTCGGTTTCCAGCACATAGTAGGTGCCGTACCGGTCTTTCACGCTGGAATAATCATCGGCGTTTTCCTCGGTGACTTCGACCATGGCATAGCTGTTATCCAGTGCATCCTTTGGCACATAGTGCCAGGTGACATCGCGCGTGATGGGCGTGCCGCTGCCGGTGCTGTCGGAATAGGTGACCTGGCTTGGCAGCGTGTCCTTCCACTCCAGCGACCAGATGCCGCTTAGTTCTTCCAGAGCAGGCTCAGGCATGGTCTCCAGCCCAAGGGTTTTCATGCTCTCTTCTGTGAGCGTTGTATATTCGGAGGAGCCATCGAGCGAAAACTGCAGCTTGTAGAGCGTGGATACGTTTTCCAATGTTGGCCGCTTGCCTTCTGCGTCGCCATTGTCTGCCCAATAGATGTTGTGAGACAGGGAGGTATACTCTTTAATCGTAATATCGTCGTCCTCATACGGCGTTTCCCCGGCGATAAAAACCCACTGACCGTTTTTCAATCCAGATGGATACTGCGACGCGTTCTCATCAGTAATCTGCACCAAAGCTCCGGCGTTTGGATAATAGCCCTCTGGATAGGATGGCTTGAGGAACCAGCTGATCGTTTTTTCGACAACAGTGTCGCCCTCCAGCGCCAGCACCTTGGATGGCAGGGGCAGGGCGGTATCCTTCGCCACGCTGCCGGTCCATGTGTTGTCTGCCGAAGCAGCTGTGATTTTCGGCAGCTGGGTCAAGCCAAATGGAAGCGACTCTTCTTCGTCTACTTCCACAGCCTCAGCGCCATCCACCTGATACCACAGCATAAAGGTTGGCGCTGTCTCCTGTCGAGCGATTGGCTGCCCGTCCTTATCTACATAGGTGACGGTGAGTTCATCCACAGAGCCTTCGCTTTCGGTCACGCTGCCGTATGGATTATCCGCATCCGGCAGCTTCTCGACAAAAGTCAAGGTGCTGGCAGCGGTTGCCCCTTCGTTGAAGGTGATTTGAACCGTCTGGCCTGTACCGCCTTCTGCCTCAGGCGTGGCGGTTGCGGTCACATCTGTCGATGCGACATCGAGGGTGGTCAGCTGCGTCGCATTTGGCGCAGAAGCGGTGAGCATCTTCTTAAATTCAGTACCCGCCGTTACTGTAAAAGAAAGCATTTTCTTGCCGTCAGTCGCATCGCTATCTGTCAACGTCAATCTGCTGCTTTCCGGAATCGTCAGCAGTGCCGCTTCGGCATCGCTGAGCGTAATGGCAACGGTGACAGAGTCTGCTGTGGACCCACTCAGGCTTCCGCTGACGGTGATGGCTACTGGCTCACCATTGTAGGCAGCATAGCGCTGCTCCGGTTCCCAGCCTACTTCCAATACGAGATCTTCCGCTGGCTGCGACTGCCCGACTTTACACTGCGTATAATCCGCCATGCACACCGTACATTGCTCGTTCCTACTATCCGCCGTACATGGCGCGGTGCAGGTGCAGTCCGACGACTCGCCCGTTCCACCATCGCCAGCGTCGCCGTTTACAACGATCGGCGCGCCGTCCTGCCCCCAGCCTTCTGCAAACGCAGTCGGCGAAATAATAGACACCACCATAACAACAGCCATTAATATGGCAATCCATCGTTTAAATTTCATTGTACTCTCCCCCTGCTGCTTTTTTCATTTATCGGATCATCCGTTGACACATGTTCTCTTTTGCCGCTCAATAAACAGAAACAACCGACAAAATCTGCCGGTTATTGATGAAACTGTCCGGCACAGTGACTGATCCGCATCTCTGTATCAATATCAATATTCCGGCTTCCTGATGTTGCACGAAAATATTCTTACACAATATTTTCATTCATTAAACATCCATAATTATGTATGGAAAACATCTTTCTGAGAATAAAATTCCTAAAAAGTTTATCCAAATTAACCATATCGTTTTTTACAGAAAATTTCCACTATCATGCAAAATTTATCTTCCTACGTGCAAAATTTGTCATTAGCTAAAGTTCCTCACGCAACACGCACTCAAAACGCACGCTTGATTTGGAAATGCACCCGTTCCCTACATCCAGCCTTCCCCTTAAATAGGAAAACTCTCGGAAAATAAAAAGAACCGACAATAAATGCCGGTTATTGACGAAACTGCATTGGCACAGTGAGTCGTCGGCGCCCCACATAACAGTGTGATACCGGCTTACTAAATGTTGTACAAAAAATCCAGAATACAGCATTTTTCATTCATTGTTGGCCTATGTTCCGATGTTTTCGTGATTATATAGAAAAACATCCTTTGTCTATTATTAATAATAAACCATAAATGAAGGGCTGTCTACCAATTCCCAGTTATTTATTTCAATTTTGTTAATTTTCCCTTAATTCGCCATCATTTTTCGCCTTCAACCCATAAACCTGCACTACACTCGATGAAAACACCGACACACCAAAAAAACCTTGCATCCAATTGCAAGGTCTTTTTGGTTAGCCGTTTAGCGCTGGCTCCAGTCGTAACCAGGGAGAACGTCTGTCCAAGCTTCGTCCTGTTGGCCGTTGTCGTCGATCCATTCGTAGTCGTGGCCGTTGGTGGCTTCCTGCATGTCGGCGTAGTACCAGGCATCAGCAGGATTATCTGGCCAAGTGCGCATGTCTTCTACTGGCTGCAAGTGATCGGCATCGGGCCGACGATTGAGAGTGCGATTGACAATGGCGCAGCTTTCTGCTCGGGTGATGGTGCTGTTCGGCTGCACGCTGCCATCTGGATAGCCACCGATGAGTTGATAGCGCGCTGCCTTGGCAATTACATCAGCGTACCATTCATCGCCGCTGATGTCGCTGAACAGTTGATCGGTGTATTCTATGTCGCCGTCAAAGAAGCGCGTAGCAATCGCGGCAAACTCAGCACGGGTGATCGGTTCATTTGGACGGAAAGTGCCATCCTGATAGCCAGCAATCAATCCCATTTCAGCCAGAGAGGATACCGGCACGTTGTACCAGTCGTCGCTGTTGACGTCGCTGAACGCATTGACATCGGTCGTGTTGGCTTCGCGCACATCTTTTTTCAAAAGGCGATAGAACATCGAAGCCACTTCACCGCGGGTGATGTCTCCTTGTGGTTTGACCGGCCAGAGACTTTCGTCGTCGCTTTTTTCACCGGTGCGATAGTCTTCCGGATAGCCGACAATGTAGGAAAAATGGTTCACGGTGTCCAGATCGTCTGGTCCATCGGGATCAAGCGGGTGATCTGGATCGGTTCCTGGTTCGCTGCTGCCACTGTCTTGCAGAACATTGACAAAGGTGCGGGCAGCATCGCCACTGCTTCCATCGCTGCTGCTGGCGCTGACATTGGTGACACGGAGGCTGCCATCAGTGGCCGCTTCCACGGTGACGGTAACCGTCAGCTGATGATCGTCGTAAACCATGTCGCTTCTATCGCCGGCTACTTCATGAATGAGATAGGTGTAGGTGCCAGCCTGTTCAAGCACAATGTTACCAAAGGCGCCGTTGTTTGTATTGCTGCCATCGTTGTTTTTCGAAATGGTGATGGTGTCTTTTTCCGGCATTGGTGCGCCGTCTTGGCCTTCGATTTTGAATTGGAAACTGGCGTCGTCCGGCCAGGTGCCGTTTGCCACCTGACTAACATCTACCTGTTTGATGACATCCAGATTGGTTGCACCGTCTAGGGTGACGTAGCTGCCTTCCTGGCGGGTGTTGAGAATGGTGACGGTTTGGCTGTCGTTGGAAGAAATGGTCACCTGAGGTGCGGTCGTTGTGGCCGCTGCATCGCCAAGCTGATAGCGGACATCGAAGCCATCGGCATCCACTTCGGCCACGGTCAGCGTCACATCGTGCGGCACACTCAGATGAATGCTTTCTCCATCTTTGATGGACAGCGTTGCGACATTATTTTGAAAAGCAACGGGCTCTCCCGTATCTTTGTTAAGGACTTGGCCATTATGCAGACCGTTTGCGCCTAGGGTCAATTGCACAGTAAAGGCTCGGTCTGTATCGCTGGCCAGGCCCTGTTCCACGTTTTTGGTGATGGTGAGCGTTCCTGCGTCTTTGAGTGCATCCCCAACAACCACCATGGTCGTTCCTGAGAACAGATTGTTCAATGATTGATCGCCAAGTTGTTTAACCTGCGAACCATTGGCGGTCAACGCCGCTTGATTCGCGCTTTGAGTGATATTCAACAGTCCCCAGCCCGTGTCGTAATCCAATGTGATCGGACCGCTCCCTGATGCTGGACCGTATTCCAAAACACCGGTTGCTTCATTATAGGAGAAATCCAGAGTACCGCCACTGTTTGCCTGTGCCCAATCAATATCGGAATAGGCTGCGGTCGAGCTGGTTTTCAAGGCAGCGGTAACATTGCTTAAAGTCGCATCAATGCCGTCATCCAACGCAAACTGCAACATGCTCTTGACAATTTTTCCCAATCCCAAATGCACGGCGATGTCATCGTCCGGCGTTCCTGCATTGGCATGAACGCCGGCGTTGTCAACCACCACTTCCACAGCGGTCGGATTGATCTCATACCCATCCGGTGGCTGCGTTTCAAGCAAATAATACATGCCTTGAGCCACGCCTGTAAAAGCCAACGTCCCCGGCACGACATTGCCTTGCTGGATTTCGTATTCGCCAGTCGTTTGTTCATTGTACGCTGGAACAGCGCCTGCATCAATGGTATAGGTGCCATCCGGCTTCACCGTGACATCCTTCGCCTTGTAGAGTGCAAATTTCGCTCCATCTCTCGGCACTTGAGTGTCTGCGTCCACTTTTTGTACCAACAGGCGATTTTGAATGTTTGGTGCAAAAAGGCGCATCGCAAATTCATGATAAAAACTGCTTGCTTTGAGCGGCACTACATTGTCAGCGGTCACTTGATCAAGACTCGTCACCGACGCGTAAAAATAGCCAACCGTGAAGCGCGCGTTATCGATATTTTCAACAGCGTACTCGTTGATGTCGCCAGGCAAGTTTTCAATATCCGTGTAGTATTGATTGATGCCATTCAGCTTAAAGTCGTACAAGCCTGCAACAGCATTCTCTTGTGTTGCCTGACTCATTGCTTGGGCTGCTTCTTCGATGGCAGCTGTCCCCTTGGCCTTGCTGATGTGCCAGCCACGCACTGGATCCCCATAGACAATATGATTATCGCTGATGTCTGCGGCGTCATAGCTGACTTGATCGCCTTCCATTACAGCCGCAAAGACCAAACCTTTGTCTACGTTATAGGTTGTTCCGTCATATCCCGTCACCTGATGCGAGCTGGTTTCATTTTGTGCCCGCTGAATCTCCACGCGCACCGTTGGCATGGCGTAGGCCCCGGTGTCCCACGCATTATCCGAAAGCAACAGTTTGCTGCCATCTTTCAATTTTTCCACTTTGAGATGAATCGGACCGCTGTTGCGATACCCTTCCGGCACCTTGGTTTCTTGCAATATGTAATGTTCTTTCGTCAGGTCACTCAGCAGCAGCACCATGTCTTCGTTGTCATAAAAGGTAAACATGCCATTGTCGTCCGTGGTGCCAGTGGCAATAGGATTTTCGCCAACCTTATCATAATCTGCATTGGCTTCATACAGCGCAAATTCCGCATTAGCAACAGGCTGTCCATCCTGGTCCGTTTTTTCAATCTGACTTTCCAATACGGTATCAAGATTGAACTTCATATTCATATTAGAAGCGGAATTGCCGCGTTCCAAATAGAAGAACTTCATCGTATGATAGGTATTGTTGGCAAAAGTGCTGCCGTTCCAATCACTGGCATCGCCGCCCTTTCCTGCTGCTTCGTAAGCAGTTTTCAGGGTAGCGTTTTCATCATTGTAGCGAGGTTCGTTGGCATCGTAAGCACCGTTGTTATTACGATCTTCAAAAATATAGACATTTCCGGTATGGAAATCAATTTCCACCGATGTGGCATCATGAATCCCGCCAAGATCCGCCACCAATACATCATCAATAAACACCCAAACATCGTCGTCACCAGTGAATGAGTACGTCACTGGCACTGGGGTATTGTTGGTGCTCTCCGGCGATATGCCATCCTCTGGCTGCTGGAAGCGCGTGACCATGTTAACGCCAAAGTAGTGATTGATGGTTGCAGAATCACAGCTTAGCTCTGTCCCGCTAAACACTTGCTCAGCGGAATTGAATGGAAAGAACTGCCCCACTACGTTTTTCGTGTCTTTCACTGCCGCTTCGGAATAGAGTTTAAAGATCTTACTGTTCTTATCAAACACCGCAAAGTTTTCCCGACAGTTGTAGTAATAATAGCCTTGGGCATCCTGTTGCAAAAGCCCGCCTACATTCGTATAAGCCTGCTTACCGGCAACATCCGACGCGCCGTTAAAAAGATAGTCTAGAGACTGCCCTTGGTTGAGAGCATCCGCATCCAGCGGCGTCGTAGCCGTTTTATAGGCGAGTTTTGGGAAACCATTGCTGTCCAGCACATTTTGTACAATCCCCACATTTGGCCGCGCGGTGCCTGTCCAGCCGTTGATACCGCCTGTCATGCCTCGACCAAAGTTCAAAATATGTCCCTGATTAATGCCCTTATTTGTATAATCGGACGGATTCGTTTGATCACTGTCGTCCGGATTGGACAGCCAGTAATCGTACAAATTCACAGTGATCCCTTCCGGATACATTTCTGTCGGTTGCACAACAGCAACACTGGTGTTCGCACTGGCGCCAGACACCGTCCAGGGGAGCACCCCAGCCAAAAGTGACAGCACAAGCATCGCAGCTAAAATACGTTGCACGGTTTTTCTTTTTTTCAACATTTTCTTTCTCCTTTATGTCCGATTGCGGTAACCACATGCGCCTCATCATATCAATCTCTTTCCAATCATACTTTCTTTACCGAAACGGGAGAATGTTGCTTCTTCCTTGCTTTTATTATACCACGTAGAGTCACATTTATACAGTACCATCATAATCTCTTGACGACATCCCCACAACTTCCACAACAATAGCGGTGGCTACCTTTGAACATAGAGAAAGCACCGCGGCCAAAACGGCACGCGGTGCTTTCAGAAAAGGGATTATGAAAATGAGAAACGAGTGATCACTTATTAACAACAATACCGGTTTCGTAGACCTTATCTTCGCAGAGAAGTTTAACAGTCTGTGGACCTTCAAGGCCGGTCTTGTTGATGAAGGTATCAATGTCGCATGGGTTTTCCTTCTGGAAGGTCCCTACGCACATTGCGGAGAAGTCCTGACCAACGGTGTTGACTGGATAGCGACGAATGTTGCCAGCTTCGTCAACGAGCAGAATCTGTACCATTTCGCCAGTTTCATAGATCGCATTGACCATGATGCGGTCTTCTTCTTCAACGATGTTTGCGTTGTAATGTTCTGGTATGATTTCGCCGGTTTCGTCGGCTTTGACTTTCATGCGGGTGGTCTGAGTTTCGATGAGGCCGCCGAGGTATTCACCAGCGCCTGCTTCAAAGGTTTCACCAGCATAGTAGAGAGGCAGTTTTTCTGCGCGGTAGCAGTTTGCTGGAACATGCAGTTCATAAACAACCTTGTCGTCAATGAGTTCACAGGTGATGGAATTGAAGGTGATGCGATCTTTGAATTCAGGTTTCATAGCCATAACAGCTGCGAAACCGTCGCATGGCTTGCCGTCGAGGTAACCGATCCCGCCGGAGTGAACCATGTAATGGCCTTCATCGTAGTATTCCACGTTGCAGATGTATGGAGAGAAGAAGTCTGCACCACGTTCTTTACCATACTGCCATACCTGTTCAATGGTCATCTTTTCAGTGTCGATGCGATAGCGCACGCCACGGGAGAAGTTGTCATGGTTTGCCCAGTAGTTGTCTGGATTCTTAGCACGATAGTGACCATTGTCGAAGAGCATGATGTCACCATCTGGAAGAACAACGCAAGCATGCTGTTCATACTGCCAATCAAATTCGCCATCACCAACTGGGGTGAAGAAGTATTTGTCCACATATTCCTGTGGCCAGTTTTCTGGGTCACCGATGATCCAGTTCAATTCGCCGGTTTCGTAGTCAAGGTTGATGACTGCGTCTTCATGACGGCCGGAGAAGGTCAGGCTGTTGGTCTTTTCATCGTACCATACAGCGTTGTTGTGGAACCAGTCTTCTTCGGTCTGGCTGCCGGAACCTGGGCCGTGCTGTGGGAGCACCTTCTTGTAATCCCATTTCTTGAGGATTTCGCCAGTATCTTTGTCGAGCAGCACGCAAACGTCTTCAACAGTACCAGAATAGAAATCGAAGGTCAGAGCAAGCAGGTTGCCGTCCTTCATCTGGAACTGGTCGTGATGGTAACCGCCGCATGGAATAACGTATTCTTTGAAGATCTTACCACCAAAGTTCATTTCATAGAGACCAGTGGTGAAGTAAGGCATTTTTACAAGACGTTCGGTACCAACGAGGATGTGACCGTTACGGATGCGCTTGATGTCGAACGCCAGGTTTTCTTTGCAGTACCAGCGCAGATCGCCAGCATAGTCATAACCAACTGGGAAGGAACGCATGGATGCAGTCAGGAATACAAAGTTGTCGCCCATGTATTCCGCAGTAGTATCGATGGAGGTGGATTCAGGCACGCCTTCCATCAGAGGTTCGGTCTGGATGGTAACGGTGTGCTTGCGGCCATCCTGAAGCACGATGTCCACTTTGTTTTCATAGTCTGCATAGAGACCATAAACAGGCAGAACGTGTTCATAAGCGGCTGGGAAACGATGAACGATGTTTCCAGCTTCTTCTTTACCGCGAACGATGATGGTCACTTCTTCAGGACGTGGAGTCTTGAAAAGGATCATAGCGGAAAGAGGGCAAATAATATAAGGATTTACTTTAACGAGGGGATTGGTCAGTGTATAATCCCCAGCTGCAAATTCAGCCAGGAATGCTTCTTCATTGGCTTTTTGCTGGGTAATGATGTGATCTTTTTTGGTGTATTTGATTTCTGCCATAATATTCCTCCGTTCATTTCATTAAGCAGTTTAATCATCGCCATTAACTGGCCTTATCTAAAGTATAACAGAAACCACTATACACACTTACTAGTCTGGACTACAGATTTCAGTGTTTTCAACTAATTTTTCAGCAAGGCTGATGCGCAATAAATTCAACAAATCGGCGCGCTGCAATCGGCATGGTTTCCCAGTTGTTCCAAACCATACCCACCCGTCTGCTGAGATCCTCAGCAATTGGTCGCACTGCAACATTGCTGGAATAGCCAGACAATACTCGCTCATACATAATGGACACGCCAAGCTTTTTCTCAACCATAGCGATGATGGTATAATCGTCGCATACCTCATACTCAATCTGCGGTGTCAGCCCAAGGGCATCAAATGTTTGCAGCGGTACATTGAACTCACCTTCGTCGAGCAGAATCAATGCACTTTCGGCCAACTCCGACAGGCTGACCGTATTCTGCTGGGCAAGTGGATGATCCGGCGGCAGCACCGCACACATTTTATCGGCAAAAAGCAGCCGCCCTTCCAATTCCGACACAGCATCCATGTTCACGAAGCCAAAATCCACTGTACCATTGCGCACCCATTCTGAAATGGTGGTGTATTCGCCCTGTTCTAAAATAAACCGCACTTCAGGATGTTCGCGTTTAAAATCCACCATCCATCCAGGTAACAAGGTACGGCTGATACTGGTAAAAGTCCCAATACGAATGACGCTGCCCTTGAGCCCTTGCATTTCTCGCTGACGCCGCGCTAGCGCATCCTCTGCATTGGCAATGGCCTGTATATATGGAAAGATGGCTGCACCGTCCGGTGTCAGGTGAATGCCATCCTTCCCTCGCGTCAGGAGAATCAAACCCAACTCTTGCTCCAAGTTTTTCACGGTTTGACTGACGGCACTTTGAGAATATTGAATGGCGTTAGCTGCTCGCGTAAATCCACCATGCTCCACCACTTTACAGAATATATCATATTTTGACAGCATAAATGACCTCCGCTATTGTCTTTTCTAATACTTCCATCATAATTATTGTCTTTACTAATGTCAATCTCTTTTGTATAATTATTTGCACAAATATAATATTTATACGAAAGAAGGAGTTCTATGTCTGCAGCCAAACGATATTCTGAACACAACCCAGGCATTTTCAGCGCAACAGACAATCGTCGCGCGTTCCGTGAAGGGATGCATGATGGTATTCCAATCTGCATGGCCTATTTTGCCGTGGCATTCTCTCTTGGTATTCAAGCCGACAGCATCGGATTATCCGCGTTCCAAGGCTGGCTGCTAAGCGCCCTGGTCAATGCATCAGCGGGGGAATATGCCGCATTTACAGTAATGGCCGCGATGGGTACGTATTTCGAATTGTTCATTATTACACTCGTTGCAAACGCACGTTACATGCTTATGAGCGCCGCACTCAGTCAACGTTTTTCACCAGATACTCCGTTTCATCATCGTTTGTTGGTTGGTTTCGGGATCACCGATGAAATCTTCGGGATTTCCATCAATCGCCCTGGCTACATCAATCCTTACTACAACTATGGTGCCTTTGCAGTCGCTTCACCAGGCTGGTCCATCGGTACAGCCTGTGGCATTGTAGCCGGCAATGTGTTGCCACTCATCGTCACCAATGCTCTCAGTGTTGCCCTCTTCGGCATGTTTCTCGGCATCATCATTCCGCCAGCTAAAGAAGACCGTGTGGTCGGCGCCGTCGTTATTGCCAGCTTCATTGCCAGCTACGCGTTCAGCGTGCTGCCTGTGCTGTCTTCGCTCTCCAGCGGTACCACCATCATCATTTTAACGGTCGTCATCTCAGCCGTCGCCGCGCTGCTGCGTCCAATCAAAGATGACTCATCACACAAGGAGGCGGAATAATATGGCACACAACACCTATTTATACATCGCCGTCATCGCCATCACCTGCTATCTGATTCGCGTGTTGCCGCTGACGCTGATTCGCAAACCAATTACCAATGTATTCGTTCAATCGTTTCTCTACTACGTTCCTTATGTGACGCTTGCCGTCATGACTTTTCCAGCAATTCTCACCGCAACGGCCTCGCCGATCGCCGGCGCTGCCGCTCTTGCGGTTGGCATCATCGCCGCCTGGAAAGGACGCAGCCTCTTCCAGGTTGCCATTGCCTGCTGCGGCATTGTTCTCATCCTGGAACTGGCACTGTAAACAAACACCATGCAAAAAGCCTGCCGGAAAGCACTCATTTCCGGCAGGCTTTTATATTTTGCCCCAAAGCATCCAGCATCGCTTTCAAAAGACACGCCCTTCCGTACACTCTCGGGCACTCTTTCCTGAATCCAAAGCAAGCAAAAACAGCCGACTCGAATGTTCGAGCCGGCTGTTTTTGCTTGCGAATCAAATTAAAGCATCAAGAGTTTAGCAAGTGGGTAACCAATAAAGATGTAGCTTACCAAAGCCAGGATACAGATTGGGAAACCAATCATGAAGATTTCCTTTGAAGTGTAGATGTTCTTCATACCATGCATCAGACCAGCATGTGGAGATGCAGCAGGGGTCAGCATTGCAACGAATACCATGAGGATAACCCCGGTAGCAACTGGCATTGGGTTGATGCCCAGTTCGTTAGAGAAGTTCAATACAACTGGCATCAGAATAACAGCCATGGCTGCGTTGTTTGCAAAGTTGGTCAGAATCAATGCGAAGGTAAACATAATCGCAATGAATGCAGTTTCAGAACGTCCGCCGAGGACTGGAGTCAAAGTCTGGATGAGGAAGTCAGGAATACCAGTGGCTTCGTCAGACAGGGTGTTGGCACCATAAACTGCAGCAGCGATCATGAAGAAGATGCCCCAGTTAAACTGACGATAAGCAACTTCCTTGAAGTTCAACAGTGGCTTGCCATCGATACGGATGATCAGGAAGAGAATAACCCAGATCAAGGTGATACCCATGGTGCTGATGCTGTTGAGCCAATCGCAGATTGGGTTGCCTTTAATAAAGGTAGGTACAAGAACCATCAACAGGTAGAGAGGAACCATCCACAGATAAATTTTCTGCTGCAGGGTCATTGGAGGCAGCGGCATCTGTTTTTCAACGGTTTCAGGGTCTACAGCTTTCAGTTTAGACATGTCTACGCGCAATACATAACGAACAACGATCAGATAGACAGCCATGATGAAGGTGGTCATAATCAGATCGATGATCATATACTGAGCCATAGGAATGGTCATTGGAGTACCCATGGCAGCAGTCATGCTTTGGAAGGCTGCGTATGGAATGAGCTGAGCACCCATGAATGGGAAGAAAGGCTGTGCCAAAGTAGATACACCAAACATCCCTACGAAGAAGAATTTCCAGAAACGGTCTTCGCGCTTAACACCAACAGAATCCATCAGAGTCAAAGCGATTGGCCAGAGAATAATCAAAGATGTAATAGGACTAACGATAGCGGCCAACACGAAGCAGCAAGCATAGAATACTGCCAAAAAGACCATCGGACGGCCTTTAAACACTTTCTTTGTCAAGAACCACTTTGCAATGTATTTGGTATCGCCTACCTCATCCAGAGCACCAAACAAAATCATGCAGAAGAGAGTCAGGAGTACGGTGTTAACCCCAACGGCCTGCATCCAAACCCCGTTGAAACCGCCTTCACCGCCATAACCAGAAATTGCAAGGAAGAATAACCCAAGCATACTTGGCCAGAGTGTATCACATGCACTCCACAGATACACCATCGACAGGAAAGCGCCCAAGCAACGCATCCCCATCGGAGTAATTGGATCAATTGGCGGAATCAGCCAGAAAATAGCTAAAATACCGAAACCAATGATCAGATGAAGTGGATACAAACTGCGTTTTTTCTTTGCTTCACTCATTTTTCTCATCCTTTCCTTTTCTTGAGTGACTGACCGAAATCTCCAGATTATTAATAAAATTTATTATTCCAATTTCGATCTTTCTTATGGGCTTATTCTACCATTCACTTATAAAAACTATAAGTAGCCTAGACTTCACCTGTCTCCATATTCTTCATTTTTTTGTAACCAGCTCTCCATAGTTTTTCGCCGTCAAAAAAACACCTGCCACCGAGAGGTGACAGGTGTAAGTACATTTAAGATTAGCCCATAAGCACTTTGCACAATGGATAACCAACACAGATATACAAGATCAATGCAACAATGCAGATTGGGAAACCAACAGCCAAGATTTCCTTGGTGCTGTAAATTTTCTTCATCCCATGCATCATACCAGCGTGTGGGGATGCAGCAGGGGTCAGCATAGCGACGAATACCATGAGGATGATACCCGTAGCAACCGGCATTGGATTGATACCCATCTGGTTGGAGAAGTTCAATACAACCGGCATAAGGGTAACAGCCATGGCTGCGTTATTCGCAAAGTTGGTAACAATGAGTGCCACGGTGAACATAATGGCAACAAAGGCCATTTCACTGCGACCACCGAGCAATGGGGTCAGTGCCTGAATGAGGAAGTCCGGAATACCAGTAGACGCGTCAGACAGAGTATTTGCACCATAAACAGCAGCAGCGATCATGAAGAAAATACCCCAGTTGAACTGACGATAGGCCACTTCCTTGAAGTCCAGGAGTGGCTTCCCATCAATACGGATGATCAGGAAGAGAATAACCCAAATCAAAGCAATACCCATTGGCCCAATGAAGTTGAGTGCCTGGCAGATGGCAAAATCAGGGAAGAAACTTGGAACAAGCATCATCACTAAGAAGCAAGGCACCATGATGAGGTAAATTTTCTGTGGCAAGCTCATTGGAGGCAATGGCATTTCCTTTTCAATCATCGCAGGATCAACAGCTTTGAGCTTGCTGAAATCGACACGGAAAACGAACTTCATTGCCAAAATATAAATGGTCATAATGAGTGCCGTCATAACAATATCAACGATCATATACTGACCAATTGGAATGGTCATTGGATTGCCCATAGCAGCAGTCATACTCTGGAAGGCTGCATATGGAATGAGCTGAGCGCCCATGAATGGGAACAATGGCTGAGAAAGAGTTGCTACAGCAAACATCCCAATAAAGAAATAACGCCAGAATTTTTCCTCACGGGTCACGCCCAGAGTATTCATAAGGCTGATCCCTACTGGCCAGAGAATGATCAATGCAGTCATTGGCTGACAAACAGCAGAAATAGCAAACACACAGACATAGAAGATCGCCATAAATACGAATGGACGTCCCTTAAAGATTTTACGGGTCAAGAACCATTTAGCGATGTACTTGGTGTCGCCCACTTCATCCATCGCCCCAAAGAGTACCATGGAGAACAGCGTCAACAGTACGGTGTAAACCCCAACGGCCTGCATCCAAACTCCGTTGAAACCACCTTCGCCGCCATAACCAGAAATAGCCAAGAAGAACAAACCAACCATACTTGGCCACAATGTATCACAGGTGCTCCAGAGATAAACCATAGCAATGAAAGCCCCTGCGCAGCGCATTCCCAATGGGGTGATCGGATCAATTGGAGGCATTAACCAAAACAAGGCAAGAAGGCCAAATCCGATGACCAAATGGAGTGGATACAAGCTGCGTTTTTTCTTTGCTTCACTCAAAACATTTCATCCTTTCCTTTTTTTACCGAAATTTTCCAACATTTCATCAGCAGATTTTGTAGGACAAATTTCGTTTCTGCTTATCGTTACTATTATAGTATCTTCTCACTTTTATTATAGTAGCCTAGGCTTCATATTTGGTCATTTTTGTTCTTTCGTGAAGTTTTTTTTTCTGTTATTATATTATAAGGAATTATCCGTCAATGCTCTATAACTAATTTTTTATTATTTTGAGGAGGCACCTATGGATCAAGCTGCTATTGCCGAATTAACATCCTTTCCTCTTGTGCACTTCCACAAAGGTGACAACATCCTTCCAGCCGACGATACCGAAAGCGCCAATATGACTGTATACTATATTACAGAAGGCCATGCCATCCGTCAGGTTACTACTATCGCAGGCGAAGAAATTTTCTTTGAAGAATACCATCCGGGAAAAACGGTGTATGCACTGTTGGGGCCATTCCGACTTTACATGCCTGACATCATGCCAACCAATGCCAACGACATGATGGCACTGACCGATGTCACGGCACATCAACTTACAGCCATCGAATTTGACGCCTTTCTCGACCGCCATCCTGAGGTCATGAAAGAGCTTCTGCACCGTTTAACGGATGAGTACGCCATGCTCATGAACAACTTCGTGGCCAAACAAAAAGGTCAGGCCGCACCACGTGTTGCCGGATTCATTCTTGAACGTGCCAGAGAGGTTGACGGGAAACTTATTTTTTCGCGCTGCTGCAGCGTCTCAGATATTGCTCGTTTTCTAGGCATGCATCGCATTACCGCCAATAAGATTGTATTGGCTTTGCGGCACGCTGGCGCAATCACGTACAACGATGAGAATGTGCTGGAAATTCTCGATCCGGATCTGCTCCAGGAGTTTGCCCAAGGCATTCGCAAGATTGATTATAAAAAATAAAAGACAGGCTGCAACGCCTGTCTTTTTACACACTGAAACGCCGCCAAAGCAATCCGGAGGGAGTGATTTGGCGGCGTTTCATGATAAGCAGAAAATAAAACGAAGAAGGATTGATGAAGAAATTCTATCTGGTTACTTTCGATGGATCCCTTGATCCATTTATAATTTTTCGCCCTATTATTTTTCTTCATGCTTATTATAAGCTATTCTTTTGTGTTTTTCAAGACCTTTATAGCAATTTCTTTGCGCATCCGACAAAAATGCCTTTACAATAGAACCAACCCCATAACAAGGAGGAAGTTTTTATGTTTACCACCAACGATTTACTCATCGTCATCGATATGCAAAACGACTTTATCGACGGCGCCCTCGGCACGAAGGAGGCACAGGCCATTGTCAGTGATGTGGCCGACCGCATTCGCCGCCATCAAGGGCCTGTGTACTATACCCTCGACACCCACGGCAGCGATTACTTCGAAACCCAGGAGGGCCACTATCTGCCAGTGGAACACTGCCAGAAAGGCAGCGACGGCTGGACGCTCAACGACACAGTCGCCCGTGCGCTGCGCATGCAAAACGCTCAAGGCTTTGAAAAACCGACCTTCGGCTCCACAGCGCTGGCACATGCCGTTGCGCAGGCCCATGCTGAACGTCCTTTCACATCCATCACGCTGATTGGCGTCTGCACCGACATCTGCGTCATTTCCAATGCCATGTTGCTCAAAGCCTCCCTGCCAAATGTGCCGCTCTATATTCACGCCGATCTCTGCGCCGGTGTCACCCCTGAAAGCCACGACACAGCGCTGAAAGCAATGGAAGCTTGCCAGATGGCGGTGCTCCATGCTTGAGCACGTTGACCACACACTGACGCCCTGGGTCGACGTCAACAGTCGAGTGCTGGTACTAGGCACGATGCCTTCGCCAAAATCTCGTGCCCGCGGCATGTATTACGGCCATCCACAGAATCGTTTTTGGCCGACACTGGCCCGTCTTTGGGCAGAACCTGTTCCGACCACGCCGGAGATGGCCCAAGCCTTTGCCAAAGCGCACCATATCGCTCTCTGGGATGTATTAGCGTCTTGTGCCATTGAGGGCGCGGCCGACGCTTCGATTGCCGATCCGGTGCCAAATGATGTGTCGGCACTTCTAGCGGCTCATCCGCAGATCCAACATATTGTCACCACCGGCAAAAAAGCAGCCGATCTTTATAAACGCCATCTTTTTCCTCAGACCGGCCTGGCAGCAGTGTCGCTGCCATCCACCTCTGCCGCCAATCGCGGCTGGTGGCCAGACGAGAAACTGGTAGAGGCCTACCGCGTACTGTATAATCTAATTGAAGGAGATGACGCCCATGGATCCAACCAATCTTTTTGAGCCCGGCGATCCAACGCCGGAGGAAGTGACCACAGTACTCTACGATGCGAACGGTACGCGCATCGAACAAATCATCAGCTGGGGTCAGGCAACATCCGAGCATTTTTGGTACGATCAAGATGAAGACGAATGGTTGGTGCTGCTCAAAGGCCGCGCCATTCTGCGCTACGAGGACGGAACACTGCTTCCTCTCCGCAAAGGCAAGCCGCACTTGATTCGCGCTCATGAGCGCCATCAAGTCGCCGCCACCACCTCGCCAACCATCTGGCTGTGCGTATTCAGCCAAGTGGCACCAGAACCATTGACATAAAAAAATTCGCACAGATGCGCTCTGTGCGAATTTTTTATGTCAAAAGGCAATCCAAAACATATACAAGCCCACCGCCAAAATCAACGTTCCCAACACCACCTTGCTCACAACCGAAAAGTGCTGATAGCGACCGCTGCCTTTCAGTTTCTGCACGAAGCCCACGGAGGTACCAGCGATCAACACCAACACGCTGTGCCCCAGGGCATAGCAAAGCATCAACACAATCCCCCAGAGCAGGGCACCGTTGCCGGCAATAATAGCCAAGAGCGCCACCAGAATTGGCGTTGAGCAAGGGCTGGCAAAAATACCGGCAAGGATGCCGGTGAAAAAAGCGCCGATGAACCCACGGCGCGCGTTTTTACTCAGGATGTTCGTCTCCGGAATGATTTCAAAAATATCCCAAATTTGCAAAGCCATCAAAACCATGATGACCCCAAGAATAAAGTGCCAGAGAGGAGACGACGTGCCCAAAAGATGTCCTACTGAAGTGGCAATGAGTCCTAGGGCGACAAAGGTCACTGCTGTGCCGCCGGCAAAGGTCAGCGAATAAAGAAAAGCACGTTTGGTGGTTTTTTCGCCAATGCCGCCAATGTACCCGATGATCAGTGGGATGCTCGACAAACAACATGGCGTAAACGCCGCCAACACCCCGGCTGCCAATGCCAGAATTGGGCCCAGCCAGGGCATTTGCGCAATGACCTGCACAATCTGATTCACCCAGCCATCGATCAATGCATCCACCTTATCTCACCCCCATTTCTTTCAATATCAAGCGCATTTCATCGGCCGTCAATATGCCCTGATGCGCACAATAAGTAACGGTTCCTGTATCACTATTATAATAGATCGCAAACTTAATGCTTTCTTTTAACTTGGAACTTGGATTAAAGGGCGTACCGTCGGCATTGTAAAAAAGCTGCGTCGGGAAAACCAGCACTGGCACGTCATCGTCAGCCGTCGGAAATTCGTTCACGTCCACAAATTTAATGAACGCTTTGCCAAAGTATTCTTCGTTGATGGTTTCCAAATCTGCAGCCATTCGTTTGCAGGGACTGCAACTTTCGAAACCATAGTCGATAATCATTGGCAGATGATAAGACGACAGCTCTTCCACATCCACTGCGCCTTCGGCCTTCAGAGAAAAATCGGCATCCTGAAGATTGAATGGCAGAGATGCCTGGTCAGTGCTGCTGAAACGTACGCCAAGATCCGGCTGCTGTTGTTTCAGCACCCAAATCCCTGCCACCATCGCAACAATCGCCAGTGGCACAAAAACTTGCAAATACTGTTTTCTCGTCACTGATACACTCCTTCCTTTGGCCGTCCGGCCCATTCGTTTCTGCAAAAAAATGAAAACATCCTTCCTCACTGAAGATGCTCCCCACAAGTGAAAAAGGATATTTTCCTATTATCCTCGACAAAGTTTTTCGATCCAATCTGGCGTCATCTCTTCCGGCGAAATGGTGCTTTCATCTCTCTCAAGAGCATCAATGGCTGCCATTTCTTCATCAGACAACACCAAATCAAAATTCGCCAACGGGTCTGAAAGCCACTGGGTATCTAGGCTGTTTGGCACCACGACTACCTGGCGCTGTGTTTGCCAGCGCATCAAAATCTGCCGTGCCTCCACCCCATGCGCATAGGCTATGCGCGCAACGGTGGCATCTTGTAAAAGCATCGATGACTCATTGCCAAAAGGTCGGCGAGCCACCCCCTGAATATCCTGCCGATTCAAATATTCCATCAAATTCGGCCGCTGGTAGTAAGGATGTCGTTCAAACTGCGCCACCTGAGGCCGTTCTTTGACATGAAGCACCAGATCAGTGAGACGATCAGCAGCAAAATTGCACACGCCAATGGCTTGCACCAATCCTTCTTCACGCAGCTCAACAAGAGCTCGCCAAGCACCAAACACATCGTTATATGGATACTGCAAAAGCAGCAAATCCACGTAACTGACACTTAAACGGTCCAGCGAACGTTTACAGCTTTCTTTCGCTTTTTCGTAAGTAGCGTTGGAAATGGCCAGCTTCGTGGCAATGAATACTTCACGCCGCGGCACGCCACTTTGACGCACCGCTCGTCCAACAGCACTTTCATTGTGATAGCTCTGCGCGGTGTCCACATAACGGCACCCTGCCGCAAGCGCCTCCTTAACCGTACGCTCGCAGGCTTCCTCGCTGAGCTGGCTGGTGCCAATACCCAGCAGCGGCATCTCGACACCATTGTTGAGGATCACGGTCTCCATTTTGTTACAACTCCCTTGTGATTTCTACACTGATTCGTCAACAATGTCATTCTAATCCTCATTTTACCACGCTCGTTGCGCAAAAGGAACGATCCCACAAAAAAACGACAAATCCGCTACCAAATCTCCACAAAAGCTTGACATTGCGTCCTATTCAGCGTTCCAGCAGCCAGGTAATGCCTCGCGCCGTGCGGCCAGCAGCATCCTGAAAATGGCCGCCAGACTCCAGACAAAACTGCGTATCAACGCCCAGCTCACGAAAACGCTCTGCCACAGCGAGGCTGTTCTCCTCTACCTGGCGCATCAGCGGATGGCGCGTTTTCTTTTCTCGGTCTCCCAGCGAGAAATACACACACTGCGGCCGCTGCGCCAATTCTTCCTGCAAGGCAAAGTCGCAAAAGCCTTCGAACCACAGCGATCCCGACATACTCGCCACCCGTTCAAAGGCCGTACTGCGATAAAGCGTGTACACCGCAAACAGTCCCGCCAAAGAATAGCCCGCCAAACCACGCCAGCAAGGCGGTGCCGTCAGCTCCGCTTCCACCATCGGCAGCAGCTCCTTCTCCATCCAACAAAGGTACTCCGCCGCATGGCCAGCAAACGCCGACGACTGCCGCCCTAGAGCCGCTGCCGGCCAGGGCGAAAGGTCGTCTTCCCAGTTCATGCCCGTCACCGTCACCAGCGTATGATCCGGCGCATCCGTCAACGCCGTGCACAAAGGCGCAACTGCTTCCGCAAAGGTATTCACCAACACCAGCGGCCGCCCTGGCGTCTTACTTGGAAACACCTGCACCGTTTTTCCATCCAGCGTCCATGTCCTCATAGCCATCCCTCCTGCCTCCATCATACACCATGCAGCAAAAGAAACAAAGCGCTTGCGCCCTCGCACAAAAACGCGTATGCTAATACCAGACTATCCACGAAAGGACGATCACTCATGGACCAACAATCCTTTTTTTCATACATGAACGCCTCTCTTACCCCTTATCACGCGGCAAAAGAACATCACCGCTTTCTGATCGAACAAGGCTTTCAGCTGCTGTCAGAAAACAACGCCTGGCAGCTGGCCCCTGGCGGCCGCTATCTGATCGACAGCAACGATGGCACCACCTGCGCCTTTGTGCTGCCAAACGAAACGCCAACGGGCATTCGCATCATTGGCACCCACAACGATTCTCCGGCACTGCGTCTAAAACCATCGCCTACCCTTGTGCGCGAAGAGCTGAGCCTGCTCAATATTGAAGTCTACGGCGGCCCTCTTCTCGGCACCTGGTTCGACCGTCCGCTCGCTATTGCCGGGCGCGTTTATAGCCGTGGCGACAACTGGGCCGTGCCGCAGGCCCATCTTGTCTGCCTGCCGGAACAGGTTGTCATTCCATCCCTCGCTGCCCACATGAAACGTGGCGACGACGCGATTAATCCACAAAAGGAACTGCTTGCTCTCTGGGGCAAAGCAGATGCGCCACGCTTGGAAACACGACTGGCCGAACACCTCGGCATCGACGAAGCGGATCTTCTCGCCACGGAGCTCTACCTTGTCAGCGCTGAAAAAGCCAGCGTCTTTGGCTATGACGACGATCTCTACGCCGCTTCCCGCATCGACAACCTTGCCAACGCCTACGCCGCTTGCCACGCCCTCGGCGACAGTCAGCCGCAGCACGATATCGCTCTTTTTATCAGCTATCAGCACGAAGAAATCGGCAGCCACACTCGCCAAGGCGCCTCTGCGCCGCATCTCAGCCGTCTCCTGACGCGCATCGCTCAGGCGCTGCATGCCGATCTGGACGCACTCCTGGCGCAAAGCATCATTCTCAGCTGCGACCAAGCCCACGCCGCACATCCAAATTACAGCGAAAAGGCCGATCCTGTATTACGGCCACGCCTTGGCCGTGGGCCTGTTCTAAAACTTGCGGCCAATCATAGCTACGCCACCACACCGCGCGGCGAAGCCATGATCCGTGCCCTCTGTGCCGACGAAAATCTGCCAATACAATGTTTCACTAACCGCGCCGACATGCGCGGCGGCTCCACCATTGGCCCTCTGGCCGAAACAACCACTGGCATCGAAGCCATCGATCTTGGCAGCCCTATGCTTGCTATGCACAGCATCCGTGAATGCGCCAGCCTTAGCGACCAAGCTACCATGCAGCAACTCATGACCGCCTTTTACAACAAATAAGCAGCAAATAAACAGCAGCCCTTCCACCTCGGAAATGGCTGCTGTTTATTATTTTCTTATAAAAAATGCGCTGCCTCATAAAGAGACAGCGCAGAACATCCATCACGAAAAATTAGTCGTTAACGATGATGTAAGTGATGTTTACAGGACCATGTACCCCAACAACACGAACGAGTTCGATGTCGGCTGTGGAGGATGGGCCAGAAATATGAACGATGGCGCTTGGGAAACCAGCTGGATCGTTCTGATACTGCTTGCGCAATTCAACCATGGTTTCGCTCATGCGGCGATAAATGGTGCTGCGGCGCAATACAGCAACGTGGGTGATTGGCAGCAAACCAACGCTACGGCCAGAGCCAGAGGTCATTGGCTGAACGAGAGTAGCCGTTTCAGCAATACCCATAGCAGGGAAGGTGATCCCGATGTTGGCATCCTGAGCGTTATTGATGTTGTATTCACGGCCCTTGGTTGGGTCCCATTTTACAAATTCCAGACCGTCTTTGCCATTGGCTTCATCGAATGCCTTGTCCAAGCCATATTCTTCCATCTGTGGCACGGATGGGCAAACAATCTTACCGCCGCCATAGTTCTTGATAACGTCGATGATGACTTTCTTCACATCTGCAGGAGCGCATTCGGTATACTGAATGGAAAGCTTTTCGCATTCTACTTTGAAACGTTCAACAGTTTCTTCAGGAGTCTGCACTTCGCTCATCACATGATGCTGTGGACCTTTGGTGAAATCGTATGGTTCAATGGATTTTGGCACTTCGTTACGGCCCAGGGCGAGAGAAACGTTGTGCAAAAATGCTTGTTTATGCTGTTCGTTTAACATAGATTACTTCCCGCCTTTCTTTTCTGCTTCGTGTTTCTTGAACCAGTCTCTGAACTTTTCCTTAGCCAAGGTGTCCATATCACGAGACTGTGTCCAGTTCTTCAGCACAGGAATCTTGATGTTTTCCTTGAGGGACTTGCGGTCCTTTGCAAGGAGAGGCATCATGCGAGCACCAACCTTGGTACCGAGGTCAAACAGACCATCGTGAGCCAAAGCAGTACCAGCTGCCTTGAAGGCCAGGTTCTGCATCCCTTTGCCATAACCATATTCTTCAACGAGAATCTGACGATGACGAAGGATGAGTTCATGCAGAGGAATCTTAACTGGGCAGTGGTCGCTGCAAGCACCGCAAAGGGTAGAAGCCCATGGCAGAGAGCCAGCTTTTTCATAGCCAACGAGCAGCGGAGTCAAAACAACACCCATTGGACCTGGATAGATGGAGCCATAACCATGACCAGTGATGTGACGATAAACTGGGCAAATGTTCAGGCAGGCACCGCAACGGATGCAGCGCAGCATGTCGCGGAATTCGCTGGCCAAAATTTTGGAACGACCATTATCCACGATAATGATGTGCTGTTCTTCTGGACCATCGACTTCATCAGCTTTACGAGGGCCGGTGGTCATGGAGAAGTAAGAGGTAATCTTAGAACCAACAGAACTGCGAACAAGCAGAGCCACCAATACATCCAGTGCTTCGAAGCTTGGAACGATACGTTCCATACCCATGAGAATGATCTGGGTGTTTGGTACAGACGTGGTCATACGACCATTCCCTTCGTTGGTAACGAGGGTGCAGGTACCGGTTTCAGCAACACCAAAGTTGCAGCCAGTCATACCAACGTCCGCATTGAGGAATTTTTCACGGATGAAACCACGGATAAACTTGGTTTCACGAGTTGGGTCTTCATCGCCAGTGTAGCCATACTGTGCAAAAACGTCACGAATTGCATGACGATCGAGATGCAAAGCAGGTACAACGATGTGGCTAGGTGGGTTCCAGTTATTGAGCTGGAGAATAATTTCAGCCAAGTCGGTTTCGAACACTTCAATGCCGTGATCGATGAGTGCATGGTTGATGTCGATTTCTTCGCTCACCATGGATTTACTCTTAACCATCTTCTTAGCATTGCGTTTTTCAAAGATTTCGATAACCTGCTGAACAGCTTCCTTATCGGTCTGTGCAAAATAAACATGAGAACCAGCTTTTTCAGCGTTTTCAGCAAACTGAGCCAGATAGTAATCGAGGTTATCGAGCACGTGATTACGAATGCGAGCCGCTTCTTCACGAAGTTCTTCCCATTCTGGGACTTCTGCAACACGCGCGGAACGGTTGTTGTAGAAAACATCCGTTGCCGTAGTAATCGCATTATGTTTAAAATCGTCCGCGATACAATCTTTGACACGTTCCTGGAATGTCTGGTCTTTGCCGTTTAATTTGTAGAGAATTGCCATATTTTTTCCCCCTCTTCTTTAGCGGCAATTGAGAATTTCAGCAATATGCATAACACGAATGTCACGGGTCAGTTCGCCTCTGTCGCGCATACGATCAAGACGACCTGCAATATTCATAAGGCAAGCCTGGTCAGCACCGCAGAGAATGTCTGCACCGCTGTCAATAACAGTCTGTGCTTTTTCAGCAACGATCTGTTCGGAAATATCAGGCTGTTTTACAGAGAAAGTACCCCCGAAACCGCAGCAACGATCGGCCTTTTCCATTTCAACATATTCAAGGCCGCGAACATTCTGCAAAAGAATCAGCGGTTGTTCCTTAACACCAAGCAAACGAGTTGCGTGGCAGGATTTATGGAATGTTACTTTTTTATTAAGCGTTGCACCAACATCAGTCACACCAAGAACATTAACGATAAAATCGGTGAATTCATAAAGGCGATCGGCTACACGCTGAGCACGAATAGCCCACTGTGGTTCATCAGCAAGAAGCTTCATATATTCATGCTTCATTGCAAATGCGCAGGAGCCGGAAAGGCTGACGATGGTTTCAGCATCTTCAAATGCTTCGATGGTATTCTTAATAGAAGCCTTAGAAGCCTTGATGTAACCGGAGTTGATCAGAGGCTGACCACAGCAAACCTGTTTCTTTGGAACAACAATCTCACAGCCGAGACGTTCAAGCACTTCAACGGCAGCGATACCAACCTGTGGATAGAACATATCCACCATACACTGGGTAAATAAATGAATTTTCATAGGACACCTTCCTTATTCTAGAAAATTTTCTTGCAAGCAGAACGAGCATGTCTCCTTTGCCAAAGCACTTATCAAATGTATGAAGAATTCATTTCGATGTGTCCTAACAGCTTTTGACACAACGTTCCTGTCCAATGACTTAGTATAGCAAAAAATCAGACAAAGCACAAATACATCATCTTATACTAGCTATAAATTTATTATAATAATCACAAAACAAATGCAATACTTGCTATTCCCGCATTTTATATCTCTTTTTGCCATAAAAATGCTATACTGAAAGCAAAAAATCCATCGCTTACCAGCGATCAACAGAAAAGAGGAAAATTACATGCGTTTGATCTTAATCCGTCACGGCCAGGCAGAAGATGCTGCCATCGCCGAAAGTGACTTTCATCGCGCCTTAACAGCATCTGGAAAAGAACGACTGGAAAATGCCTATCCATCCTTGGCGCGCTATCTCAACGCAAAAACACACTGTGAAGTTTGGACATCACCAAAAATCCGCGCGCTGCAAACAGCCGAAGTGCTCTGCCGCTACATGCCAAATACCGCACCAGTCATTCAGCCATTTCTTGAAGAAGGCGACTTCGAAGCGTTCTGCAACGCCATCGCCAATCACGACCACGGCGAAACCGTTGTCGTTGTCGGCCACGAACCTTACCTTAGCGATTGGGTCCGTGAAATGACCGGACTCGATGTCCATTTCAAAAAAGGCTGCGGTGAAATGCTCTACTTACCACCAAACCAGCCAGAACAAGCCATACGCATCAACAACATCGATTTTGAACAAATGAAAAATCTGGATCTCTTCAGCGTGCCGCTTGGCGTCAGCATCAGCACGCTGATTCAAGATCAGCACAAACAAATTATCAAAACACGCGACACCTTTCTCTCAGATCCAGACGATAACGATGCACTCAGCCGGCTGCGTATCGCCCTGCGCACCCAGTACGCGCTTCTTCAGTTCATTGAACCCTACTGCGAAGCCAAGCCATTCCATAAAGCGGAACGTCTCTACCTGTCTCTTTACGACGACCTGGAAGAGCTGCGTGGCATCAACGCCATCTTAAAAACCATCCACAATTCTCGCAAGCTCGAGCTCTTCCCTCTTGCTGACGCCATGATCATTGAGCAAAACAGCGCCGTCATGGACCTTTGCGACCATCTCAGCCGAGAAGACAACGAAGAAGACTACAACGAAGCGCTGCATCAAACCATCGCTGTCCTCATGACCGCCAACGAAACCGCGCCACTCGAACAGCTGGCTCGTGAACAGTTTGCCAGCCGCTACCACTTAGTCGAAAAGGCGGTGCTTGACACCGACTTCACCGATCTGCAGTCCATCGAACGTCTGCGTGCCCTTTGCAAAACCAGCCGTTATCTCTTCGAATTCTTCAGCCCACTGGCCAACTATCACCAAGCCAAACAATATTTGCGCATTCGCCGACTCAACCAGCGCCTCAGCATTTACTGCGACACATTTTACAACGTTGACCAGCTGCAGGACATGCTCGGCGAAGACGACAGCCCAGCCATCTCCCGCGGCATGCGCATCTACACCCAAATGATGCGCCAGGAAGGCCAGGCACAAATGAACAT